>JAJLKJ010000024.1:0-35768 GCA_033839185.1 Gammaproteobacteria bacterium
GTGGGCATGCACCAGTACGACCGCAGCGTGGCCTTCATGCACCTGAAGGATGCCCAGCCGCTCTTCCAGATGGGCAGCAACGCCAGCGGCCTGCGCCTCAAGCTCGACGACATGTTCGGCGCCCCGCGCATCACCGCCAGCCTCAACGACAGCCTCGGGCCCGACTACTGGGTGACGGACTGGACGCGCCAGCATGCGAACTTCTTCCGTGCGCTGAAGATGGAAAAGACGGTGATGTTCATCATCCTGTTCCTGATCGTGGCGGTCGCGGCCTTCAACATCGTGTCCACCCTGGTGATGGTGGTCACGGACAAGCAGTCGGACATCGCCATCCTGCGCACACTCGGCCTCACGCCGGGCAAGGTGATGATGATCTTCATCATCCAGGGCAGCCTGATCGGTTTTCTCGGCACGCTCATCGGCGTGATCGCCGGCGTGACGGTGGCGCTCAACGTCGAGGTGATCGTGGCCACGCTGGAGGGTCTGATCGGCATGAAATTCCTCTCGCCCGACGTCTATTACATCAGCGACATCCCCTCCGACCTGCGCATCCGCGACGTGGTGCGCGTCGGCCTGATGGCCTTCATCCTCACCGTGCTGGCCACGCTCTATCCCGCGTGGCGCGCCTCGCGCACCCAGCCGGCCGAAGCCCTGCGCTACGAGTGACCATGATCGACGCCTTCGACCAGGACCAGCCCGTCATCCGCTGCCGCGGCCTGAGCAAGACCTTCGATGAGGGTCACGGCTACCTGCAGGTCCTCAAGGGCATCGACTTCGAGGCCCGCACCGGCGAGAAGATCGCCATCGTGGGGGCCTCGGGCAGCGGCAAGAGCACGCTGCTGCACCTGCTCGGCGGCCTGGACACCCCCACCGCCGGCACGGTGGAGGTCTGCGGGAAGGACATGGGCAAGCTGTCGGACGCCGCGCGCGGACGCCTGCGCAACGAGGCGCTGGGCTTCGTCTACCAGTTCCATCACCTGTTGCCGGAGTTCACCGCGCTGGAGAACGTCGCCATGCCGCTGATGATCGCCGGCGCGCACTCGGCGCAGGCCCGGCAGCGGGCCCGCGCCCTGCTGGAGCGGGTGGGCATGCTGGGGCGGGTGACCCACAAACCGGGGGAACTCTCGGGCGGCGAGCGCCAGCGCGCGGCCATCGCCCGTGCACTCATCACCGAACCGCGCGCCGTGCTGGCCGACGAGCCCACCGGCAACCTCGATCGCAAGACCGCCGACCAGATCTTCCAGCTCATGCTGCGCCTGAACCAGGAGCTGGGCACCACGCTCGTGGTGGTGACGCACGACCCCTACCTGGCGGCACGCATGGATCGCGTCTACTCGATGGAAGACGGGGTGCTGAGCCTCGCCTGAGAGGGGCTGGGCGCGCTCAGGGGCGGGAGGAGTCGTCGCCGTCGTGTGAATGGCGGGCCAGGCGCGCCAGGCGGCGTTCCTTCAGGCGCAGCACGATGGAGATGCGCCAGATCACGCGAATGGCCACATAGCCGGCAATCGCGCTGATCGTGCTCATGATCAGGCAGCCGAGCAGGAAGGGCTTCCAGATGTGCAGCATGTCGGTCACCAGCCAGTCCCAGCTCAGCTCGAAGCTGAACAGCATGGGCGGCGTATCCAGCACCCAGGCCCCCAGCTTGTAGAGGCTGTAGAAGATCGGCGGCATGGTGATGGGGTTGGTGATCCACACCAGGGCCACGGCGATCGGCAGGTTCACCCGGAACAGGATGGCCAGCGCCGCGGCGGCGGCCATCTGGAAGGGGATGGGCACGAAGGCCATGAACAGGCCGATGGCGAAGGCCCCGGCGGCCGAACGCCGGTTGAGATGCCAGAGATTGGGGTCGTGGAGCAGGGTGCCGAAGAACTGCAATGCCCTGTGTTCCCGAACGCGGGTGTGGTCGGGCATCATGCGTCTGAAGAATCGTCTCGGCATGCTGGGGCTAGATAGTCCGGCTCGTCGTCTGTTGTATAGGGCCCGACTGACGCGGGCCTGGGTGCGGCACCCACATTATCCATGATTTTCCAGGGATCGGAAAATGCGCCTTTTCGCCATCGGCCTGCTCATCGGCGCCTGGCTGGCCCATCAGCTGTCCACGCTGCCATCCCCGCTCTGGGGCCTGCTCCTGCCTCCCGCGCTCATCCTGCTCGTCTCATCCCGTCCTGTATTGCGGCTCTGCGCCGGGCTGGCCGTCGGTCTGCTCTGGTCGTGGCTGCATGCCCATCTCGTGCTGCATCCGGTACTCGACCCGGCGCTGGAGGGGCAGGACCTGGTGCTCGAAGGGCATGTACGGGGCCTCACCGAGCTGCGCCACGATGCCCGGCGCTTCCTCTTCGAACCGGTGGACGCGCCGTCCGGCGTGCCGCAGCGCCTGCGCCTGAGCTGGTATCGGGGCGAGGCCATGCCGGTGGCCGGCGAGCGCTGGCGACTCACGGTGCGGCTGAAGCGGCCGAACGGGTTTCACAACCCGGGTGGTTTCGATTATGAAGGCTGGCTGTTTCAGCAGCGTGTCGGCGCCACCGGCTACGTGCGCGAGCGTGGTGAGAACCGGCGCCTGGGAGTGGGCGGCTGCCCGCTCGACTGCCTGCGCGCCGGGCTGCGTACACGCCTGACCGAGGCCGGCGGCGAACTGCCGCACTTCGGTATCCTGCTCGCCCTGGCGCTGGGGGACCGCTCCCGCATCGATGCCGCGAGCTGGGACGTGCTGCTGCGCACCGGCACCAATCACCTCGTGGCCATCTCCGGCCTGCACATCGGCCTGGTCGGCGGGCTGGCCTTCTGGCTGCTGCGCCGGCTCATCGCCCGCTGGCCCGCACTCGCGCTGCGCTGGCCGGCCCCCTGCTGGGCCGCCGTCGGCGGCCTGCTCTCGGCCCTGGTCTATGCCGCGCTGGCGGGTTTCTCCATCCCGACCCAGCGCGCGCTCATCATGCTGGCAGTGCTGTTCGGCGCGATCCTGCTGCGGCGCATGGTGCAGGCCTCGACGGGGCTGGCGCTCGCCCTGGTGGCAGTGCTGCTGCTGGATCCGACGGCCGTGCTCGCGCCGGGTTTCTGGCTCTCGTTCGCGGCCGTGGCCCTGCTGCTGTTCGGTTTTCGCGGAAGGCTGCCGCCAGGCGCGGTGCCCGGACGCAGGGCAGAGGCGCGGCGGCGACTCGGCGGCTGGATACGGGCCCAGTACCTGCTGGCCATCGGCCTGCTGCCGTTCACCACCTACTGGTTCCAGCGCGCCTCGCTGGGGGCGCCGCTGGCCAATCTCGTCGCCGTCCCCTGGGTGAGCCTGCTGGTGGTGCCGCCGGTGCTGCTCGCGACCCTGCTGGCGCCGCTGTCGCCGCTGCTGGCCGGCTGGCTGCTGCAGCTGGTATCCGCCGTCTTCGATCCCCTGTGGCAGCTGCTCTCGCTGCTGGCGGCGCAACCGCTGCAGCTGTGGCACCGGCCGGCCCCCACGCCGCTCATCCTGCTGCTGGCGGTGGCGGGCAGCGCCTGGCTGCTGCTGCCGCGCGGCATGCCGGGGCGGCCGCTCGGTCTGGTCCTGTGCCTGCCGCTGCTGTTCCCGGCGGTGGAGCGGCCGGCCACCGGCGAGGTGGCGATCACGCTGCTCGATGTCGGCCAGGGTCTGGCCGCGGTGATCGAGACCCGGCAGCACCTGCTCGTGTTCGATACCGGGCCGCGCTTCAGCCCGGATTTCGACACCGGGGAGGCCGTGGTCCTGCCGTATCTGCGCCATCGCGGGCAGGGCGCCGTCAACACACTGGTGATCTCCCACGGCGACAATGACCACCGCGGCGGGGCCGACTCGCTGCTCAGACAGATACCGGTGGGCGAGGTGCTGGCCAGCGTGCCGCAAGCGGTCTCGCCCATCGCGCGCGCCTGCCGGGCTGGTCAGGTCTGGCAATGGGACGGGGTGGACTTCGCGGTCCTGCATCCGTCCCCCCGCTATCGCGGCTCGGAAAACAACGGCTCCTGCGTGCTGCGCGTGAGTGCCGGCGGCCGGGCGGTGCTGCTCGCCGCCGACATCGAGGCGGAGGCGGAGTGGGCGCTGGTGCATGCACACGGCGAAGGCCTGCGCAGCGACGTGCTGATCGTGCCCCATCATGGCAGCAACACCTCCTCCACGGCGTATTTCCTCGATGCCGTGAGACCGTCGGTGGCCCTGGTGCCGGCGGGTTATCGCAACCGCTTCGGCTTTCCCAAGCCCGAGGTGCTGGCGCGCTACGCCGAACGCGGCGTGACGGTGCATGAGACGGCATCTTCGGGTGCCCTGCGGTTCACGCTGTCGGCGGCCGGGCCGGGCCCGGTGGTCGCGCATCGCGAGCAGTACCGGCGCTTCTGGCACCGGCTCGATGGACTGTGACGGGCGGCATTCAGTCACCGGTGGCAATCGGGTATCATGGCGCCACTTCAAGGAACCGACAGGGGATTCACGCGTGTTCGAGATCATCCAGGCCGGCGGCTGGCTCATGCTGCCGATCATCGCATGTTCCGTGGTGGCGCTCGCCATCGTCCTCGAGCGTCTGTGGAGCCTCAAGCGCTCGCGCGTGATCCCCCGCCAGCTGGTCGCCCAGATCTGGCAGTGGGCCCAGCAGGGACAGCTCACCGAGGAGCGCATCCGTGAGCTGCGCGCAGGCTCGCCGCTCGGCCGGGTGCTGGCCGCCGGCCTCGTCAACCGCAACCACAGCCGCGAGGTGATGAAGGAAGGCATCGAGGAGACCGGCCGGCACGTCGCCCACGAGCTCGAGCGTTTCCTCAACACCCTGGGCACCATCGCCGCCATCACGCCGCTGCTGGGCCTGCTGGGTACCGTCATCGGCATGATCACCGTCTTCAGCGTCATCACCGACGTCGGCGTGGGCAACCCGGGCCAGCTCGCCGGGGGCATCTCCGAGGCGCTCATCACCACCGCGGCCGGCATCTCCGTGGCCGTGCCCAGCCTCATCTTCCATCGCTATTTCCGCGGCAAGGTGGACGAGCTGGTGGTGGTGATGGAGCAGGAGGCCATCAAGCTGGTCGAGGTCATGCACGGTGAACGCGAACAGGCCGACATGGGCCGGGAGCAGGCCGCGTGAACTTCCGCCCGCACCGCAGCGAGAGCGTCGACATCAACCTCACGCCGCTGATCGACGTGGTGTTCCTGCTGCTCATCTTCTTCATGGTGACCACCACCTTCGACCGCGCCAGCGAACTCAAGATCAACCTGCCGCAGGCCGCGCAGGCGCCGGAAGAGCAGCAGGTGGACAAGCTGGAACTGGTGATCGACGCTAGCGGCACCTACTTCCTCAACGGCAACGAGCTGGTCAACACGAAGCCCGAGACGGTGCGCACCGCACTGGAGAAGGCCGCCGCCGGCAAGACGGACCTGCCGGTGATCATCCGCGCCGATGCCAACACCCCGCACCAGTCCGTGGTCACGGCCATGGACGCGGCGCAGAGGGCCGGGCTCACGCGCCTGTCCATCGCCACCACGCGCGGCGCGGGCGACTAGCCCCGTGCCCCGTCGCGCCGCTGCCGGGCCGCGTGGCCGGCTGAGCTGACATGTCCTGCAATCCGAAAAGCTACGGCGCCGCCTGGCCCAGCGTGTTTCTGCAGACCTGGCGCGACCGCCTGCGCGGTGAGCATGCCCGGGCCAACGCGCGCCTGGGCTATCTGCGTCCGCCGGCAGGCGAGGGCAGGCTCGTCTGGATCAAGGCCGGCGGCACCCGCGATTCCGTGCGCCTGGGCGTGGAGCTCATGGGCGCCATCCGGCAGAAACGCCACGACCTGCGGCTGGTGCTCACCTTCGAGGAGGATTACGCCGATATCCTTGAGCCGCGCGTGGCCGGCATGCGCAAGATCGGCCTGGGCTTTGGTCCCTGCGACCGGCCGTCGGCGGTGCGCCGCACCTGGCAGCGCTTCGAACCCTTTGGTGTGATCCTGGTAGACAGCGCCTTTCCCGAACACCTCGCGCGCCGGGCCAATGCCGCGGGCGCGCACCTGCTCGCCTTCAACACCGACCCGGGGCAGGTACCGGTGGAGGCGGCCTACCCGGTGGACGTGGCCCAGGCCGCGGCCTGGCAGGCGGCGGGCACGGCAGGATACATCGCTGCGCCCGCCGATCCGCACAGCCTCTTCGTCGAGGCGCAGGTGGACACCACCCTGCGCAGCCTGGTCACCGGCGGGGAGGAGCGCGAACTGTGGTGGTGGCAGGGGCCGCCGGCAGAGGCCGCTGACTTCATCCGCCGCTGGCGCGAGACCGCGCTGGCCGGCAACGGCGTACTCTTCGTCTCCGCCGACGGCCAGGCGGCGCCGGCGGACGCCGGCACGGACCTGCAGATCAGCGACTGGCAACGCCAGCCGCTGCCTGCCGGCAGCGTGGTGTGGCTGGACGACATGCGCTGGACCGGCGCGGTGGCGAGCGCCATCCATGCCGGCCATCTGGACCAGGCACAGCAGACCACGCTGTGGTCGGCGCTGGCCGGCGGTTCGGCGATCAGCATCCGTCCCGGCCTGTCCAGCCTGCACGCGGCACTGGCGAAAGACCTGCGGCAATGCGAGGATACAAAGGCGGTGCTCGCCCTCTGGGCCGGGTATCGCGAGGCCCCGGCAGAGGGCCGGCGGCAGGGGGATGCCTGCCGACGACTGTTCTGGGAGGAACGCCGTACATTGCAGAAGACCATCGACGAATTTCTGCAAAGGATATTTGACTGGTAATGGGGATCGAGTCCAGCTGGTACAGGAAGGGGCTGCTGGCCTACCTGCTCTGGCCGGCATCGAAACTGTACTGTGGACTGGTGACGTTGCGGCGGGGATTTTTCCGCCAGCGCAACCGCATCTGGCCGCGGCTCAGGGTGCCGGTGGTGTTGGTGGTGGGCGGCATCACCGTGGGCGGCACGGGCAAGACGCCGCTGGTGGTCTGGCTGGTGAACCAGCTGCGGGCCAACGGCCTGCGTGCGGGCATCGTCAGCAGCGGGCAGGGCGGTAGCGGTCGGGACTGGCCGCAGCGCGTCACGCCGGCCAGCGATGCCGGCGAGGTCGGTGACGAGTCGGTGCTGATCGCCACGCGCACCGGCGCCCCCGTCTACGTGGCCCCGCGCTTCAACAAGGCGGCCCGGGCGCTGCTGGCCGAGCATGGCGTCGATGTGCTCATCGTCGATGACGGCCTCCTGCATTACCGCCTCAAGCGCGACATCGAGATCGCCATGGTCGACAGCCGCCGGCGCTTCGGCAACGGCTTCTGCCTGCCCGCCGGTCCCCTGCGTGCACCGGTCTCGCGGCTCGCGGACTGCGACTTCGTCATCGTCAACGGCATGGCGAAGCAGGGCGAGTTCGCCATGGGACTGCGCGGCAACGTGGCGGTAAACGTCCGCGACAGCCAGATGGCCAATACCCTCGATGCCTTCCGTCACCAGCAGGTGCATGCCGTGGCCGGCATCGGCCATCCCGAGCGCTTCTTTGATATGCTGCGCGTCAACGGCATCGAGGTGATTCCGCATCCCTTCCCGGATCACCACGGCTTCACCGCCGACGAGCTCGATTTCGGCGACGAACTGCCCATCTTCATGACGGAGAAGGACGCCGTGAAGTGCCGACATTTCAATCTCGACAATGCGTGGATGGTCCCCGTCTCGGCCTCGCCCGACAAGACCTTCGCGCAACAACTCATGAAACGCGTGCGCGAGATAGCGGGCGCCAATGCGAAATATCGACGAGATACCCATGGATAAACGACTGCTGGACATCCTGGCCTGCCCCGTAACCAAGGGGCCGCTGATCTATGACAAGAAGTCCGATGAACTCATCTCGGTGGCCGCGCGCCTGGCCTACCCGGTACGCGACGGCATCCCGGTGATGCTGGAGGAAGAGGCCCGCAAGCTCACCGACGAGGAAGCGGAGCACTACCGCAAATGAAGTTTCATGTCGCCATTCCGGCACGCTTCGGTTCCTCGCGCCTGCCGGGCAAACCGCTGGTCGACCTGGCCGGCAAGCCGATGATCCGCCACGTCTACGAGCGCGCCCTGGAGAGCGGCGTGGGCGACGTGGTGGTCGCCACCGACGACGACCGCGTGCGCGAGACCGCCGAGGCCTTCGGCGCCGGCGTGTGCATGACGGCCACCACGCATCGTTCGGGCAGCGACCGGCTGGCCGAGGTGGCCGAGACGCTCGGCTGGTCCGACGACGACATCGTGGTGAACCTGCAGGGCGACGAGCCGCTCACGCCGGGACGCATCGTGCGCCAGGTCGCCGACGACCTGGCCGCACACCCCGATGCCAGTATCGCCACGCTGTGCACGCCCATCCACTCCGCCACGCAGCTGTTCGATCCGCACGTGGTGAAGGTGGTGCGCGACGCGGACAACTACGCGCTGTATTTCTCCCGTGCGGCCATCCCCTGGGAGCGCGACGCCTTCGACGTGGAGGCCCATCCCGAGGTGAAGGCCTGCTTCCGTCATATCGGCCTGTACGCCTATCGCGTGGGTTTCCTGCGCCGCTTCACCACCATGGAGCCCTGCACCCTCGAACTGCTGGAGCAGCTCGAACAGCTGCGTGCGCTGCATCACGGCGAGCGGATCTACGTGGGGGAGGCCCTGGAGGCCCCGGGGCATGGCGTGGACACGCCGGAGGATGCGAAGACCGTGGCGGCGCTACTGGCCGCGCGCTGAGCGGGCCAGGGCGCAGAGGGCGTCGCACTCGTCGACGCTGAGTAGCTCGCGCAGCACCGGGTGCAGATCGTCGCGCACCTGGCTCCACAGGGGAATCATGTAGGTCTGCGGCACGCGGCGGCGTGCCTCGCCGAACTGGTTGGCCTGTATCACGCCGACCGTGGCATCGCAGGAGAGCACGACGTAAGGGCCGTCGTGCACCACATCGATCACCTGGCAGGCCACCCCGTCGTATACCAGACGGCGGCCGACCAGGTCATGCAGGCTGGTTGTAATCGCATCCATCCGGGCGATTATAGGCGCTTACCGGAAAATCACTACCGCAGACATGAAGTGGGAAATCCTCAACCGGCGACCGCTCTACCGCGGTTTCTTCGAGTTCCTGCACTACCGGCTGCGGCACACACGCTTCGACGGCGGCATGAACGGCCCCATCGAACGCGAGCTGCTGAGCCAGCGCCCGGCGGTGGCCGTGCTGCCCTACGACCCGCTGCGCGACCGGGTGGTGCTGATCGAACAGTTTCGCATCGGCGCACTGGCCGCCGAGGGCGGCCCCTGGCTGACCGAGATCATTGCCGGCATCATCGAGCCGGGCGAGGCTGCCGAAGACGTCGCCCTGCGCGAGGCACTGGAGGAGGCGGGCTGCGAACTGCTGGCGCTGCGGCGCATCCATCATTACCTGCCCTCGCCGAGCAGCTCGGACGAGCAGCTGAGCCTCTACGTGGGCCGGGTCGACAGCGCGGGTATCGGCGGCCTGCACGGCCTGCCGGAAGAGGGCGAGGACATCCGCGTGCGCGTCGTCGATACCGGGGAGGCCTTCGCACTGCTCGACCGCGGCATCATCAATTCGGCCATCCCCATCATCGCCCTGCAGTGGCTGCGTCTGAACCACCAGGCACTGCGCGCGGACTGGGGATGAACGCAAACCCGCCATGGGGGAGCCATGTCTGACGACGGTTCGCCACAACCCTGGCACACCCTGACGGCCGAAGCGGCCACACACGCCCTGGATACGGACGCCACGGCCGGCCTCGGCGCCGCCGAGGTGGCGCAACGCCAGGCCCGCGTCGGCCCAAACCGGCTCACCGAGACCCCGCCGCGACCGGCCTGGCTGCGCCTGCTGGACCAGTTTCGCAGCCTGCTCATTGTGGTGCTGCTGCTGGCCGCCGTGCTCGCCTGGGCCATCGGCGATCTCAAGGACGCCATCGTCATCCTCGTGGTGGTGCTGCTCAACGCCCTGCTGGGCTTTTACCAGGAACACCGCGCCGAGCGCACGCTCGCCGCCCTCAAGGAGATGCTCGTGCCCACCGCGCGCGTGCGGCGCGACGGCCACGTGCAGGAGGTGGCGGCCGCCGATCTCGTGCCCGGCGATCTCGTGTTGCTCGAGGCCGGTGACCAGGTGCCGGCGGACGGGCGCGTCATCGCGGCCCATGCCCTGGAGGTGCAGGAGGCGGCGCTCACCGGCGAGTCGCAGGCGGTGGGCAAGTTCACCCAGGCCCTCGATCAGGCAGCGCTCCCGCTGGCCGAGCGCTGCAACATGCTCTACATGAACACCGTCGTCACGCGCGGGCGTGGCGAGATGCTGGTAGTGGCCACGGGCATGCGCACCGAGATGGGCGCCATCGCCGAGCTCATCGCCGAGGCACCGGACCGGCAGACCCCGCTGCAACAGCAGCTCGATATCCTCGGCAAACGCCTGGCCGCCATCGCGGCCGTGGTGGTACTCGCGATCTTCGCACTCTCGCTCTGGCGCGGCATCCCCTGGACCGAGGCGGCCATGACGGCGGTGGCGCTGGCAGTGGCCGCGGTGCCCGAGGGCCTGCCGGCAGTGGTCACCGTCACGCTGGCCATCGGCATGTGGCGCATGGCCCGCAAGCGTGCCATCCTCAAGCGCCTGTCGGCGGTGGAGACCCTGGGCGCCACCACCGTGATCTGCACCGACAAGACCGGTACCCTCACGCTGAACCAGATGACGGCGCGCGCCGGCTGGTACGCCGGGCAGCGCTTCACCGTGAGCGGCGAGGGCTATGCGCCCGATGGGCAGATCGAAGCCGACGCCGCCCTCGATCTCACGCCGCTGTTGCGGCCCATGGCCCTGTGCACCGAGTCGCGCGTGCGCGACGGCCGGCTCATCGGCGACCCCACCGAGGGCGCGCTCTACGTGCTGGCGCAAAAGGGCGGCCTGGACCCGGTGGCGGAACAGGAGCGCCACCCGCGCCTGGCCGAGATCCCCTTCGACTCGGCCCACAAGTTCATGGCCACCTTCCATCACCACGGCGACCACGTGGTGATGTACGTGAAGGGCGCGCCCGACGTGCTGCTCGAACGCGCCAGCCACTACGCCGATGCCGGCGGGCCACAGGCACTGGATGAGGTGCAGCGCAAGGCGCTGCTCGCCGAGAACGACGCCCTGGCCGACCAGGCCATGCGCGTGATGGCCGTGGCCAGCCGCGACATCCCGGCCGCGGGGTTCGACCCGGCGGACGACCTCTGGGCCCATGCAGGGGACTGGACCTTCCTCGGGCTGGTCGGGCTCATGGACCCGCCGCGCCCCGAGGCGGCCGGTGCCATCGCCAGCTGCCGGCAGGCCGGCATCCAGGTGAAGATGATCACCGGCGACCACCGCGCCACTGCCGCGGCCGTGGCCCGCGAGCTGGGTCTGGATGGCGAGGTGATCACGGGTGCGGAACTCGATGCCATGAGCGAGGCCGAACTGGCCCGGCGCATCGATGCCATCGCCGTGTTCGCGCGCGTCTCGCCCCAGCACAAGGTGAAACTGGTGCGCGCCCTCAAGGCCGACGGCCACGTCGTGGCCATGACCGGCGACGGCGTGAACGACGCGCCGGCCCTCAAGGCCGCCGACATCGGCGTGGCCATGGGCGATACCGGCACGGCCGTCACCCGCGAGGCCGCCACCCTGGTGCTCACCGACGACAACGTCGTCACCATCGAGCACGCGGTGGAGGAGGGGCGCGTGATCTACGACAACATCGTCAAGTTCGTACGCTTCCAGCTCTCCACCAACATCGCGGCCATCCTCACCGTACTGAGCGCCACGCTGCTGGCCCTGCCGATGCCTTTCACCGCCATCCAGCTGCTGTGGATCAACATCATCATGGATGGCCCGCCGGCCATGACCCTGGGCGTGGAGCCCGCCCGGCCCGGCCTGATGGAGGAACGCCCGCGCCGGCCCGGCGCACAGATCCTCACCCTGGCGCGGCTCGCGCGGCTGCTGCTCTTCGGCGCCATCATGACCGTGGGTACGCTGTACGTCTTCACCCGGGCCCTGGCGATCAACGGCACCGACTACGCCGTCACGCTCGCCTTCACCACCTTCGTGCTGTTCCAGTTCTTCAACGTCTTCAACGCCCGGGCCGAGGAGGGCACGACCTTCAACCGTCAGTTCCTGCGCAACCACAAGCTCTGGCTCGCGCTGACGGGCGTGGTGCTGCTGCAGGTCGTTGCCGTGCACTGGGCGCCTGCCCAGGCCATCTTCGGCACCACCGACCTGGCCCCGGCCGACTGGCTGCTGGCCGCCGGCGTCGCCGCCAGCGTGCTGGTGATCGAGGAGCTGCGTAAGCTCCTGTGGGGACTGGCAAGGCGGGTGGTGTAGCGGGGTCGCTGGTTGGGGGGTGGTCCTGCCTAGCGCAGCAGCAGGAGCAGGATGATGATCACCAGCAGCAGGGTCACGGCGCTGCCGCCTGCGGGCAGCTCGTCGATGTCCTGCGCCATTTTCTGTACTTCCTCACTGGTCATCGCCGCGACGCGCTCGGCCGCCGCCTCCGGCGAGACACCGTATTCCACCAGCTTTTCCTGCACGTCCTCGCGATCGAGCAGGGCCTGAATCCTGGCGCGCTCGTCCAGCTCGGCCCGCTCGGCGAGTACGGCATCGGTGCCGATCATGCCGGCCACCGCAGTCTGGCCCACCAGGCCACCGAGCAGAAAGGTGATGACCAGGGGGAAGACGACGGCGCGGCGCAGGCGGGTAGAGTGCATCATGACGGACATCCTTCCGGTTGTTTGATGGAACTATATATAGCAATGGATCTTGCTGAAATTAACCGGCGAAGGGAAAGAACCCTGTCACCTTATTTGCCCCAAGGCGGTATTCGTGGTGCCTGGCCCGATCGGGGGCCGGTCTATTGACCCCGGCCGGGACAAGGCGTATTCACCTGGTGAAAGCGGCCACGTCCCGCCTTGCGGCGTGATTTCCTGCCTGGAGAAGCCCCCATGGTGGTCCCCCGTTCGCCGTTGCCCCTGCTGCTCTGTCTGCTGTTCGTGCTCGCCGGTTGCGGTGGCGGCGACGGCGACGCGGATGAGGCGCCTGTAGCGGGTGGTGGATGGATTTACATCACCGTGCCTACCCCGGAACCGACCTACATCGACTTCTGCAACAGCAGTTATCTGGCGGGCGATGCCTTCATCAGCCCCGAATACTCGCATTGCTGCTCGGGTTCGGCGGAGGATACCGGCGTCACCGTGAGCTGGTACAACGCCAGCACAGGTGTGGGCGGTGCAGCCCTGCAGCAGGTGGAGATCTGTTACCTGCTGGGGCAGCCCTACCTTTGCAATCACAGCTGGTCGGCCACCGTGCCGCTGGCGATCGGCGTCAACGAGATCCGGGTGACCGCCACCGATCCGGGTGGACGTACGGGAACCGACACGATCGGCATCAGCCATCCGGAGACGAGTCATATGCTCTCGGGCAGCGCGACAACAGATGCGGGGGTGGGGCTTGCCTATCGCGAGTCCGCCATCGATCTCTCCCTGAGCGATGGCCTGGTCACGCAACGCACGGTGACGTCGCTGGATGGGAGCTATCGCTTCGACTGCGTACGTGACGGGGCCTATGTCATCACGCCCTCCTCACCAATTGCCTACAGCTTCTCGCCCCCGGCACAGCACCCTGTCGTCGCAGGGGCGGATGTGGCGGGCCTGAACTTCACCACGTCGGCCTGGTTTGTCTCGGGGCAGGTCGTGCTGGAAGGCGGTCTCGGTCTGCCAGGCATGCTGGTGGAGGTGGCGGGCGCGGACAGCCTGCATACCCAGCTTACCGACCAGGGCGGCAACTATCGCTTTGCCCTGCCGTCAGGCGGCTACACGCTGCGCGCCTATGACTACTGGGGCTATTACGACATCGCGCCGTCCAGCCGGAGCGTGGTCGTGGTAAACGAGGACATCATCCTGCAACCCTTCGTGGCCGTGCCCTGACGACGACCTGCCGGCGACGTCAGGCCGTCGGCTGTCGCCGGGTGCGCCACAGCACCAGCAGGGCCAGCGACAGGAGCAGCCCCTGCATGGCCAGTCCTTCAAAGTTCGGATAGATACCGAGCCAGTCGATGCGCGGGAAGGGGATCGGGCTGGTGCTGAGCCAGCCAGCCTCCTGCAGCGCCACGATACCCTTGCCGGCGAAGACGATGGCCAGGGCGAACAGGAACAGGCCGGAGACTGCGAAGAACTGGCGCAGCGGAAGGCGCTGGCTATAGCGCAGGATCAGCCAGGCCAGCACGACGAGGAGCGCCGCGGCCGTGCCGATACCGGCGAGCAGCGAGCGATGCGCGGCGTCGTCCGCCTGCACCCACAGGGCCTGGTAGAAGAGGATGGTCTCGAACACCTCACGGTAGACGGCGATGAAGGCCAGCCCGGCCAGGCCCCACAGCGTGCCGGTGGACAGGGCCTTCTGCACCGAGCCCTGGATGAAGCGTTGCCACTGCCGGGCGCTGGTCTTGCTGTGCATCCAGAAGCCCACGTAGAACAGCACGGCCATGGCCACCAGGGCGGCCACGCCCTCGGTGATCTCGCGGCTGCTGCCGCTGATGTCGATGAGGTGTTCGGCCGCGAACCAGGTCAGCCCGCCGAGCAGCAGCGCGCCAACCCACCCGGCATGCAGATAGGGCAGGCCGTCGCGGCGCCCGGTCTTGATGAGGAAGGCGGCCAGCGCGGCCACCACCAGGATCGCCTCCAGCCCCTCGCGCAGCAGGATCACCAGGGCGCTCGCATAGGCCGTGCCGCCGGACAGGGTGGTGGTCTGTATGCGCGCCTCGGCGGTCTCCAGCTGATCGAGTATGCGCACCGCCTGCGCCTGTACCACGGCCGGCGGCGCGGCCTCGCGCACCCGGCTGCGGTAGGCGGTCATCTCCGTCTCGATGGCGCGACGCAGTTCCGGGTCCACGGCATCCAGGCGCTGCTCGATCAGCTCGAAGCCCTCGAGGTAGGCATCCACCGCCAGGCGATAGGCCTGTTCGACCTGTCCCTGCCCGTAGGCCGCGGCACTGTCCGTGAGTGCACGCCGGGCGTAGGCCAGCGGCGAGCCCTCGAACAGCGCGGCAGGCTCGTTGCGCAGATAGGCCATCAAGGCGTGGCCCTGCGTACCGAAGCGGGCCTCGGCCTCTGCCGGGGTGGTCACCAGCAGCGTCCTGAGGTCGCCCAGCGCATCGGCGGCCGCGCCCCCGTCCTGCCAGACCGTGCTGCCGGCAGCGGCATCCTGCGGCGTCACCGCCATGCGGCCCACGAGAAAGGCGAGGTCCCAGCGCTCCGCCTCGCTCAGCTCGATGAAACCGCGCATGGCGGTGTCGTCCACGCCGGCGCTCAGCGTGCTGTAGAGGCCAAAGAGGGTGCGCTGCCCCCAGCGGCCGGCATCCTGAAAATCGGTAGGCGGCGGCACCAGGCCGGTGGCGGCCGGCCCGTCGCCCTGGCCATCGACACCGTGGCAGACTGCGCAGTGCTGGGCATAGAGGTTACGGGCACGGGCAAGATCCGGCGCCCGACGCGGCGTGGTCACAATGTCGAAGCGGTCCACCAGCGCCAGGCGCAGCGCCGTCGCGCTCGCGGCCACCTGTGCGGGCGGCGCCCGTTGTTCCACCTGTGCCGCCAGCGTCTCGGCCATGTTCACCAACTCCGGGGCCTGGCCTGCCAGGTCGCGGACCTGTTCCTGGATGGCCGCCGCAAAGTCACGCATCTCCGCGTATTCCCCCGCGTTCACGACCACGCCATCTGCCACTGCCCCGGGGTAATCCACTCCCACGTAATCGACCAGCTGCACCATCCGGCCCGGATCGCTGGCGGCCAGTGCAGACAGAATCGGCAGACTACTGAGGACAAGCAGAAACAGCAGGGCGGAGAGGCGTTGCATGAGGCTGACCTTGGCTGAAAATCGGTAACGCAAAATACAATGATTCGCATTCATAGTAAAGCCGGGCGCCACTCCGGTCACGCCCCACAAGACCGCGTCCGCCAATCGAGACATGCCCGATCTCGGGACCCTGCGAGACCCGGGTACTGCAACGGCGGAATGCCACGACTGAGACAATACAGGGGACAGGATTCAGGATGACTGCCTGAAGCCCGCCACGCATGTAAAATGAGATCTGCCTGGCGGGGTTCCACTGCATTTCGCGAGTGCCTGAACCACAGTGGAATCGTGGTATCGTGGGGCAGGCACGGTTTTTCATAAATAACGCCAAAGGCAGGTCTCAGGGAGTGGTTATGATTGGCGTCCTCATCGTGGACGATCATGATCTGGTGCGCACCGGTATCCGTCGGCTGCTGGAGGATCGCAGGGACTCCGACGGGATCGAGGTCGTGGGCGAGGCCGACAGCGGCGAGGCGGCCATCGAGGCCGTGCGCAGGCTCAAGCCCGACGTGCTGCTCATGGACGTGAACATGCCGGGCATCGGCGGACTGGAGGCGATCCGACGCATCCTGCTGCACGAGGGCGCGCCACGGATCATCGTGGTCACCGTGCATGCCGAGGGGCCGTTTCCGCGCCGCCTGCTGGAGGCGGGGGCAGCGGGCTACCTCACCAAGGGCTGCCACATCGACGAGATGATCAAGGCCATCAAGGGCGTCCATGGCGGCGGCAAGCACATCAGCCCCGAGATCGCCCAGCAGCTGGCCCTGTCCATGCTGCCCGGGGCGGACGACTCGCCCTTCGACCGGCTCTCCCAGCGCGAGATGCAGATCCTGCTCATGATCACCCAGGGGCATCGACCGCAGGTGATTTCCGACAAACTCTGCCTGAGCCCCAAGACGGTGAGTACCTACAAAAGCCGCCTGCACGACAAGCTCAACGTGAAGAGCGACATCGAGATGATCCGGCTGGCCATGCAGCACGGGCTCATCGAGCACGACAGCTGATCTTTCATAAACAGCCAGTTACAGAGACAACCTCATCTGTTCTCTCGAATCCCGGCAGGTGAGCGCCGGACCCGCTTGGGATAGAATCGCCCCATGACATCCAGCTTCGATCCATCCTGCCGACGCTGCCCGCGGCTCGCCGGCTTTCTGCATGACGTACAGGTCAGGCACCCCGACTACCACTGCGCCCCGGTTGCCCCCTTCGGTGACGCGCGTGCGCGCCTGCTCATCGTCGGGCTGGCCCCGGGGATGCACGGCGCAAACGCGACCGGCCGCCCCTTTACCGGCGACTATGCCGGCATCCTGCTTTACGACACCCTGCACCGGTTCGGCTTCGGGTCGACCCCCGAGTCGCGCGCGGCGGACGACGGCTTACGGCTCACCGATTGCCGCATCACCAACGCGGTGAAGTGCCTGCCACCCGAGAACAAGCCCACCACCGCCGAGATCCGCGCCTGCAACGACTACCTTGCAGCGGAACTCGATACGCTGGCAACGGGCTCGGTGGTGCTGGCCCTGGGCACCATCGCCCACAACGCCGTGCTGCGTGCCCAGGGGCTGAAGCAGGGCAGCTACCGCTTCGGCCACGGGGCGGAGCATGCGCTGCCGAACGGCCTGCTGCTCGTCGACTCCTACCACTGCAGCCGCTACAACACCCAGACCCGGCGCCTCACCGAGGACATGTTCCACGCCGTGTTTGCACGTATCCGCGAGCGGCTGCCCGCAGGTCGATGAGCGTCCCGGCCGCATTCGATCCCCAGGCCTTCCTGCGCCACCTGACCCATCGCCCCGGCGTCTACCGCATGATGGGCGAGGCGGGGCAGGTGCTGTACGTGGGCAAGGCCAAGGACCTGCGCAAGCGGGTGTCCTCCTATTTCCGCGATTCGGCCCAGCTGAGTCCGCGTATCGCCTCCATGGTGCGTCAGGTCTGCAACATCGAGGTCACGGTCACCAATACCGAGGCCGAGGCGCTGCTGCTCGAGAACAACCTGATCAAGGAGCATCGCCCCCGCTACAACGTGCTGCTGCGCGACGACAAGAGTTATCCCTATATCTTCGTCGCCACCCAGGACGCCTTTCCGCGGCTGGGGTTCCACCGTGGCGCGCGTCGGCAGCCCGGGCGCTACTTCGGCCCCTATCCCAGTGCCGGGGCGGTGCGCGAGACGCTGAACCTGCTGCAGAAGCTGTTCCGCGTGCGCCAGTGCGAGGACAGCTTCTTCCGCAACCGCTCCCGGCCCTGCCTGCAGTACCAGATCAGGCGTTGCACCGCACCCTGCGTGGGCTACATCAGCGAGGCGCAGTACCGCGAGGATATCGAGCACGCCATCCAGTTCCTGGAGGGAAAGAGCGAGAAGGTCATCGGCGACCTGGTGCGACGCATGGAGGAGGCCGCGACCCGCCTGGATTACGAACAGGCGGCGCAGTACCGCGACCAGATCGAGGCCCTGCGGCAGATCTCGGAGAAGCAGTACGTATCGGGCGGGCAGGGGGACTTCGACATCCTCGCCTGCGAGATCCGCAGCGGTCTGGCCTGCGTGCAGGCCTTCTCCGTACGCGGCGGGCACAATCTCGGCAACAAGAGCTTCTTTCCCAGCGCCACGGACGAGCTGGACGAGGGGCAGGTGCTGGCGGCCTTCATCGGCCAGTACTACCTCACGCGCGAGGTGCCGGGCGAGATCCTGGTCTCGCATGCGCCAGAGGACCGGGCGGTGCTGGAGGAGATGCTGGCCCTGCGCCGCGGGCGCAAGGTCACGATCTCGCACAGCCTGCGCGGTGATCGCGCACGCTGGGTGGCGCTCGCCCGCCGCAACGTCGCGCATGCCCTGGATGCGCGCCTCGCCTCCCGGGCGGGCATGCAGCAGCGCTATGAGGCCCTGCAGGAGGAGCTGGACCTGGAGGCCATCCCGTCACGCCTGGAGTGTTTCGACATCAGTCACACCCAGGGCGAGGCCACCGTGGCATCCTGCGTGGTATTCGATGGCGAGGGGCCGAAGAAGTCGGACTACCGCCGCTTCAACATCGAGGGCATCGAGCCCGGCGACGACTATGCCGCCATGCGCCAGGCGCTCACCCGGCGCTATCGCCGTCTGAAGGAAGGGGAGGCGCCCCTGCCGGACATCCTCTTCATCGACGGCGGCAAGGGCCAGGTGCGCCAGGCGCGCGAGGTGCTGGAAGAACTGCAGATAACGGGCGTGACCATCATCGGCGTGGCGAAGGGGGAGGGCCGCAAGCCCGGCCTCGAGACCCTCGTGTTGAGCGACTCCGCGGTGCCCACTATACTGCCGGCGAACTCACCGGCACTGCATCTCGTGCAGCAGATCCGCGACGAGGCGCATCGCTTCGCCATCACGGGTCATCGCCAGCGTCGCGCGAAGGCGCGAACCACCTCGCCGCTGGAGGGCATTGCGGGACTGGGGCCGAAGCGCCGTCAGACGCTGCTCAAGCACTTCGGCGGGCAGCGCGGTGTGAGTGCCGCCAGTGCCGAAGAGCTGGCCAAGGTGCCGGGTATCAGCCATGAGCTGGCACGACGTATCTACGAGACCTTTCATTCACAGGACTGACCCGGACACCACGCCGCCATGGCCCGCATGAACATCCCGAATGCACTGACCTACCTGCGCATCGCGCTGATCCCGCTGATCGTGGTCGTGTTCTACCTGCCCTGGGAATGGTCGGGCCCGGCCAGCGCGCTGATCTTCGCCCTGGGCGGCGTGACGGACTGGCTGGATGGCTACCTGGCGCGTCGCCTGGGCCAGGAATCCCATTTCGGCGCCTTCCTCGATCCGGTGGCCGACAAGCTCACCGTGGCGGCGGTGCTGGTGATGGTCACCGAGCACAGCCACGCGGTGCATGGCGACTGGTCGGTCTGGCTGGCGGTGGCCGCCATCATCATCATCGGGCGCGAGATCGCCATCTCGGCCCTGCGCGAATGGATGGCCGAGATCGGCCAGCGGGCCCGGGTGGCCGTCTCCTACATCGGCAAGGTGAAGACCACGGCGCAGATGATCGCCCTGACGCTGCTGCTGTTCGAGCATCCGCTGTGGGGCATCCCGGTCTACGAGATCGGCCTGGCAGGGCTGTTCGTTGCCGCCGCACTCACGCTGTGGTCCATGCTGAGCTACCTGCGCGCGGCCATCCGCAGCTTCGAGGCGCAGTAGGCTCCACGGGTTGTGCAGTGCTGTTGCAAAAGTGTTGACGAAGTCCGGGGTGGCCAGTATCATTCCGCCCCACTGACGCAGCGGGAATAGCTCAGTTGGTAGAGCACAACCTTGCCAAGGTTGGGGTCGCGAGTTCGAGTCTCGTTTCCCGCTCCAGCTTCAAAAAAACCTCGGCATCGCCGGGGTTTTTTCTTTTCCAGGACGAGGTGCTATCATCCCCACCTCGTCATCTCCGGCTGAGTGGCAGAGTGGTGATGCAGCGGCCTGCAAAGCCGTGTACCTCGGTTCGATTCCGGGCTCAGCCTCCATATTTTCCTCCCGCCCGGGTGGCGAAATTGGTAGACGCAAGGGACTTGATGTCGTTTGAGCACCGGGGTTGGAAACGCCCCGCGTGAATGGGGTCAAATTCGGGGAACCCTCAGCACCTCCCGGGTGGTGGCAATCCCGAGCGAAGCCCTGCATGGCAGGGAACGTGTAGAGACTTGACGGCCCCCGCCTACGTCGCCCGCAGTACCGGCGCGATACGGCGAAGAGAAAGTCCAGACCACAAACGAGCGATCGGCGGCGAAAGCCGTAGCTGGTAAGAAAATCCCTCGGTGGCGACACCATGCCGGTTCGAGCCCGGCCCCGGGCACCATATCCTTCCTGTACTCAATCTCCTCTGTCTTCATGCCCAATGGCCGCTTTTGGCCACCTGGCGGGCCGTCTATAATGGCGGGCCATTATCAATGGCAGTAACCGCGCGCGGCGCAAAGGGCAGATCATGATTCTCGACGGCAAGAAACTGGCAGGCGACATCGAGGCCGAACTCGCGCAACGCGTGGCGGCCATCAGGGAGGCGTCAGGCGGCAAGACGCCGATCCTCGCCACGATTCTTGTCGGTGACGACCCGGCCTCGGCCACCTACGTGCGCATGAAGCAGAATGCCTGCAAACGGATCGGCATGGGTTCGGAGGCGGTGGAGCTCGGCCCTGACACCACCACCGAGCAGTTGCTGGCGGTGATCGACGAACTCAACCGAAATGAAGAGGTGCATGGCATCCTGCTGCAGCACCCGGTACCAGCGCAGATCGACGAGCGCGAGTGTTTCGACCACATCGCGCTGGGCAAGGACGTCGACGGCGTCACCTGCCTGGGCTTCGGCCGCATGGCCATGGGCGAGCGCGCCTTCGGCTCGGCCACGCCCGCCGGCATCATGACCCTGCTGCGCCACTACGCGATCCCGCTCAGCGGCAGGCACGCGGTGGTGGTGGGGCGCAGTCCCATCCTCGGCAAGCCCATGGCGCAGATGCTGCTCAATGCCGACTGCACCGTCACCATCTGTCACTCCCGCACGCAGAACCTGCCCGAACTCATCCGCCAGGCCGACGTCGTGGTCGGCGCGGTGGGCCGCCCCGAGTTCATCAAGGGGGAATGGATCAAGGACGGCGCCGTGGTGGTGGATGCCGGCTATCACCCGGGCGGCGTCGGCGATATCGAGCTGTCGGCCGTGGCCGACCGCGCCAGCGCCTGGACACCGGTACCGGGCGGCGTCGGCCCCATGACCATCTCCACCCTCATCACCCAGACCGTGGAGGCCGCCGAGGCGTATTACGGGGTGAAACGAGAGGGGTGAAGGAATCAGGCGTTAGGGTATAGGCGACTATCCATGCCACAGAGGTCACAGAGAACACAGAGGTCATGGGGATAGGGGTTTTACTCGGTGCGCTCTGTGACCTCTGTGGCGCACCGACTTCACTCTTCACTCTTCACTCTTCACTCTTCACTCTTCACTCTTCACTCTTCACTCTTCACTCTTCACGCCATCTCACAACCCCGTCAGTTCCCGCATCTCCCGTTTCCAGGTCGTCAGGTCGTCACGGTTGAACCGGTTCAGGTGCTCGTGCCCGCAGGCGCGGGCCATGACCTGCATGAGGGCCACCGAGCTTTCCAGGAACCGCGCCAGGCGGTCGGCGCCGGTCTCCGTATCCAGCCGCTTGCGCAGTTCCGGGTCCTGGGTGGCGACGCCGGAAGGGCACTGGTTGGTGTGGCACATACGTGCCGCCATGCAACCCACCGCCTGGATGGCGCTGTTGGCCAGGGCGATGCCGTCGGCACCCAGTGCCAGGGCCTTGATGAAGTCCTCGGGCAGGCGCAGGCCGCCGGTGATGATGAGCGTGACATCGCTGGCGCCACAGGCGTCGAGGTGGCGGCGGGCGCGCACCAGCGCCGGGATGGTGGGCACGGAGATGTGGTCGCGAAACAGCCGCGGGGCGGCACCGGTGGCGCCACCCCGGCCGTCCAGGATGAGGTAGTCGGCGCTCGCCTCCAGGGCGAAGTCGATGTCGGCCTCGATGTGGTTGGCCGAGAGCTTGAAGCCTATGGGGATGCCGCCGGTGCGCTCGCGCACCTGGTCGGCGAATTCACGGAAGTCCCCGGGGGTGACCAGATCGACGAAGGCCGGCGGGGAGATGGCGTCCTGCCCGGGTCTCAGGCCGCGGACCCGGGCGATCTCCTCGGTCACCTTGCGCCCGGGCAGGTGCCCGCCGGTACCGGTCTTGGCCGCCTGTCCGCCCTTGAAGTGCAGGGCACGGATCCTGTCCAGGATCGCGTCCTCGTAGCCGAATCTCGCCGCGGCCAGTTCGTATAGATAGCGGGGGTTGGCCGCCTGTTCCTCCGGCAGCATGCCGCCCTCGCCGGAACAGATGCCGGTGCCGGCCCGGGCCGAACCCCTGGCCAGGGCGATCTTGGCCTCGCGCGAGAGCGAGCCGAAGCTCATGTCGGACACGAACAGCGGGATATCGAGTTCCAGCGGTCGCCGGGCCCCGGGACCGATCACCAGGCGGGTGCCTACCGGCGCCTCCTCGGCCAGTGGCCGGGTGGCGAACTGGGCGGTGAGGATCTGGATGTCATCCCAGCGGGGCAGGTCATCGCGGGGCACCCCCATGGCCACCATCTCGCCATGCGGGCCGGTCTGCTCCAGGCCGTGGCGGGCGAGGGCGTGGACGCGCTCGAGCGTGGGTTCCTCGCGGCTTGTCCCGGGCATCCTGTCCTGCTCGTCGTCGGCGCCAGCCTGTTCACCGGCATCCTGGGCATCGGCCTGCCTGTTGGCCGTGTCCTGCTCATCCCCCAGCCTGGCATGGCTGCCGTCGCAGTAGGGGGGGTTCCCGCTGTGCTTGCAGCGACAGAGCCAGGCCTCGCCGTCTTCCTTGGCCGTGAAGGCCAGCGGCGTGAAATCGGTACCGGCATGCGAGCCATCGCAGAAGGGCTGGTTCCTTGAGCGCCCACAGGCGCACCAGTAGTACTCCTTCCCGGCCTCGAGCTCGACGGCGATGGGGCTGCGTGCGGCGATCCTGGGCTGTGTCATCGATGGGGCTCCGGTACTGGGCAGGCACCCAGCATAACCCAGCCAGGTACCCGGATTCAGGTGTAGCGGCGCATCTGGCCCACCAGCACCCCCTGGATGCGGACCCGCTCCGGGCTGTAGATCAGCGGTTCCAGGCGGGCATTGGCCGGATGCAGGATCACCCGGTCCGGATGCTGCTCGATGCGCTTGAGCGTGGCCTCGGACTCGTCGATGAGCGCCACGACGATCTCGCCGTTGCGCGCCGTGTCACGCTGCTCGATGACCACCCAGTCGCCTTCCAGTATTCCCGCATCGACCATGGAATCCCCTCGCACCTGGAGCACATAGCAGTGACCGCGGGTACGCAGGAAGGCCGGCACGCTGACCTGCTCGGGTTGCGGCAAGGCCTCGATGGGGCGCCCGGCGGCGATGTAACCGATGAGGGGGAGGGTGGTCTCCGGGCCGGACGGGTCATCTGCGGTACGAAGCCGGATGCCGCGCTGGCGCTGGTTCATGGGTTCGACCAGGCCGGCCCTGACTAGCGCGAGGACCTGCTTGTGCAGCGAGCCGCGCGAGCGCAGCCCGAGCGCCTGGCAGAGCTCGTCCAGTGTGGGCGGGTGGGGAAAGTCCCCGGCGTGTTGCACCAGGAACTGATAGATCTCCCGCTGCCGCCGGGTCAGTGCATCCATGGGGCTGTCGCTCACGCCCGTGCCTCTTCAGTGTCAGAACGAATGGAAAACAGTATGATTACCGACAGGGGGCAGGGCAATCCTATCCCACTGGCGAATGTGGTTGCGCCTGTCGGGTTTTTCGTACCGCCGACCTGTCCGAATTGATTAAACAACATGAATTATTGTCCATATCGTATTGATATTCATGGAAATGCATTTTCAGAGGCGCATCGATTTGTGATCATTGTCACAAGTGTCATGTTAGTCATATAATCACACTCAGACATCAAGAGGTGATGCCATGACCCCAGCACGTTTCCTGACCACCGGCGAGATCGGCAAATATTGCGGCGTGCACTTTCGCACCGTCATCCGCTGGATCGAGCGCGGCGAACTCAAGGGACACAAGCTGCCCGGACGCGGCGATCACCGGGTGCAGGTAGAAGACTTCGTCGCCTTCCTGCACCGCAACCGCATGCCGATACCGGCGGAGCTGGCGCCCATCGAGCCCAATCGCCGCGTGCTGGTGACGGACGATGACGAGAACATGGCACGCGCCATGGCGCGCACGCTAACCCGTGCCGGCTATGAGACGCGTATCGCCGGTGACGGGCTGCAGGCGGGCGTGCTGCTCGAATCCTACCGCCCCGGCCTGATGACGCTGGACCTGCGCATGCCGGGGCTCAGCGGCTTCCAGGTGCTGGACTTCATCCGCACGGAGTCCCGCCAGGACGATCTGCGCATCCTGGTCGTCTCGGCCCTGGACGAGAACGAGCTGCAGCGCGCCGTCTCCCGCGGTGCCGACGACTACCTGATGAAGCCCTTCGAGAACGCCGAGCTGGTGTCGCGTATCCAGGGCCTGCTTCCCTTGTCCCCGACCGAGGCCTGAGCATGCGCCACCCCGGATGGCCCGCAGCCCTGTCAGCAGCCACGCTGCTGACCGGATTCAGCCTGCCAGCACAGGCCATGCCCGAACTGCTGCTCAGCGCAGGACTGCAGTGGTGGGTCTGGCTCGCACTGCTGGTGCTTGCCATATTCCTGACGGTGCTCGCGGCCGTCATGCTCATTCCCGAAAACGGCCCCGCCTATGGCGCTGTCGCAACGCAAGCCGGCCTGACTGATCCCGCGCTGTGCACCGGTAACTGCCGTGTGCTCGTGGTGGACGACAACCTCACGGGGCAGCTGGTACTGCGCCGTCTGCTGGAGCAGGTGGGCTATGTGGTGGATGTAGCAGGGGACGGCCGCGAGGCGGTGAACCGGTGCCGCACCACCGACTACGTCGCCGTCTTCATGGATATCCGCATGCCGGTACTCGATGGCTGCAGCGCAACGCGACTGATCCGGGCACTGCCTGCCGGCGAAAGCCTGCCGGTGATCGGCGTGACGGCCGGTGATCGCGATGCGCGCCGACGCTGTCTCGAGGCCGGCATGAACGACTTCATGGAAAAACCCCTGAACAAGGCCGATCTGCAGCGCGTGCTCACCCGCTGGCTGGGACGCCTGCCGATGCCGCTCCCGGAGTCTGTGCCGGGCGGGCGGGAAGGGGCCTTTCGTGACCGCTTTCTGTCACTGGTCTCCCGTCAGGTGACCCAGCTCACGCCCGAGACGGTGGACCTGGTGGCGCGCAGCGTGATGACCGAGATCGAGCTGCATATGAGCCGGCTGCACGAGTCGCCCGACGCCGTAGCCGCAGAACCGGCCCTGGATGGTCTGGAGCGCCTCGCGGCAGAACTCGAACAGCCCCGCATGGCGGGCATGGTGGCCGACCTGCGCATCGCCTGGCAACGGCATGACGATGAGCGGCTGCCCTGGGCGCTGCATGACCTGGAACGCGACACACAGCGCCTGCGCGACGCCCTCGAATCGCTGGTCACGCAGACTGGCGGTGTCGACGGGCTCCGGCCCGACAACCAGTCGACCGGCACCTGAGGATTACCATTGGCGCAGGGGAGTCATCCGCCATTTCCATTATTTAACATAATATAGATTATGCGCACTCTCTGAGACCTCTATTCGGCTTGAACTGGCTCTGGGCTGGCGTTCTTGGGTTTTGCCCCCGAAACCGCCTCTTGCACCCATGTCACCCTTTCGGCCCTCCGCGTCGCCCGGGCCGACAGCATGTCCAACGTCCGGGCATGCCAAATCCCGGTCGGGGTCGTTGTAACACCCCGACTTTGTGCAATGGGTTGCCTGCCACTGCCGCCCATGGGACTAAGCATGGCAGTTTTTTGGTATGACGTGGTATGACGATTGTTAAACATGGCAGGCCCTCAGTGACCCCGTTGGGGTCCGGATGGCCTTGCGCAGCATCTCCGCGTATTCCGCTTCCTTGCCTGCCTCCAGATCCCAGTAAATCCGGTTGGCCTTGCGCTCGTCGCCGATCACCCCGGCGATTTTCTCGACGGCCTCGTCGTCGTTCATCACTAGCCATTTGCTGAGTCCGGCGTCTCGCAGCTGCCGGATATGGCGATAGAACGTGCTGGACGGCATCAGGGCCTTGCAGTCGTCCCAGCCCAGTATCTGGACCATGCAGTAGGTCTTCAGGGCCTCCACGGCCTGGGCTTCGTTGGGCGTGACCTGGCGAAGGTTGTCCAGGAGCCGGATGATTTCCGGGGTCATGTCGTCTTCGATAGCGGTGCTGTTCATGGTGCCTCCGTGGTGTCTACGGGTGGTTGTGCGCGCCCTTTGGGCGTGCGAGCGACTGGAAGGAGCGTCTTCCCGCCAGAGGTAAAGGCCGATCCGCTGCCGTTGGCGCTGCCTGTCTCGATCAGCGCCGCCAAGCGCCTATTCGCCCCCTGCCAAACCGGGTTTTTCCGGCCGGGCAGGCAGAGGCGCGGTAGCGCCGCCGCCGGCCGGCATGGGTTCGCTGGGTTGGGGGTATGGATTTTCATGACGAGACCTCCAGCAGCTCGGTTTCCTGCTGGCAGTACGCCAGGCGGTGCAGCATCTCGTTCAGCGACTTCGCCAACCGCTGTTCCCCGGGGCTTTGCTGGGGCAGCAATTCGCTGTAGGTGAACGACAGCAGCAGACCGACCACCTCCAGCTTGCCCAGCAGCCGCAGCCGCTCGGCGCTCTGAGGATCGATCTGAGCCGTGATGATGGGGTCTAGGCTGTGCCTAGCGCCGCGCTTGGCCCGCAGGGTCTGGCGCAGCCATGGGATGGTGTAGATGTCCTTGGGGGTGAAGCCGAGGTTCTCCGGGGACCAGAGAACTCCGTCACGGAAGGCCCAGCCGTCCCAGCCTTCCGCGAGCGGCAGGCCATCGGTGACGATCTTGAACCAACACCATGTCGCGTAAGGCATGGGCACTCTGCCCTGTTCCCACCTGCTACACGTCCGGGCTGATACCCCGACCGCTTTTGCAGCTGCCTTCTTGCTTAGACCCCCAATCAGCCACCGTTGACGGTAGATCGTCTCGGGACTGACAGGTTTATAGATTATGCGAACTCATACCGACGGGACGGCAGGCGGCACCTGCGGTATATCACAGCAGGCATTCACCCCGTCACCCGGTTGCAGGATGGCATCCCGGCTGCCTCCCGGCCGGTATGTGGTGCAACCCTTCGCGCCCGCCCGGTAGGCAGAGACATAGATCGCGCCGTAGGTTTCGAAGTCGATGTCCGTCGGAACATTCACCGTCTTCGAGATGGCGTTGTCGACGAACTCCTGCAGGCAGGCCTGCATGGCGATGTGCGCCTCGGGCGCGATCTCATTGGCGGTGACACAGGCCGGCGGCAGGCCTACGGCGTCACCAGTCTGCTCCCGCCAGGCAATGACGGCCGCATCCGTCACACGCCAGCGAACGGGGTTGCCATGGCGATCGCGCACGCGTCGCCCGGCATCGACGGCATAGACCGGCTCGATGCCGCTGGAGATGTTGCCGGCCAGCAGACTGATGCTCCCGGCTGGCGCGATGGCCAGCAGGTGGCTGTTGCGAAGGCCGTACCGCGCGATGGCCTCACGCAACGCCCCGGGCAGACGCTGCACAAAGGGCCGTTCTGACAGACCGGCCGCTGCACAGCGTGCGAACGGGCCTTTCTCGCGCGCGAGTGCGACAGAGGCCCGGTAGGCCGCATCCCGCAGCGTCTGCATCACCCGGCCGGCCAGGTGCCGTCCGGCCGGGGCATCGTAGGGTATATTTAACATAATCAATGCGTCGGCCAGACCCGTGATGCCAAGCCCCAGGCGGCGCGTGGCCTGGGCATAGGCCTGCTGGGCCGGCAACGGATACGGCGAGCGATCGATGACGTTGTCGAGCAGACGCACGGCGACCGGCACCTGGGCGGCCATGCCCTCCAGGTCCAGCCGGGCCGAGTCGGTGAACGGCGCCTCCACGAAGCGCGTCAGGTTGAACGAACCCAGGCAGCAGGCGCCATGGGGCGGTAACGGCACCTCGCCGCAGGGGTTGGTGGCACTGATCTGCTCGATGGCCGCGAGGTTGTTCTCGGCATTGATGCGGTCGATGAAGAGCACGCCGGGCTCGGAGCTTTCATGACTGGCCTGCAGC
The DNA here is from genome assembly GCA_033839185.1 of Gammaproteobacteria bacterium. Classification (GTDB taxonomy): domain Bacteria; phylum Pseudomonadota; class Gammaproteobacteria; order SpSt-1174; family SpSt-1174; genus SpSt-1174. Next base: position 28,429 of record JAJLKJ010000024.1, read on the forward strand.
AGGCGCTCCCAGAGCACGCTCGCGCGGGTCTCGCGGAGGACGGCGCAGGCCACCGGCTGCGCGTGTCCGGGCCAGCTGCGCTCGACGTGCGGCAGGTCCGGCCAGCGGCTGTGGTACGGATCGGGAAAGACCAGCGGCCACTCCTCCCCCGCCTCGACGGCCTGCATGAAGGCATCCGTGACCAGCACGGAGAGATTGAAGTGACTCAGGATGCCGGGGCGTCGCTTGGCCTCGATGAAGGCCTCGATATCCGGATGATCGCAGCGCAACGTGGCCATCATGGCCCCGCGCCGCGCGCTGGTCTCCAGCAGGGTGGCGCACATGCTCTCCCAGACCTGCATGAAGGAGACCGGCCCCGACGCCCGCCCCCCGGTGCGGGTGGCCGGTGCACCCGCGGGTCGCAGGGTGGAAAAATCCACCCCGATGCCCCCGCCCTGCTGCATGGTCAGGGCGCTTTCGCCGAGCACGCGGAAGATGTCGGCCATGGAGTCGTCGATGCGATCCATGACGAAACAGTTGAAGAGTGTCTGGCTGCCCTCGCGACCCGCATTGGCGAGTATCCGGCCGCCCGGCAGGAACCGGTGATCGGCGAGCAGCTCGAAAAAACGCGTCGACCAGTGTTCCTGCGCCTCGCTTCGCTCGCCGGCAGCCAGGGCCTGCGCGACCCGTCGCCAGCTGTCTTCGATACCCTGCTCTCCCGGCGCGCGGTATTTTTCCCGCCAGAGGGTCTCAGCCAGCCGGGCCGTTTCCTCACCTGCCGCTGTACCGGCTCCCATGAATACCCCTCCACGAGCTCAGGACATTGATTTGCCCTGAGTTTACACGCGCGGGGCATGGCCCGTATGCAGGGTGTCGCCGGACGTGCTAATTAAGTACAGACGCCTATTGGATTCCAGACCCAATGCGTCGGGGAGGTGCTGCAATGATTCATGAGATCAATCCGGAAATCGGTCAGTGGTATCGCCGCCTGGACAAGCGTGAGCGCTTCGAGGTGGTCGCCGTCGACGAGGACGCGGGGATCGTGGAGGCCCAGTACTTCGATGGCGATATCGAGGAATTCGAGCTCACCGACTGGTTCCTGCTGCCCATCGAGGCGATTGCCGAGCCCGAGGACTGGACGGGCCCGATGGACGACATCGAACCCGACGACCTGGGTTACACGGAAACCGAGCTGGGAACCAGCGACTGGGATGCCTCGCAGCGCGCCCTGCGCATGCTGCAATCGGAATCCTGAACGGGATTTCTACTGCAGATGACATGCGTCATTGCCAGCACCCCGCTGCGGGTTCAGGATGGTGACAGTCAATTATCGGGGATTACTCATGGCAACGACCCAGCTGCCGGATGTCGGCGCACCGGATCCGGAACGTCGCACCTCGCCGATCGCGGACGAACTCGACGAAGAGACCGAGACCCTGAGCCAGCAAATGCCGGGTGACATCGTCTGCTACTTCAACGACCAGGGTTTTGGTCATGGCGAGGAGATACGCAGCGGGCCGGACATCCTGCGTTGTCACCACGGGCTCTGGATACGCCGCAGCGAATGATCTCCATGGCCGGAAGGGGTCTCCCCTGCCCTCCGCTCTCCACCACCTGACCACAGAGACCGTATGCCGACAGACATCAGCGAACACGATCGCAGTCATTTCCGCCACCTGCTGGAATCGCGCCGCAAGGACCTGCTGGAAGATATCCGCACCATCCTGCTGGAGCAGGAGGAGCAGCACTTCGTCGACCTGGCAGGCCGGGTACACGATCTCGAAGAGGAATCCGTCGCCGATCTGCTGGTCGACCTCAACATCGCCGCCATGGAGCGGCATATCGAGGAGCTCCACGATATCGAGAATGCACTGCGCCGCATCGAACGGCAGACCTACGGCGAGTGCATCGACTGCGGCGTGCCCATCGACAAGCCCCGTCTGGAGGCCTACCCCACGGCCAAGCGCTGCCTGCAGTGCCAGCAGCGTCACGAACAGACCCATGCAGGCAATCGCCACCACACGCTATAGGCATTTTCAGGCAGAGGGCACAGAGTAAAACCGCTCTCCTAATCACCCCTTTGTCACAGCCTATCATGGGGTGGTCTGCGCCCGCCGTGCGCATACTTCTTTGCCACCGCCCGCCCAGCGGCGGCCACGGGCCGCCCTATCCGGATGCTTGTGAGCGGAGGGGCATCAAGCGTGGGTGGCGCAGGATGCGTTGAAACCGGTTCAGCCGCAGAGGTCACCGAGGCAAACCGGGCCAGGCGCCCCCTCTGTGATCTCTGTGTCCTCTGTGGCGCCTGGACTTTCCGCCTGAGGCCCGACTCAATCCACGCAGGCCAGGTCGATTCCTTCATGCATCACCTTCGCCAGGTGATGAATCTGTTCCTCGTCGATCACGTAGGGCGGCATCAGATAGCTGACATGCCCCAGCGGGCGCAACAGCGCCTGATTGGCGAGTGCATGACGATAGATGCGCAGGCCGCGCCGTTCCTGCCAGGGATAGGGTTCGCGTGTCGCCTTGTCCCTGACCAGCTCCACCGCCAGTATCATCCCCGTCTGACGTACTTCGGCCACATGCGGATGGTCCTCGAGGTGTGCCGTGGCCTCATGCATGACCTGCGCGAGTCGGCGGTTGTTGCCGATGACATCGTCTTTCTCGAAGAGATCCAGCGTGGCATTCGCCGCCGCACAGGCGAGCGGGTTGCCGGTATAGGAATGCGAGTGCAGGAAGGCGGTGAGCCGTTCGTAGTCGTCGTAGAAGGCCGCATAGACCTGCTGCGTGGTGAGCGTGACCGACAATGGCAGGTACCCGGCCGTCAGGCCCTTGGAGAGACACATGAAGTCCGGCGTGATGTCGGCCTGCTCGCAGGCGAACAGCGTACCCGTGCGACCGAAACCCACCGCGATCTCGTCGGCGATGAGGTGCACGCCATAACGGTCGCAGGCCTTGCGCAGCAGGCGCAGGTATTCGGGGTCGTACATGCGCATGCCGCCGGCACACTGCACCAGCGGCTCGACGATCACGGCGCAGATCTCCTCGTGCCGCTCCTCGAGCATGCGCTCCATGTGCTCGAACATCTGCCGTGCATGTTCGGCGCAGGACTGGCCGGGTTCGCGCTGGTAGCAATCCGGCCCGGGCACGGTGATGGCCTTGAGCAGCAGTGGTTCGTAGGTGCTTTTGTAAAGTGCCACGTCGCCCACCGCCAGCGCACCCAGCGTCTCGCCGTGGTAGCTGTTGCTCAGGCAGACGAAACGGGTCTTCTGCGGCTTGCCCACGTTGCGCCAGTAGTGAAAGCTCATCTTGAGCGCCACCTCCACGGCCGACGAGCCATTGTCGGCATAAAAGCAGTGCGCGAGACCCGGCGGGGTGATCTCCACCAGGCGTTCGGACAGACGCACCACCGGCTCGTGCGTGAAACCGGCCAGGATGACGTGCTCGAGCTGCTCGAGCTGCTCGCGGATGGCCTGGTTGATATACGGATTGGCGTGGCCGAACAGGTTGACCCACCAGGAACTCACGGCATCGATGTAGCGGTTGCCGTCATAGTCCTCCAGCCATACCCCCTCCCCCCGCCGGATCGGTATCAGCGGCAGCTGTTCGTGATCCTTCATCTGCGTGCAGGGATGCCAGACGTGCTGCAGGTCGCGCCGGGTGATGCTCTGGTTGGTGGTCACGTTATCGCTCTCTTCTCGTGAAGGTCCATCGCGGGTGATGCTAGTGAAAGTGTCGCCCAGAAGAAAGGCCGCGTGAAGACGCGGCCTTGGGAAGGTAACGGGCGCCGGATCAGCTGATCCGGCTGCTGATCTGCCGGTACTCGTCCTCGAAGAAGAATTTCTCTTCGCCGAAGGCGGGCTTGAGATCGTCGAGCCAGGTAGCTTCCTCGTCGTAGCGGGCAAAAAACGGTCGCTGCACCCAGTCCGGGTTGCGGCCCTGGATGAAGCGCAGGGCGAAGACCTTCTCGCCGTTGATCTCGGTGACCCCCTGGATCTCGATCTTGCCCGGACCTGCACTCATGGAGGGTCCGCGGGCGGTGCGCGCCAGCCCCGAGACCTGCTGCATGGCATCGCGGTAGATATGCCAGGCCCTGGCGAGCGGCACCTCGAAGTAGCACTTCGCGCCGGTGTCACGCTCCACGAACATGTAATAGGGGATGATGCCCAGACGCACCTGCTCGCGCCACATGCGCGCCCAGTCGTCGGCATTGTCGTTGATGTGCGCGATGAGCGGGCCCTGGCTGCGGATCTGCGCACCGGTGGCCCGGATGCGGCGGATCGCCTCGCGGCAGATATCGGTATCCATCTCGCGCCAGTGGTTGAAATGCGCCATCAGCGCCACATGCTTGCCCGACTGGACCAGGCGGGCAAGCAGGTCCAGCAGTTCTTCGGCGTCGGGATCGGTGACGAAGCGATAGGGCCAGAAGGTCAGCGCCTTGGTGCCGATGCGCACGGTCTGGACGTGGTCGAGGTCCTCTTCCAGCAGCGGTTCGAGATACTGCTTGAGGTTCTTGGTCTTCATCACCATCGGGTCGCCGCCGGTGAGCAGCAGATCGGTGACCCGCGGGTGCTCGCGCAGGTAGGCCATCATGGTGTCGGCCTCGCGGCTGGCGATGCGCAGCTCCTTGTCGCCCACGAACTGGGCCCAGCGGAAACAGAAGGTGCAGTAGGAGTGGCAGGTCTGCCCCTGTGCGGGGAAGAACAGCACCGTCTCGCGGTACTTGTGCTGCAGGCCGTTGATCACCTCGCCGTTGACCTTCGGCAGGTTCAGCTCCATCTGCCCGGCCGGATGGGGATTGAGTCCGGCACGGATCTCGTTGGCCAGCGCCTGGATCTCCTTCTTCTCGGCGCCGGCACGGTGCAGTTCGGCCATGCGCTCGAAATCGGCCTCGTTCAGCATGCCCTTCTGCGGAAAGGTGAGCTGGAAGATCGGATCATCCGGGATGTTGTCCCAGTCGATCAGTTCATCGATCACGTACTGGTTGACGCGAAACGGCAGGACGCTCGCCACGACCTGCATCTCGAAACGTTGTGCTTCCGGCAATCTTTCCAGCGGCTTGATACGGTCCAGGTGACGTTCCGTGTAGACCTCGAACGCACGCGGCTCGAATGCATCGCTGGAAACGGCTTCGAACCTGAGAGCTGCGGTTCTCATTTCGTTACCACCTCGCTTTTAGTTATCGACAGAACGCCGCCTGTGCGTCCCGGTGTGGCCTCGTCGGCCAGCGCATGCCATCATCCGATGGCACAAACGAAGGCCGGCGTCGTGATGAGCGGCCGGCCCGGTGTTGGTGTTGCCAAATTCCGACCTAATTTATCAGAATTCCCTTTTTGGGGCAAATTTGCGCGGAAAATCATAAGGTTAAGCAATGGCATCAGACGCGGAAAGCGCATGGGAACAGGCCCTGGCCCGGGAGTTCGGGCTGGATGAGGATGTCCTGCATCTGAATCATGCCGGGGTGGGTCCCTGGCCCAACCGCACCGTGCAGGCCATCCGGGAATTCGCCGAAGAAAACCGGTGCCGGGGCTCCGAACACTTTCAGCGCTGGGTGCAGACCGAGACCAAACTCCGCGGTCAGTTGCGCGCCCTGATCAATGCCGAATCCTCGCAGGAGATCGCGCTGCTCAAGAGCACATCGGAGGCGCTATCGGCGGTAGCCTACGGCCTGGAGTGGCAGCTGGGTGATCGTATCGTCACCGCGCGCCAGGAGTTCCCCTCCAATCGCATCGTCTGGGAATCACTGCGCACCCGCTATGGCGTCGAGGTCGTGGAGGTGGATCTCTCGACAGGCGACGACCCGGAAGCACTCATCGAGGCGGCCATGACAGAGGGCACCCGGCTCGTGGCCCTGAGCGCCGTGCAGTATGCCAGCGGGCTGCGCCTGGACCTGGAACGCATCGGTCGTGCCTGCCGGGCAAGAGGCGCGCTGTTCTGTGTGGATGGCATCCAGCAGATCGGCGCCCTGCCCTTCGACGTGCGCGCCATCGGCGCGGACTTCGTGGCCGCCGACGGTCACAAGTGGATGCTGGCGCCTGAAGGCCTGGCCTTGTTCTACTGCCGCGCCGAGCTGCGCGATCGCCTGGTGCTGCGCCAGTACGGCTGGCACATGGTCGAGCACCTGGGCGACTTCGAGCGCAGCGACTGGCAGCCGGCTGACTCCGCACGCCGTTTCGAATGCGGCAGCGCCAACAACCTGGGCATTCACGCCCTGTCGGCCAGCCTGGGGCTGCTGCTGGAGGCCGGGATGGCGCACGTCGGGATGGCCGTGCTGGAGAAGACCGACTACCTGGTCGAGGCCCTGCAGGCAGGCGGCTTCGAGGTCCTCTCCGATCGCTCGCCGACCCGCCGCTCCGGCATCGTGGTCTTCCGCCATCCCGGCTGCGACAGCGAGACGCTGTACCGCGAACTGCAGGCCAGTGGCGTGGTGTGTGCGCTGCGTGGTGGTGGCGTGCGGTTCTCGCCGCATTTTCACACGCCTCGCCAGACGCTGGACCGTGCCGTCGAGGCGGCCATGCGCGCCGTTCATCGGTCCGGTGCCGGTTAAACGGGCTCTACGAACCCGCCGCGTGAAAGATTGTCTAGACTTGAAGTAACGCGCACACGCACGGTACGCGCCACCCGTTACGGGAGAGGTGTATGTTCAAGCGGCTGCAGACATGGATATGGAGGCGGCTGACCCACTGGCTCGAGACCGAGGTCGGTCCGGCGGCCATGCAACCATCCGACTTCGAGCGCCTGCGTTTCGAGGTGAAGCCCTGTGATGTCGTGCTGGTCGAAGGGCGCAGCCGCATCAGTCGCATGATCAAGACACTCACCCTCTCGGGCTGGACCCATGCCGCCCTGTATGTCGGTCGTCTGCACGACATCGAGGATGCCGATATCCGTGCACTGATCGAACGCCACTGGGATGGCGACCCCGGCGAGCCGCTGGTGATCGAGGCCCTGCTCGGCGAGGGCACCATCGTCGCCCCGCTTGCCAAGTATCGCAGTTATCACCTGCGCATCTGCCGTCCTGCCGGCATCTCGCGCCGCGATGCCTTCGATGTCATCCGGCATGCCGGCGGCCGGCTCGGTCTGGACTACGACCTGCGCCAGGTCTTCGATCTCGCCCGTTTCCTCTTCCCCTGGGGGATCATCCCGCGTCGCTGGCGTTCCAGTCTGTTCGTGCACAACGCCGGCGCACCCACGCACAACGTCTGCTCCAGCATGATCGCCCGCGCCTTCCATTCCGTGCAGTACCCGGTGATGCCGATGTACGTGCACGATGCGGAGGGCAGGCTGCGCCTGTATCAGCGCAACTTCCGCCTGTTCACCCCCAAGGACTTCGACAGCTCGCCCTACTTCGAGATCATCAAGTACCC
>JAJLKJ010000025.1:0-5654 GCA_033839185.1 Gammaproteobacteria bacterium
GCAGGCCTCGGTCTACCGCGGGCTGTACTTCGTGCTCATGGGCCACCTCTCGCCACTGGACGGCATCGGTCCGGAAGAGCTCGGCCTGGACGAACTCGAGCGGCGCTTCGGCGAGGGCGAGGTGCAGGAGGTGATCCTCGCCACCAATCCGACGGTGGAGGGCGAGGTGACCGCGCACTACATCAGCGAACTGGCCGCCGAGCATGGCATCTCCACCACCCGCCTGGCGCACGGTATCCCGATCGGCGGTGAACTCGAGTACGCGGACAGCCAGACCCTGTCGCATGCCTTCCAGGGTAGAAAGCAATACTGAGAGTGTTGCGAAGGCCTTACTCGCCACAGAGGGCACAGAGATCACAGAGGTGATCGGAGTGGATGTTTTGCTCTGTGCCCTCTGTGGCAAAAACATGACGGATAAGGAGCAGCTATGTCCGATTGCATCTTCTGCAAGATCGCGGCCGGCGAGATTCCGGCGGATGTGGTGTACCAGGACGACGACGTCATCGCCTTCCGGGATCTGAATCCGCAGGCACCGACGCACGTGCTGGTGATCCCGCGCAAGCACATCGCCACGCTGCACGATGCCGAGGCGGAGGACGCGCAGCTCCTGGGCAGGCTGTTCCTCGGTGCGCAGCAGGTGGCCGAGTCCTGTGGCATCGCCGAAAGCGGGTATCGCACGGTGGTGAACTGCGGGGCCGGTGCGGGGCAGAGCGTGTTCCACGTGCACCTGCACGTGCTGGGCGGGCGTGCGCTGGGCTGGCCGCCGGGATAAAAGGCGGTCCGTAGGAGGCCAGCTCCCTGGCCGACAAGGGTTCCGGCACGAAGCATCGGTGTCATCGCCGAGGGGGCTCGGTTCCCACAATGCCGGTGTTCGGTGCAGAAATGCAGGAGGCCAGCCCCCTGGCCGATGGGGGTTTGGCACCGGCATGGCCGTTATCGCCGAGGGGGCTCGGCTCCTACGGACCGCACAGTGGCCTCTCAAACGGCGTTCACGGCGGCGAGGATGTTGCGGTAGTTCGTGTAGCGGCGTCGTGAGATCCCGTCACTTTCGACGGCGGCCTTCACCGCGCATCCGGGTTCCACGACGTGTGTGCAGTTGTGGAATCGGCAGTGCCCTGCACGGTCCGCGATCTCCCGGAAACCACGGGCCAGTTCGGCGGGCGTGACGGTGCCGAGCGTGAAGTCGCGCACGCCAGGCGAGTCGATGAGTTCGCCGCCGTCCGGCAGGTGGTAGAGGGTCGCGCTGGTGGTGGTGTGCTTGCCCTTGCTGCTGTGGTCGGAGATCTCGCCGATACGGATGTCCTGGGCAGGCAACAGGTTCTTGATGAGTGAGGACTTGCCCACGCCGGAGAGCCCGACCAGGATGCTGGTCTTCCCCTTCAATGCGGCAAGCAATCCGTCCAGCCCGTGTTCCCGCGTGCTGGAGACCTCCAGGACCCGATAGCCGAGTGCGCGGTATTCGGCGAGGATGGCCTCGTCCACCGGATGGGTGTCGGCGAGGTCGCACTTGTTGAGCACGATGAGGGCAGCGGCCGGCAGCAGTTCGGCGGCGACGAGATAGCGGTCCACCATCTCCCAGTTGGGGGCGGGCAGGTGGGCGCTGACGATCGCCAGCTGGTCGATGTTGGCGGCGATGGGCTTGGGGCGGCCGCGCAGGTCCGGACGGGTGAGGACGTTCTGCCGCTTCTCGATGGCGACGACGACGGCGTTGCCGGTCTGTTCCGCCTGCCACCGCACGTAGTCCCCGCACACCGCATCCTGCAGCTTGCGCCGCGTCGTGCAGCGATGCGTCTGACCGTCGTCGTCCTCGACGATCATGTCCGCGCCGTAGCGCGTGATCACCCTCCCGGGGCGGCTGCGGTCGCTCATGCGCCCGAGGTTTGGAGCAGGGCGTCCACCTTGGCGGCGCAGATCAGGTCGTTTTCCGACAGGCCGCCGATGGCATGGGTGCTGTAGCGCACCCGGCAGCGGTTGTAGCCCACCTCGAGGTCCGGGTGATGGTCTTCCTGGTGCGCGATCCAGGCGATGGCGTTGACGAAGGCCATGGTCTGGTAATAGTCGGCGAAGCGGAATTCGCGCCGGATGGCCGCGCCATCCTCGACCAGCTGCCATTGCGGATCGAGGGAATGCATCTCCGCCTGCGCCTGTTCGGGCGTGATCGGCGCGACGCCGCCCTCGCAGGGCCTGCAGCGTTTCTGCCTCAGGTCGGACATGGCATCAACTCCCGTGATCAGAAGCGGTAGTAGGTCTGGTTGAGGAAGTGCACCACGTCGGCGATGTCCTCGTCGAACCACTTCAGCTGCAGGTTGGACTCGCAGCGGCGTACCTGTGCCTCCAGGCCGGCCAGCGAGCTGACGCGGCGATCGGGGCGGGTGTAGAGCACCTCGCCGTCGCCGCCGGTCATGCGGGCATGGCAGGCCATGCAGTTGTCCTGATGCAGCTGCTTGCCGCGTTCGAGATCGGCCGCCATGGCCGGGGCCATGCCCGTCAGCAGGGCGATGAGCATCACGATCTGTTTCATGGTCTTGGCTCCTGTGGGGTTTGGACCCGCATTATACGGCGGGCAGTGACTTCAGGTGCGCGATGCGCACGCTGGCCGGGGGATGCGAGTCGTAGATGGCCGAGTGCAGGGGGTCCGGTGTCAGGGTGCTTGCGTTGTCGCGATACAGGCGTACCAGCGCCTGGATCAGGCTGTCGGCATCGGTCTGGCTGGCGGCAAAGGCATCGGCCTCGAACTCGTGGCGACGCGACAGCCAGGCGAGTATCGGCTGCAGGAAGAAGCCGAATACCGGCGCCACCAGCAGAAAGCCCGCCAGGGCGAGGTGGGTGGAGTGCGTCTCGATACCCAGGCCGGCAAAATACCCCGGGGTGTCCATCAGCCAGGCGAGCAGGGCCAGCGCGCCCAGCGACAGGGCGAACTGCAGCAGCATGCCCTTGAGCACGTGGCGGCGGCGGAAGTGCCCGAGTTCATGGGCGAGTACGGCCTCGATCTGGGCCGGCTCCAGCGTATCGAGCAGGGTATCGAAGAACACGATGCGCTTGTGACGGCCTAGCCCCGTGAAGTAGGCATTGCCGTGGCCGGAGCGGCGCGAGCCGTCCATCACGAAGATGCCCTTGCTGCTGAAGCCGCAGCGGGCCAGCAGCCGCTCGACGCGCTCGCGCGTGGCGTCGTCGTCCAGCGGCTGGAAGCGGTTGAACAGCGGTGCGATCAGCGTGGGGTAGGCCCAGATCAGCAACAGGGTGAAGCCCGTCCACGCCGCCCAGACCCACAGCCACCAGTCTTCCCCGGTGACCTGCATCAGCCACAGCACCAGCGCGACCAGCGGTATGCCCAGGACGAGCGCCAGCAGTGTCCCTTTCGCGAGATCGGCCAGGAAGGTGCGCGGGGTGGTCTTGTTGAAGCCGAAGCGCGCCTCCAGCCCGAAGGTGCGATAGAGGGAAACGGGCAGCTCCAGCAGGCCGGTGATGAGAAAGACGCTGAGCAGCACGGCCGTGCCCGTGGCCAGCGCGTTCCAGCCCGCCAGGCGCCAGGTCTCGTCCAGCAGCTGCAGCCCGCCGCCGAGGGTCCAGGCGACGAGCAGCAGGGCGCCGTAGAGCAGGTCGATGCGCCCCAGCCGACCCCTGGCCAGGGTGTAGTCGGCCGCCTTCTGGTGCGCGGCCAGCGGGATGCTGGCGGCGAACTCGGCCGGCACCGCGTCGCGGTGCGCGCGTACGTGCCGTGCCTGGCGCCGGGACAGCCACAGGCGCAGGGCGACACTGGTCAGCAGGACGGCGAGAAACAGGATGGTGAAGGCATGCATGAATGTGACCTCGACGAACGAGCTTACCCCTTTGCGAGAAGCAGGGGCAAGCGGCACAATGGCCCGCAGACCGACACATTATGAAACAGGGAATCTCCACATGACCGCCAGCGCCGACAACCTGATCTGGATCGATCTCGAGATGACGGGTCTCGACACGATGAACGACCGCATCATCGAGATCGCGACCATCGTCACCGACAAGGACCTCAATCTCCTGGCCGAGGGGCCGGTGCTCGCGATCCACCAGCCCGACGAGGTGCTGGCCGGCATGGACGAGTGGAACACGCGCCAGCACGGCCAGTCGGGGCTCACTGAACGGGTGCGCCAGAGCACGGTGGACGAGGCCCAGGCGGAGGCCGAGACACTGGCCTTTCTGCGCGAATGGGTGCCCGAGCGCGCCTCGCCCATGTGCGGCAACAGCATCTGCCAGGACCGGCGCTTCCTCGCCCGCTGCATGCCCGGACTGGAGGCCTATTTCCACTACCGCAATCTCGATGTCAGCACCCTGAAGGAGCTCGCGCGCCGCTGGGCACCCGAAGTGGCCGGTGGTTTCAGCAAGGCCTCAAGCCACCTCGCGCTGGACGACATCCGTGACTCCATCGAGGAGCTCAAGCACTACCGCGACCACTTCATCCGTCTGCCGGCGGTGGATACGGGGATGGAGATGTAGTGGGCGTGAGGCGTGAGGCGAAAGTCAATTCGCCACAGAGGCCACCGAGCAAAGCAGATGTTTGTAGGAGCGCTGCAAGGCGCGATCAGGGGATGACTGCTTTGCCTGGCATGGGCACGGCCTGCGCCTGACGCCTCGCTCCTCATGATCCCTCAGAACCATAGGGCGGCCAGTGGCCGCCCTGTCGCTTCACGCCTCCTGCCTCACCGCTACCTCACCGCCGCGGCGCATAGATCCGCTTCGCGTTCTCCACCAGGATGGCCTCCTGGATGTCCTCGGGCAGGTCGCTGATCCAGCGGCGGTGGAAGTCGAGGAAGAACGCGAGCTTGTCCCAGCCGGTGTCCGGTGCATCCCAGGCGTGCTTGTTGTAGACGGGCCAGACCGGGTCGGCGCCGACGATGACGCGGGTCGGGTGGCTGAGTACCAGGTCACGCCAGCCCGGCAGCAGGCTGCCGCTGTCGTCGATGATCTGGGTCTCGGTGTGGCGCAGGGGGTCGCGTGCGGAGAGGTCGATGTACACGTTCGGGCAGCCATCGAGCAGGGCCCCGACCTGTTCCGGGGGCAGGATGCCGCCCGCGTGGGCCCAGACGAAGCGCACGTCGCTGTGCTGCTGGCAGATCGACAGCAGGTATTTGTAGCTCGAGGCATCGGTGTGGATCATGTAGGGCACGTCGTACTGGCGGGCGAGATCCAGGGTCTTGAGGAAGGCGGGGTGGGTACGGTGCGGCCCCAGGCCCGGCAGCATGTGCACCTCGCCGATGCCATGGTACTTGCCGGAGGCCAGGCCCTCTTCCATCTGCACCAGCACCTTCGGGTCGTTGTACCAGTTGTGCCGGTGGGTGGGCGTGAGGTAGGGGCTGAAGATGGGCACGATCCAGTCGCCACCGCCGGCCTCGGCGAGTTCGACCGCCAGTTCGGGGGGCGAGCTCGCCACCACCACGAACACCACGTTGTTCTCCTTCAGGCGCCGGATGGCCTCGTCCGGGGGGAGCGTCTCGTGCTGGTTCCAGTTGTAGTGGGTATGCCCCTCGGCGATGGCGCGCGGGGTTTCGGCCTGCAGGGCGCCGGCACCGAGCAGGGCGGCGAGGCCGGTGGCGAGAAGTCGGGCTCTGGTGGACATCGTGGGTCTCCCGGACGCGGTGGTTGGTCTTGTTGTCGTTCTGTTTTGTCGCCTTTTCTGG
>JAJLKJ010000026.1:0-44973 GCA_033839185.1 Gammaproteobacteria bacterium
TCCTGTCAATCCGCTTATATCCTGTCCATCCTGTCCATTCATTTCTCTGCGTTTTCGTCCTGGCGGGAGAACCACCTTTCGCCCTCCACTGGATATAGGCCAAAAAAAAAAAGGGTGCCGGAGGCACCCTTTTCAACGTGGCGGAGTGGACGGGACTCGAACCCGCGACCCCCGGCGTGACAGGCCGGTATTCTAACCAGCTGAACTACCGCTCCTAAACCTTTTTTCTTTGGTGGGTGCTGAGAGGCTCGAACTCCCGACATTCGCCTTGTAAGGGCGACGCTCTACCAACTGAGCTAAGCACCCGCGCCGAGAAAGGGCGCTAGTTTACGGCATCCTTCAGGGCTTTGCCAGCCTTGAAGCTCGGAACTTTCGACGCCGGGATCTGGATGCTTTCGCCGGTGCGCGGGTTGCGGCCGGTGCGCGCATCACGGGAACGCACGAGGAAGGTGCCAAAACCCACGATGGTGACCTGGTCGTCGCCCTTCATGGCGGTGGTCACGGCCTCGATGAAACCGTCCAGCGCGCGGCCGGCGTCGGCCTTGGACAGATTGGCATTGCTCGCGATCGCATCAATCAGTTCGGATTTGTTCATTATCGGTTCCTTTAGTCTTGTAATCGATTTTTCAGGGCCACGTGCGTGGCAGGTACTCGAATCGTCCCGGACCGCCGGGTGCAGAGTCCCGGACCGGACATGCGGACGAATGTCTCGCGGTGGATAGTGAGTTGTTCCCCAAGCCAACCTCGCCGGTGGTACGGCGAAAAAGCCCGGTCTTTATACCAAGCGCCTTCGAAAGCTGTCAACAAAGCCCCCGTGACGCAACCCGCGAAAAACAAGGGCCCTGGCGCTGCCAGGGCCCTGGTCGGGATGACGGTCACAGCCGCTCAATGATGGCGGACACCGCCCTTTTTCGCACTCTTGGCGGCCTTTTCCTTGCGTACCGGCGCATCCTTCACCACGTCCTCGGTGCGCGGCTCCGGCATGCGGGTCAGGGCGATCTCCAGCACCTGATCGATCCACTTTACCGGCCGGATGTCGAGCTTTTCCTTGATGTTCTCCGGAATTTCCGCCAGATCCTTCTCGTTTTCCTCCGGTATCACGACCGTGGTGATACCGCCGCGATGGGCCGCCAGCAGCTTCTCCTTGAGCCCGCCGATGGGCAGCACCTCGCCACGCAGCGTGATCTCGCCGGTCATCGCCACCTCGGCGCGCACCGGGATGCCGGTGATGGCCGAGACCAGCGCCGTGCACATGCCGATACCGGCGCTCGGGCCGTCCTTGGGCGTGGCGCCCTCGGGCACGTGGAAATGGATGTCGTGCTTTTCGAAGTAGTCGTCGGCAATACCCAGCACCGCCGCGCGCGAACGCACCACCGTGCGGGCCGCCTGGATCGATTCCTTCATCACATCGCCCAGCTGCCCGGTGAGGATCGGCGGCTGCCCCTTGCCCGGCATGGTGGTCACCTCGATGGTGAGCAGCTCGCCACCGACCTCGGTCCAGGCCAGACCGGTCACCTGGCCGACCTGGTCCTTGTCCTCGGCGCGGCCATAACGGAAGCGCTGCACGCCCAGGTAGTCATTGATGTTGTCGGCGGTGATGACGATCTTGTCCTTGCTGTGATCCAGCAGCTGGTTCTTCACCACCTTGCGGCACAGCTTGGAGATCTCGCGCTCCAGGCTGCGCACGCCCGCCTCGCGGGTGTAGTGGCGGATGATGGAACGCACCGCGTCCTCGGTAATCTCCAGCTCGCCTTCCTTCACGCCGTTGTTCTTGACCTGCTTGGGCACGAGGTAGCGCATGGCGATATTGGCCTTCTCGTCCTCGGTGTAGCCCGGCAGACGGATCACCTCCATGCGGTCCAGCAGCGGACCCGGGATGTTCATGCTGTTGGCCGTGGCCACGAACATCACGTCGGAGAGATCGAAATCGACCTCCAGGTAGTGATCGCCGAAGGTGTGGTTCTGCTCGGGGTCCAGCACCTCGAGCAGGGCCGAGGCCGGGTCGCCGCGGAAATCCATCGCCATCTTGTCGATTTCATCGAGCAAAAACAGCGGGTTACGCACACCCACCTTGGACAGGTTCTGGACGATCTTGCCCGGCAGCGCACCGATGTAGGTGCGGCGGTGACCGCGGATCTCGGCCTCGTCGCGCACGCCACCCAGGGCCATGCGGGTGAACTTGCGGTTGGTCGCGCGGGCGATGGAACGTCCCAGCGAGGTCTTGCCCACCCCGGGCGGCCCGACCAGGCACAGGATCGGCCCCTTGAGCTTCTTCACGCGCTGCTGCACGGCGAGGTACTCGAGGATGCGTTCCTTGACCTTCTCCAGGCCATAGTGGTCCTCGTCCAGCACCGCCTGGGCGCGGGACAGGTCGTGGCGCACCTTGGTCTTCTTCTTCCACGGCACGCCCACCAGCCAGTCGACGTAGTTGCGCACCACGGTGGCCTCGGCCGACATGGGGGACATCATCTTCAGCTTGTTGAGCTCGGCCGTGGCCTTGGCCTTCACGTCCTTGGGCATGCCCACGGTCTCGATCTTGCGCGCCAGTTCCTCGAGCTCGTTGGGGCCCTCTTCCATGTCGCCGAGTTCCTTCTGAATGGCCTTCATCTGCTCATTCAGGTAGTACTCGCGCTGGCTCTTCTCCATCTGCTGTTTGACGCGACCGCGGATGCGCTTCTCGATCTGCAGCAGGTCGATCTCGCCCTCGATCAGCCCCATCAGGTGCTCGAGACGGTCGCGTACGCTCTCGATCTCGAGGACCTTCTGTTTCTCCTCGATCTTGAGCGACATGTGCGCGGCGATGGTGTCGGCCAGGCGTGCCGGGTCCTCGATGCCGGCCAGGGAGGTGAGGATCTCCGGCGGCACCTTCTTGTTCAGCTTCACGTACTGGTCGAAGAGGTTCATCACCGAACGCGACAGCACCTCGACCTCGCGCTCATCCTCGCCCAAGCCGGCCGGCAGCACGCTCAGCTCGGCGGCAAAGTAGTCGTCGACCTCGATCAGCCGGTCGATGCGCGCGCGGTCGCCCCCCTCCACCAGCACCTTGATGGTGCCGTCCGGGAGCTTGAGCAGCTGCAGGATGGTGGACAGGGTACCGATGCGATGGACCTCGTCCGGACCCGGATCGTCGACCTCGGCGCTCTGCTGGGCGACCAGCAGGATCTGCTTGTCGCTGGCCATGGCGGCGTCCAGCGCCTTGATGGATTTTTCCCGCCCCACGAACAGCGGTATCACCATGTGGGGATAGACCACGACATCGCGCAGGGGCAGCACCGGCACCTGGCCGGTGGCGGCGGTCGTGGTTTCGGGGGTATTGGTCTGGTCAGTCATGCAATGTCCTCATCAAGACGTGAGGTGAATCCGGACGGCCGCCGACGACGCATCGTCGCGGGGCCGGATGGTCAGGCACGCGTCATATCGAACCGGGATCGGTATGGGCCCTGGCCTCCGGGTGGAGGCATGTCCCATAAGATGGGGCCGACAGACGCCATTTCAAGCCGGCGCAGGAACGCCGGGCGGCCCGACCCGCCAGGGGGCCGGTCGGACCCCAGACTCAGTCTGCCGCTGCCTTCTGCTGGTACTCCGTGCCCTCGTAGATGAGGTAGGGCTTCGCGTCGCCGCGGATCACCGCCTCGTCCACGACCACACGGCTCACGTCCTCCGCCGACGGCAGGTCGTACATGGTGTCGAGCAGGACGTGCTCGAGGATGGTGCGCAGGCCACGGGCGCCGGTCTTGCGCTCCATCGCCTTGCGGGCGATGCCATGCAGCGCGTCGTCGCGGAACTCCAGCTCCACGCCCTCCATGTCGAAGAGCTTCTGGTACTGCTTGGTGAGCGCGTTCTTGGGCTCGCTGAGGATGCGCACCAGGGCCTCCTCGTCGAGTTCCTCGAGGGTGGCGACCACCGGCAGGCGCCCCACGAACTCGGGGATCAGGCCATAGCGGATCAGGTCTTCCGGCTCCACCTCATGCAGCACCTGTCCGACCGGGCGCTTCTGCGACTTGCTCTTCACCTCGGCCGAAAAGCCGATGCCGCTCTTCTCGGTGCGATCCAGGATCACCTTGTCGAGGCCGGCGAAGGCGCCGCCGACGATGAACAGGATGTTCGAGGTATCCACCTGCAGGAACTCCTGCTGGGGATGCTTGCGGCCGCCCTGCGGCGGCACCGAGGCAACGGTACCCTCGATCAGCTTGAGCAGGGCCTGCTGCACGCCCTCGCCCGAGACGTCACGGGTGATCGAGGGGTTGTCGGACTTGCGCGAGATCTTGTCGATCTCGTCGATGTAGACGATGCCCGTCTGGGCCTTCTCCACATCGTAGTCGCACTTCTGCAGCAGCTTCTGGATGATGTTCTCCACATCCTCGCCCACGTAGCCGGCCTCGGTCAGCGTGGTGGCGTCGGCGATGGTGAACGGCACGTTGAGCAGGCGCGCGAGGGTCTCGGCCAGCAGGGTCTTGCCGGAGCCGGTCGGACCGATCAGCAGGATGTTGCTCTTGGCCAGCTCCACCTCGTCCCTGGCGCCACGGGATTCCAGGCGCTTGTAGTGGTTGTACACGGCCACAGACAGCACCTTCTTGGCGCGGTCCTGGCCGATCACGTACTCGTCGAGGATGGCGCGGATCTCGTGGGGCTTGGGCAGCTTGTTGCCTGCGGTCGTGGTCTGCTCCTGCATCTCCTCGCGAATGATGTCATTGCAGAGTTCGACGCATTCGTCGCAGATGAAGACCGAGGGTCCGGCGATCAGCTTGCGTACTTCATGCTGGCTCTTCCCGCAGAAGGAACAGTACAGCAGTTTTCCGTTGTCCTGATCGTTGTGCTTGTCGTCGCTCATCGACAATCCCCAATAATGCGATTTGATTACACATTGCCCGTTTTGGGCTGATTATGCAAGCCGATAAACGGCGCGGGAATTCGCGCTTTTCCTGAAGAAAAGGATAGTCCAGGGATGGGAAATCTGCCCGTTTCCGGGCGGATGGGAAGGGGGGGGCGGCCACCAGGGTGGTCGCCCCCTCGCCGGGCCTAGCCGCGGTCGGTCAGGACCTTGTCGACCAGGCCGTACTCCACCGCTTCTTCGCCACTCATGAAGCGGTCACGGTCGGTATCCTGGGCGATGCGCTCCACCGGCTGCCCGGTGTGGCGGGCCAGGACCATGTTCAGCTGCTCGCGGATCTTGAGGATCTCGCGGGCGTGGATGTCGATATCCGAGGCCTGCCCCTGGAAACCGCCCAGCGGCTGATGGATCATCACCCGCGAGTGCGGCAGGCAGTAGCGCTTGCCCTTCTCGCCCGCGGTGAGCAGCACGGCACCCATACTGGCCGCCTGGCCGACACACATGGTGCTCACGTTCGGCTTGATGAACTGCATGGTGTCGTAGATCGCCATGCCGGCCGTCACCGAACCACCCGGGGAGTTGATGTAGATGTTGATGTCCTTGTCCGGGTTCTCGGATTCCAGGAACAGGAGCTGGGCCACGATCAGGTTCGCCATCTGGTCCTCGATGGGGCCGACGATGAACACCACGCGCTCCTTGAGCAGGCGCGAATAGATGTCGTAGGCACGCTCGCCGCGCGCCGTCTGCTCCACCACCATGGGCACCAGGTTCAGCGCCCGGGTGTCGAGCGCGCCGGCACCACCCTTGAGGAAGTCATTCATGGCTTATTCGGCTCCTTTCTGCGGGTTCATGAGGCTGTCGAAGTCCGTCTTCTCTTCCGAGACCTTGGCCTTGCCGAGTACCCAGTCGACCACCTGCTCTTCCAGCACCATGGCCTCCAGGCCGTTCATGGCCTGGCGGTTGCTGCGGTAGAACTGCTCGACCTGCTCCGGATCCTCGTAGCTGGCGGCGAACTCCTTGATCTTCGCCTCCACCTTATCACGATCCAGCTTGATGTCATTCCTGCGCACGACCTCGCCGATGATGAGACCGAGGCTCACCCGCTTGCGGGCCTCACCCTCGAACAGTTCGTCCGGGAACATGGCGGGATTCACGCCCTGCGCACCGCCCATCTGCGCGGTGGTCTGCTCGCGCATGCGCTGGATCTCTTCCTTCACCAGGGCCTCGGGCATGGGCACGTCGTTGCTGTCGAACAGGCCGTCCATCACCTGCTGCTTGATCCGGCCGCTGATCGCCTGTTCCAGCTCGCGCTCCATGTTCTTGCGCACCTCGGTACGGAAGGCCTCGATCCCGCCGTCGGTGATACCGAACTGCTGGATGAATTCATCCGTCACCTCCGGCAGCTGCGGCTCGGCCACTTCCTTCACCTTGATCTTGAACTGGGTGTTCTGGCCCTTGAGCTGCTCGGCGTGGTAGTCGTCCGGGAACTTCACGTCCAGGGTCTTCTCCTCGCCGGGCTGGAGACCCACGAGCTGACTCTCCAGCGACTCGATCAGGCGGCCGCTGCCGAGTTCGACCGGGGCGTTCTCGGCCTTGCCACCCTCGAAGGCCTCGCCGTCGATGAAGCCTTCGTAGTCGATGGTGATGCGGTCGCCATCCTGCGAGGCGCGCTCCACGGCGACGAATTCCTTACGCTGCTGGCGCAGGTTGTCGATCATCTTGTCGATATCGGCCTCGGTCACCTCGGCCACCGGGCGGGTCACCTCCAGGGCATCCACCGCGGCCACCTCGAACTCGGGATAGACCTCGAACTTCGCCACGTAGGACAGCGGCTTGCCGGGCTGGGCGTCCATGGACTCGATCTCGGGGCTGCCGGCCGGGCGCAGCTTCTCCTGCACCACCGCCTCCTGGAAGGAGGACTGGAGCACATAGCCCACCACCTCGTTGAAGACCTCCTTGCCGAAACGCTGCTTCACCACCTTGAAGGGCACCTTGCCGGGACGGAAGCCGTCGATGCGCACGCGGCCGGACATGGACTTGAGGCGCTGTTCGACTTCCTGGTCGATGCGCTCCGCCGGCACTTCGACGGTGATCTTGCGCTCGATCGCGCTGGGGGATTCCACGGAAACTTGCATGGCAAAGATACCTCTGGGGATGCTCGATTACTGAAAATTCTTACGTTATCAACTGCTTGCGCCTCGGTCGCGATGGGTCACCGCTACCCGGGCACGCCTGTCTGGTGCGAAAGGAGAGACTCGAACTCTCACGGGTTGCCCCACTGGAACCTAAATCCAGCGCGTCTACCAGTTCCGCCACTTTCGCCGCAAGGCCCGTCTGGCGGGCGTAAACGGGTCATTATACATTGCCCGCGGGGCAACACCCAGTCACGGGATGCATAAACGACGAAAGCCGCCCGAAGGCGGCTTTCTGTTTTATGGTGGGCCGTCAGGGATTCGAACCCCGGACCTACTGATTAAGAGTCAGCTGCTCTACCAACTGAGCTAACGGCCCTGAAACTTCAGGAAATAATGGGGTGGATGATGGGACTCGAACCCACGACGACTGGAATCACAATCCAGGGCTCTACCAACTGAGCTACACCCACCATCGAACTGCTACGGGAATCTGCATTCCCTCCCGCCGGGCAGACCGGAAATGGCACGCCCGGCAGGACTCGAACCTGCAACCTACGGCTTAGAAGGCCGTTGCTCTATCCGGTTGAGCTACGGGCGCAGAGTATGAACTGTGGGACTCGGCCCCTGCCCCGAATTGGTCGGGGTAGAGGGATTCGAACCCCCGACATCCTGCTCCCAAAGCAGGCGCGCTACCAGACTGCGCTATACCCCGGACGTATCCTGGCACACGCAAAAAACTGACCAGTGCGGCGCAAGCTGCGCATCATACGCAAGCACCCCGCCCTCGTCAACGCCGGATCGGCGCCGAATTCGAGTGTAGCCGGCGCCTATTCCCGGCGCCAGGTCGTGCCACCGGCGCCGTCCTCCAGCACCACGCCCGCGGCCTTGAGTTCATCGCGGACGCGGTCGGCCTCAGCCCAGTCGCGCCGGGCACGCGCGGCGTTGCGGGCCTCGATCAGGGCCTCGATCTCGGCATCCGCCAGCCCCCCGGCCGCGCCGGCCGCACCCCGCAGATAGGCCTCGGGCGCGTCACCGAGCAGCCCCAGCAGGCCACCCAGCTCGCGCAGGACGGCGCCGACCGCGGCCGCGGCCGCCTCCTCGCCCGCCTCCCGGGCCCGGTTGACCTCGCGGGCGAGGTCGAACAGCACCGCCAGGGCCTCGGGGGTGTTGAAGTCGTCCTGCATGGCGGCGTGGAAGCGCTCGCGGGCGGCCGGCAGCTCGGCGGGCGCCGCCGCCGGCAGGCCGCGCAGGGCGGTGTAGAGGCGGGTGAGCGCGCCACGGGCGTTGTCCAGCTGGGCGTCGGCATAGTTCAGCGGACTGCGGTAGTGGCTGGTGAGGATGAAGTAGCGCACCTCCTCCGGCCGGTAGCGCTCCAGGATCTCGCGCACGGTGAAGAAATTGCCCAGCGACTTGGACATCTTCTCCTCGTTGATGCGCACGAAGCCGTTGTGCATCCAGTAATTGACGAAGTGCTCGCCGGTACAGGCCTCGCTCTGCGCGATCTCGTTCTCGTGGTGCGGGAACTGCAGGTCCTGGCCGCCGCCGTGGATGTCGAAGTGGTTGCCCAGCAGCTGCGTGGACATCGCCGAACACTCGATGTGCCAGCCGGGACGGCCCTCTCCCCAGGGCGAGGCCCAGCTCGGCTCGCCCGGCTTGGCCGCCTTCCACAGCACGAAGTCCAGCGGATCGCGCTTGATCTCGCCCACCTCGACGCGGGCGCCGGCCCGCAGATCCTCCAGCCGCTTGCCGGAGAGCCGGCCATAGGCGTCGAACCGGTGCACGTCGTAGTACACGTCGCCATTCGCCGCCACGTAGGCGTAGCCCTTCTCGATCAGGGTCTCGATCATGGCGAGGATGGCGTCGATGTTGTCGGTGGCCCGCGGCTCGTGGGTGGGCGGCAGCACGCCGAGCGCCGTGGCGTCTTCGTGCATGGCCTCGATGAAGCGCCCGGTCAGCGCGCCGATGAGCTCGCCGTTTTCGTTGGCGCGCTTGATGATCTTGTCGTCGATGTCGGTGACGTTGCGTACATAGGTCACCTCCAGCCCCAGGGCCTGCAGGTAGCGGTAGACGATGTCGAACACCACCAGCACCCGCGCATGGCCGAGATGGCAGTAGTCGTACACGGTCATGCCGCAGACATACATCCGCACCTTGCCGGGATCGATGG
This sequence comes from Gammaproteobacteria bacterium, assembly GCA_033839185.1. Taxonomy (GTDB): domain Bacteria; phylum Pseudomonadota; class Gammaproteobacteria; order SpSt-1174; family SpSt-1174; genus SpSt-1174. The sequence goes on from JAJLKJ010000026.1 coordinate 9,134, forward strand.
GCGTGAAGGTCTCTTTGCTGCGCGTGAGGCTGTTGAAGATCTGCAACATGGTCGGTTCTCAGGCTAGCCAGCGGGCCAGGCGCGCACGCGCCCGTTCCACGCCGATCAGGGGAAACAGCTGGGACATCTCGGGACCGTGGACCTCGCCGGTGAGGGCCGCACGCAGGGGCATGAAGAGTTCCTTGCCCTTCACGCCAGCGGCCTCGCCCACGGCCCGGGCATAGGCGCGGAAATCGTCGGCCTCCCCGGGCAGGGCCTCGATGGCGGCAGCGAACAGGCCGCCCGCGGTGCGCTCGATCACCTCGCGGGCCTCGGCCGAGGGCGCGAGCGCGTCGTCACACACGACACCGACCCAGCGGCGGGCGTCTGCCGGCAGCGTCACATTGTCACGCACGGCCTGCAGAAAGGCCGGCCGCTCGCCCGCCGGGAGGCGGTCCAGCCCCGCATCGGACTGCGACAGCCAGTCGAGCATGGCCGCGTCATCCAGGGCCGCGACTGCCTGCTGCTGGCGATGCCGCAGCTGTGCCGCGTCATGGCGCGCCGCGGCCCGCCCCAGCCGCGCGACATCGAAGTTTGCCGCCAGCTCGTCCATGGACATGAAGGCGTCGCTGTCATAGGTGTGGCCGATGCGCGCCAGATGGTTGTTGATGGCCAGCGGCAGGAAACCCGCTTCGCGCAGACCGCGCACGCTGGCCGAGCCCTCGCGCTTGGAGAGCGGCCCGCCGTTCGGGCCCACGATGAGGGCAATGTGGCCATAGACCGGTGCCGGCAGACCCAGCGCCTCCAGCAGCAACAGCTGGCGCGGCGTGTTGGTGATGTGGTCCTCGCCGCGCAGCACGTGGGTGACCTCCATCAGCGCATCATCGATGGCGTTGGTGAAGAAGAAGGCCGGGGTGCCATCCGACCGGCGGATGATGAAATCGCCGATGTCGTCGCTGCGATAGGACTGCCGGCCGCGCACCAGGTCGTCGAACTCGACCACCCGCCCCTTCGGCACCCTGAAGCGCAGCGTGGGCTGGATGCCCTGGGCCTGCTTCGCGGCCGCCTCCTCCGGGGTGAGCCGCGTGCAGGTACCGGGGTAGCGCGGCGGCTGGCCGGCGGCCAGCTGGCGCTTGCGCACCTGCTTGAGGGCGACGTCCGAACAGAAACAGGGGTAGGCCAGGCCGGCGTCGATCAGCTGGTGGTAATAGCGGTCATAGATCGCGTGGCGTTCGGACTGCAGGTAGGGGCCATGCGCGCCCCCTGCCTCGGGCCCCTCCTGCCAGTCGAGCCCCAGCCAGCGCAGGTCGGCCTGCAGGGCCAGGCGATGGTCCTCGTGGCTGCGGGCCTGGTCGGTGTCCTCGATGCGCAGCAGAAAGCAGCCCCCCGTCTTGCGGGCCAGCAGGACGTTGAACAGCGCCGTACGCACGTTGCCGAGGTGGATCTCACCGGTGGGGCTGGGCGCGAAGCGTGTCTTGGCGGGGGTGGCTGGCATGGCGCGAATGGTAACGGAATCACCGCAGCCGGACAAAAGTTATCCACATGCACCGCGCACGGGTTGGACTCGCCGGCGCCGCCCTCTTATCATGCCGCTTTCCACTTCAAACGGCTGCGTAATCATGAAGACCATCACACGTCTGGGCATCGCGCTGCTTTTTCTCATCGTTTCCGCAGGGGCCTACGCCATGAATGACTCCACCAACCCCACCGTCACCCTCGACACCAACAAGGGCAAGATCGTCATCGAGCTCTACCCGGACAAGGCGCCGGAGACGGTGGCGAACTTCATCCAGTACGCCGAGGACGGCTTCTACGACGGCACCATCTTCCACCGCGTGATCCCCAACTTCATGATCCAGGGCGGCGGCTTCACCGTGGACATGGAACAGAAGGCCACCCGTGCCGAGATCCGCAACGAGGCCAGCAACGGCCTGAAGAACGTGACCGGCTCCATCGCCATGGCCCGCACCCCGAACCCGCATTCGGCCACGGCCCAGTTCTTCATCAACGTGAAGGACAACGACTTCCTGAACTTCACCAGCGAGACCCAGCAGGGCTGGGGCTATTGCGTGTTCGGCCAGGTGGTCGAGGGTATGGACGTGGTGAAGCAGATCGAGGGCGTGCGCACCGGCCGCGCCGGCATGCACCAGGACGTACCCATGGAACCGGTGGTCATCGAGAAGGCCACGGTCAGCCAGTAACCCGCTTCAGGCACAGGGCCGGGCGTTGCCGCCCGGCCTTGTCATCCATTCCTGCCGCAGGGGCAGGCTGCCGATACCCTCCTACAACGACTCCCCGGCCGGCGCGTCCTCCAGCGGAGTGATCGAGTAGCGACGGTAATCCGGCAGCACGAACAGCTCCGGCGAAAGCTGCGCATCCTCCTCGTAATCGACCAGTGCACGCGTGTAGCCGTTGTAGCTGCGCTCCTGGATCGGGAAGCCGTGATCGAGATAGCGGGTGGCACCGAAGACCAGGCTGGAGAGCATGCAGTCGGTCTGGTACTCCACCGGGGTCTTGTTGAGATTGACGGCCTGCTCGCCCGCCAGGGTCTCGTGATACTCGATCAGCGCCAGGCGCGCCTCCTCGAGCAGGCCCTCCACGGCCACCAGCTCGTGGCAGAGTTCCCCGTTGGTGGTCAGCTCGACCTGCATGGGCGCCCGGCCGCCGATGGTCGGGGCCTGCGGGTCGCTGGATAGCGTCTCTTCGTCCACCAGGGCGTGCGGTGGCTCGATGCCGATGTCGCGGTGCTCGATGAAGAGGATCTGGCGCATCTCGTGGCTGACGCTGTAGATCTGGCGCGAGCTGCGGTCGTAGAGCACGAAACCGCCGTCGTCCACACCGTCGTCGATGCGCAGGAAGTCCGGCGTCACCAGCATGCGCACCGCATAGGGATCGATACCCGGCTCGCTCTCCTGGAAATGCAGCACCAGCTCGCGGCTGCCGTCGGTCCCGGCCGCATCGCCGGCAACCTCATCGTCCGGGCCGGAGCAGCCGGCCAGTGCCACCAGGGCCAGCAGCCCCAGGACCATCGTCAGTTTCAAACGCATGTCTTCATCCCGTCTTCAGTTGCTGTCGAGCGCGTTGAGTTTCGCCAGCTCGGCCTCGGTGAAGCCGGCCTGGCGTCGCGCCTCTTCGTGAAAGGGGCCACGCAGGCGGCCCGTCATGTATTCGTCCAGCAGGTCGAGGAAGGTCGCCTGCGGGTCCGCGCCACGTTGTTCGCAGCACCAAGCATACCAGCGCGAGCCGATCGCCACATGCCCGATCTCCTCGCGCAGGATGACCTCCAGGATCGCCACCGTGCGCGTATCGCCCACCTGGCGCAGCCGCGCCATCATGCCGGGCGTCACGTCCAGGCCGCGGGCCTCGAGCACGCGTGGCACCAGTGCCATGCGCACCAGCGGATCGTGGGCGGTCTTCACCGCCATCTCCCACAGCCCGTTATGCGCCGGCAGGTCGCCGTAGGCATGGCCCAGTTCGGCCAGCCTCTCCTGCAGCAGGGCGAAGTGACTGGCCTCCTCGGCCGCCACGCGCAGCCAGTCCCCGTAATAGGCATCGGGCAGGTCACGGAAGCGGTAGACGGCGTCCAGGGCGAGATTGATGGCATTGAACTCGATATGGGCGATGGCGTGTACCAGGGCTGCACGGCCCTCGTCGCTGTTGAGACGGCGCCGGGGCACGTCGCGCGGATGCACCAGTACGGGCCGGACCGGCCTGCCCGGGATCCCGATGGGGAGCGCTGCGGGCGCCGTCTCGCGCAGGAGTCCGCCGGCCTCCCAGCGGGCCTGCAGTTCGGCGGCGGCGCTGCACTTGGCCGCCGGGTCGTCCAGCATGAGGGCGGCATGGGCCGCCTGGTAGAGGTTGCGGGTCATGGCGTCGCACGGGGTGGTGTCGGGCCGTCGATTTTAAGCCCGATGACGAGATCCATCACGTTGGTCCCGGTAGGGCCCGTACGGATGAGGTCGCCGGCCGCCTCCAGGCAGGGACCCGCGTCGGCCCCTGCGAGCGCCGCCACCGGATCGCAGCCGTCCAGCATCATGCGCGCCATGCTCTGCCCGTCGACCAGGGCACCGGCGTCCCCGGTCGGGCCGTCGCTGCCATCGGTGCCGACGGCCAGCAGCCAGATGCCGGCCTCGCCGGCCAGGCGCTGCGCGGCGGCCAGGGCGAGGTGCTGGTTGCGCCCGCCCCGTCCGGGCCGCGCCGGCAGGCGCACGGTGGTCTCGCCGGCCCAGAGGTGGACACCCGCCGGGCCCTGCCGCAGCGTCTCGGCCAGGCGCCCGCCCACGGCCTGCGCCTCGCCGGCGAGAAAGGTCTCGTGACGGTACACGGGGTAGCCACGCGCCGCCGCCTCGGTCGCGGCCGCCGCCAGGGCACGCCGGCGGTCGGCCACGATCCGGCAGTCGACGGGCGATGCGGCGTCCGGTCTCCGCGGGGGCGGCAGCCCGTCGCGTATCCAGTCCGGCAGGCACTCGGGCAGGGGCGACGGGCCACCCGGCACCAGCAGGCCCGAACCGATCACCGCCGGGTCGTCTCCCGGCACGTCGGAGATCAGCAGACAGCACGCCTCCCGCCCGGCGAGCCAGGACAGCAGGCCACCCCCCTTGATGCGCGAGGCGCGGCGGCGCACGGCGTTGACGGCCGCGATCTCGAGCCCACTGCCGAGGAGCCAGGTGTTGAGGCGGGCAAGCCACCCGGCATCGAGCCCCTCGGGCAGGACCTCGACCAGGCTGGAGGCCCCGCCCGAGATCAGGAACAGGAACCGGGCATCCGGCGGGGCATCGCCGAGAAAGGCCAGCAGGCGCCGGCCGGCCGCGAGGCTCTGCGCACCCGGCACCGGATGGTCGGACTCGATGACCTCGATCCCGGGGCCGGTGGTCAGCCCCTCGGCATGTCCGCTCTTGGTGATGACGAGACCGGCGGCCAGCCGTTCGCCCAGGGACTGCCGCGCACCGCGCCACATGGCGGCGGCCGCCTTGCCGACGGCCACCACCCGCCAACGGCCGGCCAGCGGGGTGTCGGCCAGGGCGCGCACCACCGCCGCCTCGCCATTCACCGCCGCCAGCGCGGCGGCGAAGATGGCCAGCAGGTCGTCACGCGGCCCCGTCATGCGCATCAGCGCAGCTGGTCGAGCCCGCGCTGCAGGTCGGCCTTGAGGTCCTCGACGTCCTCCAGGCCCACGGCGATACGGATCAGGCCGTCGCTGATGCCGGCATCGGCCCGCTGCTCGGGCGTGAGCCGCCCGTGGGTGGTGGTGGCCGGGTGGGTGATGGTGGACTTGGTATCCCCCAGGTTGGCGGTGATGGAGATGATGCGCGTGTGGTCGATCACGCTCCAGGCATCGGCCTGGCCGGCGGCGAGCTCGAAGCCGATGATGCCGCCGAAGGCCGACATCTGCTGCGCGGCAAGCGCGTGCTGCGGGTGCGAGGCCAGTCCGGGATAGTGCACCTTCGCCACCTGCGGCTGGTGCTCGAGCCAGGTGGCCAGCGCCAGGGCCCTGGCGCTATGGGCCTCCATGCGCAGCTTCAGGGTCTCCAGGCCCTTGAGAAACACCCAGGCGTTGAAGGGGCTCATGGTGGGACCGGCCGTGCGCAGGAAGCCGTACACGTCCTTGCCCACGCGCTCGGCATCGCCGACCACGGCACCGCCGATACAGCGCCCCTGCCCGTCCAGGTACTTGGTGGCCGAGTGGATGACGATGTCCGCCCCCAGCTCCAGCGGCCGCTGCAGGGCCGGGGTGCAGAAGCAGTTGTCCACCACCAGCAGGCAGCCGTGCCGGTGCGCGATCTCGGCCAGTGCGCGGATGTCGACGATCTGGGTGAGCGGGTTGGAAGGCGTCTCCACGAACAGCAGCCGGGTGTTGTCCCGGATCGCCGCCTCCCAGGCCGCCATGTCGGTGAGCGGCACGAAGTCGGTGGCCACGCCGAACTTCTTCATGTAGTTGTTGAACAGCACCGTGGTGGTGCCGAACACGGCACGCGAACAAACCACGTGGTCGCCGGCCTCGAGCAGGCCCATGCAGGTGGCCAGGATCGCCGCCATGCCGGACGAGGTGGCCACGCAGGCCTCGCCCCCCTCCAGCGCCGCCAGCCGGTCCTGGAACATGCGCACCGTGGGGTTGGTGAAGCGCGAGTAGATGTTGCCGGGCTCCTGCCCGCCAAAGCGGGCGGCGGCCTGTGCGGCACTCTCGAAGACGAAGCTCGAGGTGGGGAAGATGGGTTCGGACTGTTCGCCCTCGGCGGTGCGCGTCTGCCCCGCGCGCACGCCCAGGGTCTCGAAGCCGTAGGCGTCGCCGCTGTCATCAATGGTCATGGCTGTTCCTCTCCATTCATTGGATGCGGGCACAAAAAAACCCGCTTCAGCAATGCCAAAGCAGGTCCCCGTGGACTCCCGCTTTAGCTGCATTTGTTGAGCGCCCGCAAGCTGAGATTCAAATCGGCGCGTAGCGAAAAGCCTATGCCAGCCCCGACGGGCTGTCAAACGGCCGTCACCCTGGGGCTATTCGACGATCACCACCAGACTGTCTTCGGGCAGGGCATCGAAGAGCTCGGCCACGTCGCGGTTGTACATGCGCACGCAGCCATGCGAGGCCGGCTGGCCGATCAGCCCTTCCTCGTGCGTGCCGTGCAGGTAGATGTAACGCTGGAAGGAATCCACCCCGGGGCCGCGATTGTGGCCCTCCTCCATGCCATCCAGCCAGAGGATGCGGCTGGTGACATAGTCGTCGTCGGTGAAGCGCGGCTCGTGCACGATCTCGGCCACGACACCCGTATCCTGGCGCGCCCTGAAGATGGTGCCCAGGGGCGCATCGGCGCCGATCTTGCGCCGCACCCGGTGCACGCCCAGCGGCGTGCGGTTGCTGCCCTCGGCACTGCCGATGCCATAGCGCGAGGTGGAGACCGGGTAACTGCGCACGAGCCGGTCTTCCTCGAAGTAATGCAGCTGCTGCTCGCCCACGCTCACGATCACCACCCGTTGCTGGTCATGATCGGGATAACGGACGGCCAGCTCGTCGAGGACGGGCTGCCAGGGATCGGTAAGCGATATACGTGGCATCAGTTCCTGTGAACTCGCATCATCCCCCGCGGCCTGGGCGGCAAACGGCAGCAGGCCGGAGACCAGCAGGCACAGCGCCAGTCCGAGCCGTCGCATCTCAGACCGAGTTGTGCAGATCGATGGTGGCCAGCGAGCGATCGCGCCTGGACTTGTTGGCGTCGCTGCGCGCCTCCTGGATCGCGTCCAGATAGGCCTGACTGATACCGGAGACGTACTCGCCCGTGAACACCGAGCAGTCGAACTGCTGCAGGTTGGCGTTGCCCTTGCGCACGGCATCGATCAGGTCCTGCAGATCCTGGTAGATCAGCCGGTCGGCGCCGATGGCCTCGCAGACCTCCTGCTCGGTACGACCGTGGGCGATGAGTTCGCTGGCGGCAGGCATGTCGATGCCGTACACGTTCGGATAGCGGATCGGCGGCGAGGCGGAGGCGAAGTACACCTTGTTGGCACCGGCATCGCGCGCCATCTGCACGATCTCGCCCGAGGTGGTGCCACGCACGATGGAGTCGTCCACCAGCATCACGTTCTTGCCGCGGAATTCGAGGTCGATGGGGTTGAGTTTCTGGCGCACGGACTTCTTGCGCTGGGTCTGGCCCGGCATGATGAAGGTGCGGCCGATGTAACGGTTCTTGATGAAGCCCTCGCGGTACTTCACGCCCAGGGTGTTGGCCATCTCCAGCGCCGAGGTGCGGCTGGTGTCCGGGATCGGGATGACCACGTCGATGTCGTGATCGGGCCACTCGCGCATGATCTTCTTCGCGAGCTTGTCACCCATGCGCATGCGCGCCTTGTGCACGAAGACGTTGTCGATCACCGAATCCGGGCGCGCGAAATACACGTATTCGAAGATGCAGGGCGAGTACACCGGGTTCTGCGCACACTGCTGCGTGCTGACCTCGCCGTCGATGGAGATGTAGATCGCCTCACCGGGCGCCAGGTCGCGCACCATCTCGAAGCCCAGCGCGTCCAGGGCCACGCTCTCGGAGGCCACCATGAACTCGGGGCCCTGCTCACCCTCGCGCCGGCCATAGACCACGGGCCGGATGCCGAAGGGGTCGCGGAAGGCGACGATGCCGTAGCCCGCGATCATCGCGGTCACGGCGTAGGCGCCCTCGCAGCGGCGATGCACGCCGCTCACCGCGGCAAACACGTCCTCCGGACTCAGGCGCAGCTTGTCCTGGCGCAGCAGCTCCTGGGCGAAGACGTTCAGCAGGATCTCGGAATCCGAGGAGGTGTTGATGTGACGGCGATCCTGCAGGAACAGCTCCTGTTTCAGCTGGTCGGCGTTGGTGAGGTTGCCGTTGTGGCCCAGCGTGATACCGAAGGGCGAATTGACGTAAAAGGGCTGCGCCTCGGCCGAGGAGGAGCTGCCTGCCGTCGGGTAGCGCACGTGGCCGATGCCCATGTGCCCGCTCAGACGACGCATGTGACGGGTATGGAAGACGTCGCGCACCAGGCCGTTGTCCTTGCGCAGGTTCAGTCGCCCGTCGTCGTAGGTGACGATACCGGCAGCATCCTGGCCACGATGCTGCAGGACGGTCAGCCCGTCATACAGCGCCTGATTGACGGGCGAGTGACCTACGATTCCGATGATGCCGCACATTCAAACCTCACGATTGTGTAACGATGCCCGTAGCGGGCTTAACTAGCATAGGAGAAGTAGTGGGCCACGTGATCCGGCAGCAGCTGCAGGGCCCAGACGGCCACCTGCTCGAAGGGCGGGATCAGCAGCGAGTTCTGCCAGAAGCCGGCGCGCGGTGCCGTGGTGAGCCCCGCGAGCAGCAGCAGCGCCACCACCAGCAGGCCGCCGCGCAGCACGCCGAAGCCGGCGCCGAGCAGGCGGTCGGTGGCGGTGAAATTGGCCACCTGCACCAGATAGCGCAGCAGGAACTGGACGATGGCGCCGACGATCCAGGTCAGGACGAACAGGATGACCATGGCGATGCCGACCTTGAGGTTGTCGAGCCGGAATTCCAGCTCGCCCAGGCTGAAGCTCGCGCTGGAGAGCGCGTCGGGCAGCACCGAGGAAAAGGCGGCGGAGAAGCGGATGGCGACCCAGACGGCCAGTATCCAGGTGGCCAGCGACACGGCCTCCTTGATCAGGCCGCGATAGGCGCCCACCACGGCGGATATGGCAATCACGCCCAGGATGACAAGATCGAACCAGCTCATTGGATTGGCGGGATCAGTCCTCGAAGGGATCGGTCGTGGTGTGTGAGGCCGGCAATTCTAACAGAGCCGGCGGCGTGAAGACATGCAAAACCTCAGGGCTGCGAGACCACCAGGCCCTTGAGCCCCTGCTCCTGCTCCAGGCGCACGGCCAGCCCCTCGGCATCGGCGCGCGCGGCCGGCGGCCCCACCTTCACGCGATACACGTGAATCTCGCCACTGCTGAAGGGCTCGACGAAGGCCTCGAAGCCCTTCTCACGCAGGCTCTTGCGCAGCGTCTGCGCGCGCCCCTCCTCGCTGAAGCTGCCGACCTGCACGACCCAGCCCTCTTCGGTCACGGCCTCGCCACGCTCGGCGGGTGCGGAGGGCGTGGCCCGGGCCACGGACTCGGCCGGCCTGGGCCTGGCCGTCTCGGCGGGCGCCGGGGCCGGCGCTGGAGCCGACTCCGGGGCCTGTTCCGGGGCCGGCGCCTCGGCCGGCAGGCTGCGCTCGACCGGCTCGGGCACCGTCGGCCGTTCCGGCAGACGCGCCGGCGCCGGGAACAGCGGTTCCGGCGGGATGTCCATGTCCACCCGCACATGGCCTTCCCGGCCCGAACCGTCGAGCAGCATGGGCAGGAAGATCGCGGCCAGGGCGATCAGCACGGCGAGTCCGACCAGTCGTTGCTTGATGGGGGTATCCACGCTGTCTCTCGTCACTCAGTGGGCACGGGCATTATAGGCATCGGTCCAGCACGGCGGCCACGGTGTAGAAGGAACCGAAGACGATGATGCGGTCGCCGGGCAGGGCCGCGCGGCGGGCCGCCTCGTAGGCCTCGAAGACCGTGGGGCGCCGCTCCACCCCGGTGCCGGCCGGCACCAGTGCCTGCAGCTCGTCGGCCAGCGCCTGGGTCGGACGCGCCCGCGCGACATCCAGGCCGCCGACATACCAGGCATCGACCAGGGGAAGGAACGGCCGGGCGATGGCCTCCAGGTCCTTGTCGGCCAGCACGGCGCACACGGCCAGGGTCTGTCCGGCGACGGGCTCGGCCGCCAGGGTCTGGGCAAAGACCCGCGCACTGTCCGGGTTGTGGGCCACGTCCAGTATGGTCTCGGCGGGCCCGGGCAGCCGCTGGTAACGCCCGCCCAGACGGGCCGTGGACAGGCCGACCTCGATATGGGCGCGCGAGACCGGCAGGCGTTCGCGCAGCAGCTCCAGGCCCATCAGCACGCAGGCGGCGTTGTCGTACTGGATGGCCCCGGCCAGCGCGGGGCGGGGAAGTTCGTCGAGGCGCCGATCGTCCGTGCGCCAGCTCCAGTCGGTCTCCCCGGTCTCGACGTCGAACTCCTCGCCGATGCGGTAAAGCCGCGCCCCCACGGAGGCGGCATGGGCCAGGATCGAGCCCGGCGGCTCGCGATCGCCGCAGACCACCGGGCGCCCGCCACGCATGATCCCGGCCTTCTCCCGGCCGATGGACTCGCGGTCCTCGCCCAGCCACTCGACGTGGTCGAGACCGATGCTGGTGATCAGCGCCAGGTCGGCGTCGAGGATGTTCACGGCATCCAGCCGGCCACCGAGACCGACCTCCAGCAGGATCACGTCCACCGCCTGCTGGCGGAACACCTCCAGGGCGGCCAGCGTGCCGAACTCGAAATAGCTGAGGCTGATATCCCCGCGTGCCGTATCGATGCGCGCGAAGGCCTCGCAGAGGACCTCGTCGGTGACGGGATGACCATCCACGCGCACACGCTCGTTGTAGCGCAGCAGATGCGGTGAGGTGTAGGCGCCTACGCGCCGGCCGGCGGCCTGGTGGATGGCCTCGAAATAGGCCACGCAGGACCCCTTGCCGTTGGTACCGGCAATGGTGAGGACGGGGGCGTCGGGCCGGGTCAGGCCGAGCCGCCGGGCCACCTCACCGACGCGCTCCAGGCCCAGGTCGATGGCGGTGCCATGCGCGGTCTCCTGCCAGGCCAGCCATTCGTCGAGGGTCTGAAAGCGCATGGGCCCGCAGCGGTCCGGGCGGGATCAGGGGGCCGGACGATGGGTCATGATGGCGAGCAGACTCGCCACCCGGTCGCGCAGGTCGCGACGATCCACGATCATGTCGATAGCACCGTGCTCGAGCAGGAACTCACTGCGCTGGAATCCCTCCGGCAGCGTCTCGCGCACGGTCTGCTGGATGACGCGCGGACCGGCGAAGCCGATCAGGGCGTTGGGCTCGGCGATGTGCACGTCGCCCAGCATGGCGAAGCTGGCCGAGACACCGCCCATGGTCGGGTCGGTGAGTACCGAGATGAAGGGCACGCCCCGGCGCGACAGCCGGGCCAGCGCCGCCGAGGTCTTGGACATCTGCATGAGCGAGAACAGCGCCTCCTGCATGCGCGCCCCGCCACTGGCGGAGAAGCAGATCAGGGGGATCTCGTCCTCCAGGCTGGCATTGGCCGCGCGCACGAAGCGCTCGCCCACCACCGACCCCATGGAGCCACCCATGAAGCGGAAATCGAAGGCCGCCGCCACCAGCGGCAGGCCCTTGACCGCCCCGCGCATGACGATCAGCGCATCCTTCTCGCCGGTGGCCTTCTGTGCGGCGACCAGGCGGTCCTTGTAGCGCTTGCTGTCACGGAACTTGAGGATGTCGACGGGCTCGATCTCGCCACCGATCTCCTCGCGCGGGGTCTCGTCCAGGAAGACATCCAGGCGACGGCGCGCGTCGATGCGCATGTGATGGGAGCACTTGGGACAGACCTCGAGGTTGCGCTCGAGCTCGGCGCGATAGAGGACGGCGCCGCAGGCGTCGCACTTGTTCCACAGCCCCTCGGGTACGCCGCGCTTGCCGGTGGCGTCGGTGCGGATGCGTGAAGGAAGCAGTCGTTCCAGCCAGCTCATGGTGGTGTCCTCAATCCTGTCGTTGTTCTCTGTCGATCCCGTGGGCCGCTCAGGCGGCCTTCACCGCGGCATCCATGGCCTCGCGCATGGCGCTCAACAATGCCCCGACCTGCTCCCGCGCGACCTCGGGCTGGGTCACGTTTTCGGCAATACGCCGCACGATGGCGCTGCCGACCACCACGGCGTCGGCCACGGTGGCCACGCGTGCTGCGGTCTCGGCGTCCGAGATGCCGAACCCCACGCCCACCGGGGTGTGGGCATGGCGGCGGATCGCCGCCAGCTTGTCCGCCACGGCATCCACGTCCAGGGTCGCGGCGCCGGTCACGCCCTTGAGCGAGACATAGTAGACGAAGCCGCTGGCCGCCTGGCAGATGGCGTCGATACGCGCCTCGGTGCTGGTCGGCGAGAGCAGGAAGATCGGGTCGATGGCCTGGGCCTTCAGGGCCTCGACCAGCTCGTGGCCCTCCTCCGGCGGCAGGTCCACGGTGAGCACGCCATCCACGCCCACGGCCGCCGCCTCATGGGCGAAGGCCTCCACGCCCATGATCTCGATCGGGTTGAGATAGCCCATGAGCACCACCGGGGTGTCCTGGTCCTGCTCGCGGAACGCGGCCACCATCTCCAGGACGTTGCGCAGGCTGACGTGGTGTTCGAGGGCGCGTTCGCAGGCCTGCTGGATCACCGGGCCGTCGGCCATGGGGTCGGAGAACGGCACGCCCAGCTCGATGAGGTCGGCGCCGGCCGCCACCATCGCATGCATGAGCGGGACGGTGGTCTCCGGCCGCGGGTCGCCGGCGGTGACGTAGGGGATGAGGGCCTTGCGGCCCTGCGCCCGGAGGTCGGCGAAGCGATGCGGGATACGGCTCATAACGTGATTCCTTCCAGGCGGGCGACGGTGTTGATGTCCTTGTCGCCACGACCCGACAGGTTGACCACGATCACCTTGTCCGGGCCGAGCTGGGGCGCGAGCTTGCGCACGTAGGCCAGGGCATGGCTGCTCTCCAGCGCCGGGATGATGCCCTCGGTGCGGGTGATCTCGTGGAAGGCCTGCATGGCCTCCTCGTCGGTCACGGCCACGTAGTTGGCGCGCCCGGCGTCCTTCAGCCAGGCATGCTCGGGGCCGACGCCCGGATAGTCCAGACCGGCGGAGACGGAGTGCGTGGCGATGATCTGGCCGTCCACGTCCTCCATCAGGTAGGTGCGGTTGCCGTGCAGCACGCCGGGTTTGCCCGCGCACAGCGGGGCGGCGTGCCTGCCCGTGTCCAGGCCGAAGCCGGCCGCCTCGACGCCGTACATGGCCACCTCGGCATCGTCGAGGAAGGGGTGGAACAGGCCGATGGCATTGGAGCCGCCACCGACGCAGGCGACCAGCGCGTCCGGCAGGCGGCCCTCCTTCTCCAGGATCTGGCGGCGCGCCTCGCGGCCGATCACGGACTGGAAGTCGCGCACCATGGCCGGGTACGGATGGGGACCGGCCACGGTGCCGATGATGTAGAAGGTGTCGTCGACGTTGGTCACCCAGTCGCGCATGGCCTCGTTCAGCGCATCCTTGAGCGTGCGCGAGCCGGACTTCACCGACACCACCTCGGCGCCCAGCAGGCGCATGCGGAAGACATTGGGCGCCTGGCGCTGCACGTCCTCCTCGCCCATGTACACCACACACTGAAGGCCCAGGCGCGCGGCCACGGTGGCCGAGGCCACGCCGTGCTGGCCCGCGCCGGTCTCGGCGATGATGCGGGTCTTGCCCATGCGCTTGGCGAGCAGGGCCTGGCCGATGGTGTTGTTCACCTTGTGCGCGCCGGTGTGGTTGAGGTCTTCGCGCTTGAGATAGATGCGCGCACCGCCGAGCTTCTCCGTCCAGCGTTCGGCCAGGTAGAGCGGGCTCGGGCGCCCGACGTAATCGGCCAGGTCACGGTCGAACTCGACCTGGAAGGCCGGGTCGGCCTTCATCTCCTCGTAGGCGGCCTGCAGCTCCAGCAGGGGCTGCATCAGGGTCTCGGCCACGAAACGGCCACCGTAGGGACCGAAGTGACCCCGCGCGTCCGGGTAGGCGGACCAGGTCATCGGCTGGGTTTTCTCACTCGCTGTCGACACTTTTTACCTCGTCTATGAAGGCAGCCATCTTGACGGCATCCTTGATGCCCGGGGCCTGCTCCACCCCGCTGCTGACGTCCACGCCCCACACCCGGTTCTGGTGCAATGCCTGGGCGACGTTGTCGGCGTTGAGCCCGCCGGCCAGTATCACCGGACGCGGCAGTGTGGGCGGGATCACCCGCCAGTCGAAGGTCTCGCCGGTGCCGCCGGCCGCGCCCGGGGCGTGGCTGTCGAGCAGAAAGCCCGCGGCATCCGGATAGGTATTCATGTAACCGGCCACGTCGATGGCCCCGCCCATGGGCACGGCCTTGAGATAGGGCCGCCCGTAGATGCCGCAGTCGGCCGGGCACTCGTCGCCATGGAACTGCAGCACATCCAGGGCCACCTCGGCCAGCGTCTCGCGCACCACCTCGGCACGCGCATCCAGGAACAACCCCACCGTGGTGACGAAGGGCGGCAAGGCCGCCGCAATCGCCTGCGCCGCAGCCGGCTCGATGTAGCGCGGGCTCTTCGGGTAGAAGACAAAGCCCAGTGCATCGGCGCCGAGTTCGGCCGCGCAGAGGGCGTCTTCCAGACGCGTGATGCCGCAGATCTTGATGCGGGTTCGCATGGCCTCGCCATGGGTTTTCAATGGACCGCCTAGCCTACCAGAAATCGCGGGGCCGGACGACGCAAACCACGCCCCTGGCGGGGTCTTCAGCCGAACACCGGCGGGGCCGGCGGGGGCGGCAGATCGACGTGTGCATCGTAGTAGGCGGTGACGAAATACAGGCCCTGCGCCGGCGCCGTCACCCCGCCCAGGGTGCGGTCACGCACCGCCAGCAGCTCCTCCGCCCACTCCACCGGGCGCTCGCCCTGGCCGATGGCCATCAGCACCCCGGCGATGTTGCGCACCATGTGATGCAGAAAGCCGTTGGCATGCACATCCAGGTAGAGAAAGTCGCCGGAACGGGTGACCCTGAGTTCGTAGAGCTCGCGCACCGGGTGCTTCGCCTGGCAGCCCAGCGCCCGGTAGGAGGAGAAGTCGTGCTCGCCGAGCAGGGCCTGACCGGCCTCGTGCATGCGCGCCTCGTCCAGACGGTGATAGTGCCAGGTCACGCGCCGCTGGTGCAGGGCCGGACGCACCCAGCGGTTGTCGATGACATAGCGATAGCGGCGCGAGCGGGCGGAGAAGCGGGCATGAAAGTCGTCGGCGACCGGCTGGGCCCAGCGGATGCCGATGTCGTCCGGCAGGTTGCAGTTCGTCCCCAGCACCCAGGCGCGCATGCTGCGATCGGCATCGCTGTCGAAATGGATGACCTGCCCCAGCGCATGTACCCCGGCATCGGTGCGCCCGGCGCAGTACACCTCCACGGGGTGATCGGCCACCCGCGAGAGCGCGGCCTCGACCCGCCCCTGCACGGTGTCGCCATGCGACTGGCGCTGCCAGCCCATGTATCGGCTGCCGTCGTATTCCACGGCCAGGGCGATCCTCATGACAGCGTCCTCGCGGGACCCAGCAACAGCAGAGCGGCCACGAAGAGCAGCCAGCCGGCCCACTGCCACACCCCGGGCAGGGACGTCAGCTGCAGGTTCACCACGGCACCCTGCTCCGCCTCCGCCCGACCGAGCGTCTGCGCGACGAGCACGGCGGCCCGGTGGACCAGGCCATCGCGGGCCTCCGGCTGCCCGGAACGCCCCCGTACGCGCCGGGCATGGTCCAGCATGGCCTCGATACGCTCGAGGGTGAGGACCAGGCGCAGCACGAAACGGTCGACCGGCACCCGCACCCAGGCCAGCGGCCGCAGCAGCCAGTAGAGGCTCGCAGCCAGCTCGTCGCGCGCGGTCGTCTCCAGCAGCCAGTGCACCGCGGCCACGATCAGCACCAGGCCCGCGATGCGCTCGCCGCCCAGGACCAGGCCCTCGCGGCTGAACCAGGCGAGACCCGGCCAATCCGCCAGCACCTCGCCCGGCGTCCCCAGGCCGAAGGCCAGCAGGATGGCGAGGAAGAAGTAACGCAGGCGCGCGATCATGCGCCACAGCCGCGCCCTGTTGGCGACGGCGGATAGCCCATAGAGACAGGCGAGCAGCAGTGCGGCGACCAGCAAGGCCGGCCAGTCGGCGCGGGCGAGAAAGACCAGCAGGGCCAGCAGGCCGAGGATACGGATGAGCGGATGCATGGGCGGCGATGGTACCCCGTTTGGCGCGCACAAAAAAAGCCGGGGCCACCAGGGCCCCGGCCTTCGTTCGCACGCGGTGCGTCGGCAGATCAGGCGATCTGGTTCAGCAACTCCTGCGCCTCCTGCTTCTGCGCTGCGTTGCCCTCGGTCATGACCTCTTCCAGGGTGCTGCGGGCACCCTCGTCATCACCCATGTCGATATAGGCCTTGGCAAGATCGAGCTTGGTGCCGACTTCATCGCCACCGGAGATGAGGTCGCTTTCCTCCTCCTCGTCCCCGAAGCCCAGGCCCTCGCTCTCGGTCTCGGCGGTGGCCGCCTCGTCCAGACCGAAGTCCAGATCGCCGACATCCAGCTCCACCGTCTCGTCCACACCCGCGGTCGCCGGCTCTTCCATGGCCTCTTCGCCGCCCAGGTCGAAGTCGCTGGTATCGAGTTCGAAACCGACGTCCAGTGCGTCGTCGGTGGCCTCGGTGTCGGGCTTGTTTTCCGTCTCGGCCTCGCCGCCACCCAGGTCGAATTCGCCGAGATCGAACTCCAGCTCGCCGGTCTCCTCGGCCAGCGAGGGGGACTCGCCGGTGGCCTCCGTATCGGCCGTGGCGCTCTCGCCCAGGTCGAGATCGGCACCGAAATCGCCGAGATCCAGGGCATCTGCCTCGTCCGCCTCCGCGACGTCCGACATGTCCATGCTCATGGTCTCGTCGGCACCGGCAAAGCCCAGGGACGCCTCTTCCTGGTTCGGCTCCGGCTCGCCCAGGTCGAAGTCACCCAGGTCGAGATCACCACCCAGATCCAGGGCATCGTCCTGCGGGGCAGAGAACGACTCGTCGAGATCGGCACCAAGGTCGATATCCGCGGTGGCCGGTTTCTCGCGTTCGAAATCGGCCGCCGAGAAGCCGCCGGTATCGGTTCCCGTAAACAGGGGGTTATCGCTCTTGAGCTCCTTGCCCATGGCCGCCACACGGGCCCACATCGGGCTCGACTCGTCGCCCAGTGCCTCGTGCAGGCCACGGGCGGCCTCCTCGAAACCGGCGACGTTGCGTGCGGCAAAGTGGGTCTCGGCCAGCTTGAGCTGGTAAACCGGCTTGCCCGGGTTATCCGCGATGGCCGTCTTCAGCAGATCCTCTGCCTGCTGGTAGAGGCCATAGGCGATGTACACATCGGCCTCTTCCGTGGTCTCGTCGGTCTCGATGTCGCCGGCCTCGCCAGCCGCCGCAGGCGCTGCGGAGCTGATGGCCTGGGTGGATTCCAGGTCCACGGGTGCAGGGGCCTCGGCCTCGAGGTCGAAATCCATCTCCGCTGCCGGTTCAGCTGCAGCACTGGCCGTCGACTCGACCCTCGGTGTCGGCTCGGCCGCTTCACTCGCCAGCGGGGCCGCCGCGGCGGCTGCGGCTGGAGCTACCGCCTCAGCCGCCTTGGACTTTTTTCCCTTCTTCTCCTTCTTTTCCTTGGGCTTCTTCTCCGCCTTCGGCTTGTCACCGCCCTTGCCACGGCGCAGCAGCAGCGCGACCAGGGCCAGGATCAGCAGGCCGCCGAAGCCCGCGGCCATCAACATGTTCGGGTTGGCCAGCAGGTCATCGAGGAAGCTCGGTGCCGGCGCCGGCTGGGGCGGCGTCACCTTGGGCTCCGGCACCGGGGCCGGGGCGGTCTCGGTATCCATGGGCGCTTCAGCCATCGGCGCCTCGGCCGGGGCAGGCTCGACGGGCTCCGGCGCGGCGACCTCGGCATCGGCCGGCTGCGCAGGTTCCTCGGCAGCGGGCGCGGCCTCCGGCATCGGCTCGGGGGCAGGCTCCTGGGCCGGTTCGGCCATCGGCGCTTCCTCCGCTGCCGGGGCGGCTGGCACCTCGCTCCCGACCCGGGCCTGCAGGTTCTGCAGCTCTTCGTCCTTCAGTTCGATCAGGCGGTCCTTGCGGGCCAGGGTCTCTTCCAGTTCCTGGACCCGGGACTGGAGTTCCTGGGTCTCCATGCGGCGGGATTCGGTCTGCTCGCGCAGCATGGCGAGCTCGCGCTGCAGGCTGGCGGTGTCCTCGCCATCGCCGACCACCTGTCCACCCTCGGTACCGCGTTGCTCCTCGGTGCCGACCAGTTCCAGACGGCCCTCGGCGGCTTCGGCCGGCGCCTCGCTCACGGCCACGCCGTCCTCGGCCGGCACCGGCTCTCCGGCCGGCATGCTGGCCACGCCCTGGGGCACGGCCTGGCCGGCGACCTGGGCGCGGTATTCACGCCACAGGGCATTCTGCTCGCTCACCTCGGCCATGGCCTGGGCACGGCTCAGCGACTGGATCTCCTCGCGGGACGGCACGCGCAGGACATAGCCGCTCTTGAGGTTGTTGATGTTGTCGTTGTAGAAGGCCTCGGGATTGGCGCGCAGCAGGGCCATCATCATCTGCGGCATGGAGATGCTGTCGTCGGGACGGACCTGCTGGGCGATCTGCGACAGGGTGTCGCCGCGCTGGGTGCGCAGTTCCTCGGCACGGGCCGCCGCCACGTCGATCGGGATGCGCGGGAAGAGTTCGAATTCCTCCGGTGCGGTGGCGACCGGTTCGGCGTCGCCATAGCTGTAGGTCTCGCGTGGGGCCGGCAGGATCACGCTGTCACCCCCGGCGCGCGGGGCCGGTTCGGTGCGGGACACGGGGGCCGGCGGCGGGGGTTCGTAGGCCGGGACCGGCGCAGGCGCGGGCTCTACGGGGGCAGGCGCCGGCTCGGGTGCGGTCGCCTCGGCCATGGGTGCCGGAACCGGGGCCGGCGCCGGCGCAGGAGCCGGAGCCCGCGTCACCGGCGGCACCGGCACGGCGGCCGGTTCGGGGGCGACCTCCGGGGCGGCGGCCGCGGCGGCCCGCCGCTCCTCGAAGAAGACCGGCGGGTCGAGCAGGATGGTGTACTCCCGCAGCAACCGGCCACGGGGCCAGCGGATCTCGACCAGGAAGTTGAGGAAGGGCTCACGGATGGGCTGGGCGGTGGTGACCCGGATCACGGGCTCGCCGTTGGCGTTCATCACCGGCTCGAACTGGAGTTCCCGCAGCAGGTAGGGACGATCGATGCCGACCCGTTCGAAGACCTCGGCCGAGGCCAGTTCGACACGCAACGTCGCCAGGTCACTCTCGCTCGCCGACACCAGGTCGATCTCGGCCTTGAGCGGCTGATGCAGTGCCGAGTCGACTTCGATCTCCCCCAGTCCCAGGGCGTGGGAAATTGCCGGAATCAGGGTTCCCAGCAGGGCTAAGCCCAAGGCCAATCTACGCACTTGTTATTCCCCTCATTATGACGTTCATGCCGGCCATGCACCCCAGCCTCCCTTAAATTCTTCTCCAACACCAGGGCCCTGACAGCAACTCCCGAGAGTTTACTTTAAGCAAGCCACTCGAAATAAGTGCTGTAACTATAGATTACAAATAGTCTTTTATCAAAATCTCGGCGATTTGAACACTATTTAGTGCCGCCCCCTTGCGCACGTTGTCGGCCACCACCCAGAGGTTGATGCCCCGCGGGTGCGAGATATCCTCGCGGATACGCCCCACCCAGGTGGGGTCGCTGTTGGCGCCCTCGGTCACGGCCGTGGGGTAGCCGCCGTCCTTGCGATCGTCCAGCACCTTCACGCCCGGGGCCTTGTCCAGCAGCTTGCGCACGGCCTCGGCGCTGATCTTCTCGCGGGTCTCGATGTGCACCGCCTCGGAGTGACCGAAGAACACGGGCACGCGCACCGCCGTCGGGTTCACCAGGATGCTGTCGTCCCCCATGATCTTGCGGGTCTCCCACACCATCTTCATCTCTTCCTTGGTGTAACCGTTGTCCTGGAAGACGTCGATGTGCGGCAGGCAGTTGAAGGCGATCTGCTTTGGGTAGACCTCACAGGCGACCTCGCCCTTGCCATTGAGCAGGTCCGCACTCTGGCGCGCCAGCTCCTCGATGGCCTCCTTGCCCGTGCCCGACACCGCCTGATAGGTGCAGACGTTGATGCGCTCGATGCCCACGGCGTCGTGGATCGGCTTGAGGGCCACCAGCATCTGGATGGTCGAGCAGTTCGGGTTGGCGATGATGCCCCGCACGGTGTAATCGGCAATGGCCTGCGGATTGACCTCGGGCACCACCAGCGGGATGTCCTTGTCGTAACGGTACTGCGAGGTATTGTCGATCACCACGCAACCGGCGGCCGCCGCCTTGGGCGCGAACTCCGCGGAAATGGAGGCCCCGGCGGAGAACAGGCCGATCTGCACCTTCGAGAAATCGAAGGTGGCCAGGTCCTCGACCGTGATCTGCTTGCCGCCGAAGTCGACCTTCTTGCCGGCGGAGCGGCTGGAGGCCAGCGGGTAGACCTTGCCCACCGGGAACTTGCGCTCGGCGAGAATGGACAGCATGGTTTCGCCGACAGCACCGGTGGCGCCGACGACGGCTACATCGTATGTCTTGCTCATGAGTATCTATCCCAGTCTGTATTCGGTGAATGGAGGCCGCGCCCGGGGCGCGGCTCAGTCGGCCAGCGCGGCGACGATGGCGTCGCCCATCTCGGCAGTGCCCACCTTGCGGCAGCCGGCCGAGTGGATGTCGGCGGTACGCAGGCCCTGGTCGAGCACGCGCCCGACGGCGGCCTCGACACGGTCGGCCAGCTGCGGCTGTTCCAGGCTGTAGCGCAGCATCATGGACACGGAGAGGATGGTGGCCAGCGGATTGGCGATGCCCTGACCCGCGATGTCGGGGGCGGAACCGTGGATGGGCTCGTACATGCCCAGGCCCGAGGCATTCAGCGAGGCCGACGGCAGCATGCCGATGGAGCCCGTGAGCATGGCCGCGGCATCCGAGAGGATGTCGCCGAACATGTTGGACGTCACCATCACGTCGAACTGCTTGGGCGCACGCACCAGCTGCATGGCGGCGTTGTCGACGTACATGTGGCTCAGCTCGACCTCCGGGTAGTCCTTGCCCACGGCGGTCACCACCTCGCGCCACAGCTCGGAGACCTCGATGACGTTGGCCTTGTCCACGGAACACAGGCGTTTGTTGCGCTTCATCGCCACGTCGAAGGCCGCGCGCGCGATGCGCTCGATCTCGGATTCGCTGTAGCGCATGGTGTTGTAGCCGTCACGCTCGCCGCCATCCAGGGTGCGGATGCCGCGCGGCTCGCCGAAATAGATGCCGCCGGTGAGCTCGCGCACGATCATGATGTCCAGCCCCGCGACCACCTCGGGCTTGAGCGTGGAGGCCTCGGCCAGCTGCGGATAGAGAATGGCCGGGCGCAGGTTGGCGAACAGGTCCAGTTCCGAGCGGATGCCGAGCAGGCCGCGCTCGGGGCGCAGCTCGCGCGGCAGGGTGTCGTACTGCGGGCCGCCGACGGCGCCGAGCAGCACCGCATCGGACTGCTTCGCGAGCTCCAGCGTCACCTCGGGCAGCGGGTGCCCCTCGGCGTCGTAGCCGGCACCGCCGATGGGGGCCTCTTCCATCTCGATGGAAAGGCCGTGGTCGCGGCGCAGGGCCTCGAGCACCTTCACGGCCTCGGCCACGATCTCGGGACCAATGCCGTCGCCCGGCAGTACCAGCAGTTTGCTCGTCATGATCTAGTGCCTCTGTATCTTTTATGTGTCAGTCGTGATGCGCCACAGGCATCGTGTGTTCAGGACGCGGTCTCGCGGAACAGCCAGGGCGCCTCGGCCCGGCGTTTTTCCTCGTAGGCGCGAATCGCGTCGGCGTGCTGCAGGGTCAGCGCGATGTCGTCCAGTCCGTTCAGCAGGCAGTGCTTGCGGAAGGGATCGACCTCGAAGCCGAAGGCCTCGCCCGCGGGCGTGGTCACCGTCTGTGCCGCCAGGTCGATGACCAGGCGGTAGCCCTCGGTCGCCTCCGTCTCGCGGAACAGCTGGTCGACCACCACCTCGTCGAGCTGGATCGGCAGCAGCCCGTTCTTGAAGCTGTTGTTGAAGAAGATGTCGGCGAAGCTCGGCGCGATCACGGCGCGAAAGCCGTAGTCGGTCAGCGCCCACACCGCGTGTTCGCGCGAGGAGCCGCAGCCGAAGTTCTTGCGCGCCAGCAGGATCTCGGCGCCCTGGTAGCGCGGCTGGTTGAGCACGAAGTCGGGATTCGGCCGGCGCTGGCTCATGTCCATGCCGGGCTCGCCCGGATCGAGGTAGCGCCAGTCGTCGAAGGCATTGGGGCCAAAGCCCGTGCGCTTGACCGACTTGAGGTACTGCTTGGGGATGATGGCATCGGTGTCCACGTTGGAACGATCCAGCGGGGCCACGAGCCCATCCACGACGGTAAATGCCTGCATGATCTTAGTCTCTGTTCTCGCTGCTCTTCTGCATGCTCTCGCCCAGGTTCTCGATGTCCTTGCCCAGGCCCTTCATGGTCTCGCAGCCGCTCAGTGCCACCAGGGCCATCACCAGCAATGCCATTGCCACGACTCGCTTCATCACGATTACTCCTGTCTCAGGAAACCAGTTCACGCACATCGACGAAATGACCGGCCACTGCCGCGGCCGCGGCCATCGCGGGGCTCACCAGGTGGGTGCGCCCGCCCTGCCCCTGGCGACCCTCGAAGTTGCGATTCGAGGTCGAGGCGCAGCGCTCGCCCGGCTCGAGCCGGTCGGCGTTCATGGCCAGGCACATGGAACAGCCGGGCTCGCGCCACTCGAAGCCCGCATCGAGGAAGATCCGGTCCAGGCCCTCTTTCTCGGCCTGGGCCTTCACCAGGCCCGAGCCCGGGACGACCATGGCCAGCTTGACGTTGCCGGCCACCTTGCGGCCGCGGGCCACGGCGGCGGCGGCGCGCAGGTCCTCGATGCGCGAGTTGGTGCAGGAGCCGATAAATACGCGGTCCAGCTTGATCTCGGTGATCGGCTGGTTGGCGGAGAGGCCCATGTACTTGAGGGCGCGGACGATGGAATCGCGCTTGACCGGGTCGGCCTCGGCCGCCGGGTCCGGTACCTTCTCATCCACGGCCAGGACCATTTCCGGCGAAGTGCCCCAGGACACCTGCGGCTTGATGTCTTCGGCCTTCAGTTCGACCACCGTATCGAAATGCGCATCGGCGTCGGACACCAGGGTCTGCCACTGGGCCACGGCCTTGTCCCAGTCGGCGCCCTTGGGTGCGAAGGGGCGACCCTCGACATAGGCGATGGTCTTCTCGTCCACCGCCACCAGGCCGACGCGGGCACCGGCCTCGATGGCCATGTTGCAGATGGTCATGCGACCTTCCATGGACAGCTCGCGGATGGCGCTGCCGGCGAACTCCAGGGCGTGGCCGTTGCCACCGGCGGTGCCGATCTTGCCGATCACGGCGAGGACGATGTCCTTGGCGGTGACACCGAAGGGCAGCTGGCCTTCGACACGCACCTGCATGTTCTTCATCTTCTTGGCCACCAGGCACTGGGTGGCGAGCACATGCTCGACCTCGGAAGTACCGATGCCATGGGCCAGGGCGCCGAAGGCGCCGTGGGTGGAGGTGTGCGAGTCGCCGCAGACCACGGTCATGCCCGGCAGGGTGGCGCCCTGCTCCGGGCCGACCACGTGGACGATGCCCTGGCGGCTGTCGTTCATCTTGAACTCGAGGATGCCGAAGTCGTCGCAGTTCTCGTCCAGGGTCTGCACCTGGATGCGCGACACTTCGTCGACGATGGCCTCCAGGCCGCCCTGGCGCTCGGCGCGGGTGGTCGGCACGTTGTGATCCGGAGTGGCGATATTGGCGTCCACGCGCCACGGCTTGCGCCCGGCCAGACGCAGGCCCTCGAAGGCCTGCGGCGAGGTCACTTCGTGGAGGATCTGCCGGTCGATGTAGATCAGCGACGAACCGTCGTCGCGGCGCTTCACCTCGTGCATGTCCCAGAGCTTGTCGTAGAGCGTCTTGCCGGCCATTTGCTTATGTCCTCGATCAGGTCATGTGCGGAGCGAGGGCTGATAACCCTTCTGCTGATGGGGCGATCCTAGGGATTCGGCTCGAATAACTCCAATTCATATTTTTTATTCCAAGCATTCCTGAGCGGAATGCAATGCGCTATAAGACCGACAATCACCGAGCCGAACGCAGACACCTATGGACCTGGCCAACCTCAACGCCTTCATCGCCATCGCCGAGGCCGGCAGCTTCTCTGAGGCGGCCGAGCGCCTGCACCTGACCCAACCGGCGGTGAGCAAGCGCATCGCCGGCCTGGAACAGCAGCTCGACGTGCGCCTGTTCGACCGCCTGGGCCGCGAGGTGAACCTGACCGAGGCCGGCCGCGCCCTGCTGCCGCGGGCCTACCAGATCCTCAATGTGCTGGACGACACCCGCCGCGCCCTGACCAATCTCAATGGCGAAGTCAGCGGCCGCCTGACCCTGGCCACCAGCCACCATATCGGCCTGCACCGCCTGCCGCCGCTGCTGCGGGCCTTCACCCGCCAGCATCCGCAGGTGGCGCTGGACATCCAGTTCCTCGACTCGGAGGTGGCCTACGAGGAGATCCTGCATGGCCGCGCCGAACTGGCGGTGATCACCCTGGCCCCGGAGACGCGCGAGCCGGTGCACGCGGTGCCGGTGTGGGACGACCCGCTGGACTTCGTCGCCGCCCCCGAGCATCCGCTGGCGCGCAACGGCGCGGTGACCCTGGCCGACGTGGCGCTGCACCCGGCGGTGTTCCCCGGCGGCAACACCTTCACCCACCACATCGTCAACAACCTGTTCGCCGCCCAGGGGCTGACGCCCAACATCGGCATGAGCACCAACTACCTGGAGACGATCAAGATGATGGTCTCCATCGGCCTGGCCTGGAGCGTGCTGCCACGCACCATGCTCGACGACCAGGTGATGCGCCTGCCACTGCCGGGCATCCAGCTGCAGCGGCGCCTCGGCTACATCCTGCACAGGGAACGAACCCTGTCCAACGCGGCCAAAGCCTTCATGGCCCTGCTCGACCAGCAACGCCGCTTGCCTTGACAGCAAAACTGCGGCTAACGTGAGGACACAACGATAAAAAAGACGCCTGCATGCCGCTACAGCGCCCCTTCCCACCAGGTGGCGAGGCCGTGCCGAGCGCCGGACGAGAACGCGATGTCCAGACCGCCCAAGCAGCCGCCCTTTCCCTACATCCCCGCCCTCGACCCCGCCGAGTTCGAGAAGACCTGGCAGGATGCGCCGCGCCTGCTCGCCGCCCTCAACGGTGCGAACCTGGGCGCCTGGTACTGGGATATCGAGAGCGGCAAGGTCAACTGGTCGCGCGGCGCCCAGGCGCTGTTCGGCCTGGACCCGAAGAATCCGCTGGAACAGCGCGTCGACTACATCGAGCTGATCCCCGAGGAAGACCGCACCAAGGTACAGCAGCTGTTCCGGCAGGTGCTGGAAGGCCAGCCGATTGTCGAGGCCCTGCGCCACCGCATCCGCTGGCCCGACGGCAGCCTGCACTGGCTGGAGATCAGCGGCCGGCCGCAACTGGACGCCAGCGGCCGCAAACAGGTATTCGGGGTGATCCGCGACATCACCCAGCAGCAGGAGCAGGAACTGGCCCTGCGCGACAGCCAGGAGCGCCTGACCCTGGCCCTGGACTCGGCCAACCTGGGCACCTGGGACTGGCACATTCCCAGCGGCCTGCTCTATGCCTCGGAACGCGCCGCCAGCCTGCATGGCCTGCCCGCCGAGCCCTACCACGGCCCCTTCGCCGACTTCTTCGAACGCGTCCCGGCGGCGGACCAGAAACTGATGCGCCAGGCCTATCGCGACGCCTGCGCCGGCATCCAGCGCGAATACCAGGTGACCTACCGCACCCGCCTGAAAAACGGCTACACCCGCTACCTGGAAAGCACCGCCAAGCTCTACCGCGACAGCCAGGAGCAGCCGCTGCGCATGGCCGGCATCCTCATGGACATCACCGAGCGGGTGCTGCGCGAGCAGCGCCTGGCCTCCTCCGAGGAGAAGTTCGTCACCCTGTTCCAGGCCAGCCCCGAGCCCATCTGCGTGTCGCGCATCCGCGACGGCGTGTTCGTCGAGGTCAACCCCAGCTTCTGCCAGGTGTTCGGCTGGCAACCCGAGCAGATAGTCGGGCGCAGCGCCCCAGAGCTGCGTTTCTGGGTCGACGAGCGACAGCGTGACCAGCTGTTCGCCAAGCTGAACCAGCAACAGGGCCTCAACAACGAGGTGGCGCGCTTCCGCACCAAGGGTGGCCATGAGCTGACCTGCGTGATCTCCAGCCGCTTCATCCGCGTCGAACGCCAGCTGTGCATCACCACCACCTTCCGCGACATCACCGAACGCCAGGCCGCCGAAGCCGCGCTCAAGGCCAGCCAGGAGAAGTTCGCCAAGGCCTTCCACTCCAGTCCGGACGCCATCACCATCACCGAGCGCGACTCGGGGCGCTACATCGAGGTCAACGAAGGTTTCTGTCGCCTCACCGGCTATCGCGCCGAAGAAGTCATAGGCCGCAGCTCCCTGGAACTGAATGTCTGGGCCCAGCCGGAAGAGCGCGCCCGCATGATCGAGACCCTCCAGCGCGAGGGCCGTGTCTACCACCTGGAGATGCTCGGCCAGCACCGCGATGGCAGCATCAAGCTGGTCGAGGTCTCGGTGGAGCCCATCGACCTCAACGGCATCGCCTGCCTGCTGCTCACCGCCCGCGACATCAGCGAACTGAAGGCAGCCCAGGCCCAGGTGCAGCACCTGGCCTACCACGACTCGCTGACCAACCTGCCCAACCGCGCCCTGCTGATGGACCGCCTGACCCAGCAGATCGCCCTGCTCAAGCGCCATGGCCTACACGGCGCCCTGCTGTTCCTCGACCTCGACCACTTCAAACACATCAACGATAGCCTCGGCCATCCGGTCGGCGACGCCGTGCTGAAGATGATTACCGCGCGCCTGGAGGCCAGCGTGCGCCAGGAAGACACCGTGGCGCGCCTAGGCGGCGACGAGTTCGTGGTACTGCTGTCGGGCCTGGAGGGCAAGCGTTCGGAAGTCACCCGCCAGGTTCGCCAGGTGGCGGAAAAGCTGCGCCGCCTGCTGGCCGAGCCCATGCTGCTGGACGGCCACCGCCTGCAGGTGACGCCGAGCATCGGCATCGCCCTGCTGCCGGACCACGGCGACAACCCGACCGATCTGCTCAAGCGCGCCGACATCGCCCTGTACCGGGCCAAGGACTCCGGCCGCAACACCGTGCAGATCTTCCGCAAGGCTATGCAGGACGCCGCCAGCGAACGCCTGCGCCTGGAGAGCGACCTGCGCCTGGGCCTGGCCCGCGGCGAGTTCGAGCTGTACTTCCAGCCCCAGGTGGACGCCCGCGACGGCAGCGTGATCGGCGCCGAGGCCCTGCTGCGCTGGAGCCACCCGACCCTGGGCCAGCAGTCGCCGGCGCAGTTCATCCAGGTGCTGGAGGAAAGCGGGCTGATCCTCGAGGTCGGCGCCTGGGTGCTGGACGAGGCCTGCCATGCCTGCGCGCGCCTGATGCTCGACGGCCTGGTGCAGCGCGAGAACTTCAAGCTGTGCGTCAACATCAGTCCGCGGCAGTTCCGCCAGAACGACTTCGTCGAGCGGGTGGAGCGCGGCCTGCAACTCAGCGAGCTGCCGGCCAGCATGCTCAAGCTGGAGATCACCGAGGGCATCGTGATCCAGAACCTGGACGACACCATCGGCAAGATGCGCCGCCTGAAGAAGCTCGGCCTGAGCTTCGCCATGGACGACTTCGGCACCGGCTACAGCTCGCTGACCTACCTCAAGCGCCTGCCGATAGACGTGCTGAAGATCGACCAGTCCTTCGTCCGCGACGCCACCAGCGACCCCAACGACGCCGAGATCATCCGCGCCATCGTCGCCATGGCACGCAGCCTCAACCTGGAGATGATCGCCGAAGGGGTGGAACAGCAGGAGCAGCTGGACTTCCTCCTGCAGCAGGGCTGCCACCAGTACCAGGGCTACCTGTTCAGCAAGCCGCTGCCCCTGGAGGCCTTCCAGAGCCTGCTGCGCAACGCCCGCCAGCGCTGAAACGCAGAAGGGCACCCGCAGGTGCCCTTCCCTTTCGCTTGTGCGCGGCGATCAGCCTTCCAGCACATCCTTCTGCGCCCCGATGGGGATGCGCTTGGGCTTGGCCTCTTCCGGCACTATGCGCACCAGGTCGATATTGAGCAGGCCGCTGTCGAGCGCGGCGCCCCTGACCTCGATGTGATCGGCCAGGCGGAACGACAGCTTGAAGCCGCGCTGGGCGATGCCCTGGTGCAGGTAGGTCACCTGTGCCGACTGGCGCTCGCGCTTGCCGCCGGTGACGGTGAGCACGCCACGCTCGACCTGCAGTTCGAGGTCCTCTTCGCGGAAGCCGGCGGCCGCGACTACGATGCGGTAGTGATCCTCGCCATGCTTCTCGACGTTGTAGGGCGGATAGGAGCTGGCGCTCTCGCCATTGCGCAGGGCCGACTCGAACAGGTCGTTGAAGCGGTCGAAACCGATGGACTGGCGAAACAGCGGAGCGAGGGAAAGTACGTTGCTCATGGCGATCTCCTGAAATATCAGCAAGTGTCGGATGCGGGACCCGACTTCGGCATCCCGCAGCAACATAGATGGGAACCCCCACAGGGATTTCAAGAGCATGAACAGAGTGATGCTGATCACCGGCGCCAGCCGCGGCATAGGCGCCGCCACCGCCCGCCTGGCGGCGTGCCAGGGCTACGACCTGCTGCTGAGCTACCGTCGCCAGGCCCAGGCCGCGCAGGCGCTGGTCGAGGCGATCGGCGCGGCCGGCGGGTGCGCCCATGCGGTGCAGGCCGACATCGACGACGAGGCCGACGTACTGCGCCTGTTCGCCGAGCTGGACGCGCGCTACGGCCGCCTCGATGTGCTGGTGAACAACGCCGGCATGCTGGAGCAGCAGATGCGCCTGGAGCAGATGGACGTCGCGCGCTGGCAGCGGGTGCTGAACACCAACGTGATCGGTACCTTCCTCTGCTGCCGCGAGGCGATCGGCCGCATGTCGCGCCGCCGGGGTGGCGACGGCGGCAGCATAGTCAACCTGTCCTCCATGGCCGCTCGCCTCGGCTCGCCGGGCGAGTACATCGACTACGCGGCGGCCAAGGGTGCGGTGGACAGCCTGACCATCGGCCTGTCCCGCGAGTTGGCGGCCGACGGCATCCGCGTCAACGCCGTGCGCCCGGGGCTGATCGACACCGACATCCACGCCGCCGGCGGCGAGCCGGGGCGCATCGAGCGGCTCAAGGGCAGCGTGCCGCTGCAGCGCGGCGGCACGCCCGAGGAAGTGGCGCAGGCGATTCTCTGGCTGGCGTCGGAGCAATCCTCCTACTGCACCGGCACCTTCATCGACGTCAGCGGCGGCCGTTAGGCGCTGTGTTTCACAGTCTCGGGCACACCGAGTAGCCGGTCGAGGCGCTGGCAGTCGTTCTCCCGGCGAATCTCGGCGAACAGCGCCACCGCCTCCGGATAGCTGCGGGTGAGCATGGCCAGCCACTGCTTGAGCCGCCCCGGCGCATAGCGCGGCGCCAGCTTGCCGCGCGCCTGCCGCCAGAAGTCCTGGAGCAGCGGCAGCAGCTCCTCCCAGCTCATCGGCACGACTTCCCGGCCGGCGCGGGCGGCGGCGATCTGCCGGGCCAGGTCGGGGCGCGACACCAGGCCGCGGCCGAGCATGATGTGCTCGGCACCGCTGACCGCGCGACAGCGGCGCCAGTCGTCGACCGTCCAGATCTCGCCGTTGGCGTACACCGGCACGGCGACCGCCTCCTGCACCCGCGCCACCCATTCCCAGTGGGCCGGCGGCTTGTAGCCGTCGACCTTGGTTCGCGCATGCACCACCAGCTTGGCCGCCCCGCCCTCGGCCAGGGCGCGAGCGCAGTCCAGGGCGCCGTCCGGGCTGTCGAAGCCCAGGCGCATCTTGGCGGTGACCGGAATCTCCGCCGGCACGGCGCGGCGCACCTCGCGCACAATGGCGTGCAGCAGTTCCGGCTCCTTGAGCAGCACGGCGCCGCCACGCGACTTGTTCACCGTCTTGGCCGGGCAGCCGAAGTTGAGGTCGATCACCGGCGCACCCAGGCTGCAGGCGAAGGCGGCGTTGTCGGCCAGGCAGCTGGGGTCGGAGCCGAGCAGTTGCACGCGCATCGGCGTGCCGGCGCGGGTGCGCGCGCCGGCGGCCAGCTCGGGCGCCAGCTTGCGGAAGGCGGCCTCAGGCAGCAGGCGGTCGCAGACGCGGATGAACTCGGTGACGCACCAGTCGATGCCGCCGACTCGGGTCAGCACATCGCGCAGGATCTCGTCGACCAGCCCCTCCATGGGGGCCAGGGCGATTTGCATGAAGTTATCCAGGAAAAGGGGCGCACAGTTTAAGGCGGCACCCGCGCAGCGCAAGATGGGCCACACTGCAGGGGACCAATGGAGGGACTCGCCATGCCGCACCGCACGCTACTCGCCCTGTGCCTGCTCTGCGCCAGCGTCCAGGCCGCCGAACCGCTGCCGCGCGGCGTCCACCTGCAGCCGCCGGAACCGGCGCCGGGCGAGCCGGGCCGACTGATCTTCAGCCGTGACGGCAACGCGCCCAATGCCTGCAATGTGGAGCTGTATGTGAACCGGGTAGTGGCGGCAAGCCTGGGGCCGGGGGAGCGCACCGCCCTCGACCTGCCCAGTGGCCGGGTCAGCCTGGCGGTGGCCATCTCCGCCGCCGGCTATTGCGGCGGCCAGGGGCCCGGGCCCACGCAGTCGGTGCTGCTGGGCCCGGGGGAGACGCGGCAGTTCGCGATCATCGTCGAGCCGGGCCAGGTGTTCCTCGCCCCGCTACTGAACTAGAGCTGCAGCGGATAGGGCTCCAGCAGCGCCCGACCATAGCCCTCGACGAACTCTGCCGGCATGCGCTTGGGCTTGCCGCTGGACAGTTCGATGCAGACGAAGGTGGTCTGCGCCCGCAGCAGCGTGGTGGCATCGGCCGGGCGCCACAGCTGGAAGCGCCGGGTCATCTTCAGCCTGTGGTCGGACTCGACGATCCAGGTGGCCATCTGCAGCTCCTCGCCCTCGTAGGCGCTGGCCAGGTAGTCGATCTCGTGGCGCAGCACCGCCATGGCGCGATCCAGACGGCGGTACTCGGCCAGGTCCAGCCCCAGGTGTTGCGAGTGGCGCCAGGCGCAGCGCTCCAGCCAGCTGACGTAGACGGCGTTGTTGGCATGCCCCAGGCCGTCGATGTCGTCGGCGCCGACCTGCAGGTCGATGACGAAAGGCGTTGGCAAGTCCCAGCTCACGGCTTGACCTCCACACTGGCCGCCAGGGCGCGGGCCTCGCTGGCCAGCTGGGTGATCTGGTCCCAGGCGCGGGCGCGGATCAGGTTGTCCGGGGCGATCCAGGTACCGCCGACACAGGCCACGTTGGGCAGGCGCAGGAAACTCAGCAGGTTGTCCGCGGTGATGCCGCCGGTGGGGCAGAAACGGATGCCGGTAAACGGCCCCTTGAAGCTCTTCAGCATCTTCACGCTGGTATTGCCGTTGGCCGGGAACAGCTTCAGCGAGCGGTAGCCGTATTCCAGGGCCAGCAACACTTCCGAAGGCGTCATCACCGCCGGCAGGTAGGGCAGCCCCGAGTCATCGGCCGCCGCCGCCAGGCGCTCGGTGCAGCCCGGGCTGACGGCGAACTGTGCGCCGGCATCGCGAGCCTCCTGGAATTGCTCGGCATGAATCACCGTACCCGCCCCCACCAGCAGCTGCGGCAGTTCCTGGCGAATCGCCGCCAGGGCATCCAGGGCGCGCGGCGTGCGCAGGGTGACTTCGAGCACCTCGACGCCGCCGGCATAGAGCGCACGCGCCAGGTCCACCGCCAGCGCGCAATCCTCGATCACCAGCACCGGCAGCACCGGGCGCGCACGCTGCAGCACCACATCCATCGTCAGGCCCATGTCATCTCCCCCTCACCAAACGGCATTGGCTGCTGTGACGGCGCCCACTGGCCGCGAAGCACAACTTCGGCGCGGTGGGCACATGGCAGGGAGTGTACCGCGTTAGGGCCGGCGTAGCGCCTGGCACTCAGGATGCGGCAGCCAGTATGCGGCGGTTGGCGGCGCCCTGCAGATCGGCGCTGCCGAGCAGCTCCAGCACCGCTTCGACCACCTGCCGATCGCCCAGCGGCTTGCTGTGGCCACCTCGCTCCAGGCGCAGCAGGCGGCTGCCGGGCCAGGCCGCGTGGATGTTCTGCGCCTCACCAAAGGGCACTATGGGATCGTCCTCGGCGTGCACCACCAGCCCGGGGAAATCCAGGCGATAACGCTCCACATCGAGCTGCGCAGCCGGCATGCCGGCGCTCTGTTCGACCATGCGCACGAAGCGCGCCCGCGCCTGCCGGGGCAACCCGACGAAGTGGGCGAAGCGCCGCAGCGCACCGAGGATGCGCGCCGGCGCGGCGATGGTCACCAGCGTCTCGGTGCGCAGGCCGAGCTGGGTCGCCAGCAAGGCACTGGCGCCACCCAGCGAATGGCCGATCACCGCCTTCAGCGGCGGCAGCTCTCCGGCCGCCTCCAACAGGGCACGAGCGAACAGCACCACATTGGCCTCGTGCCCCGGCGAGCGCCCATGGGCCGGTGCATCCAGGGCGACCACACCATAGCCGGCACGCACCAGGGCGCGAATCAGCTCGGCAAACTGGGTCGAACGACCTTCCCAGCCGTGCAACAGCAGCACCGCCGGCCCCTGCCCCCAGCGCAAGGCAGACAAACCGAAGCGCAGGGTGACGCGCTCGGCCTCCGCCAGCAGCGGCAACTCCCAGTCGCGCGGCGGCAGTTCGCGCGGCGTCAGAAAGGCCCGGTGCATCTTGCTGGCCGCGAGATCCGGGGCCAGGCGACCAACCGTGGCGTTGAAGCCACGAATCCAGCTCATAGCACTCATCTTGTGTCTCCTCATCTCACGACCCGCCACGCGGGCACACTCACACCACCGCCGACTTGGCGGCACGCAGAACTCGGTCGGACAACTCGCCATCGCCCAGGGCACGCGCCAGGGACAGGCCACCGATCATCAGGGCCAGGTCGGCCAGCACCTGGTCGGCCTCTTCGGGGCTGCCGGCCAGCTCCGCCACCATCAGCTCGACATGCTCGGTCAGCACGGCCCGGAACGGCTCCGGCAAACGGCCCATCTCAGCCAGCGCGCTCAGCAGCGGACAGGCATCGGTGCCGGCATCGCGATGCTTGCGCGACAGGTAGAAGGCCGCCGTCAGCACCCGGCGCTCCTCGGCACCCAGGCTGTCATCCAGCTGCCGCAGCAGTTGCCGACGACGCGCGAGCAACTGGCCAAAGGCTTCCAGCATCAGCGCTTCCTTGCTCTCGAAATGGCCGTAGAAGCCGCCAACGGTGAGCCCGGCCGCGCCCATCACCTCGCCGACACTGGGCTCCCGCGGGCCACGCCGGATCAGCGCGGCGGTGGCGGCATCGAGGATGCGTCCACGGGTCCTGACCTTTTTCTCGTGCATGGCGGCCTCCATCAGATTATGGTCTTAATATTATGACCATAATTAAATAACGCAAGCCGCTTTAGCGACCGCTCGTCGCGGGCCGTCAGGAAAGATTCGGGAGGTAGAAAAACAAAAGGGCCATTCCGAAGAATGACCCTTGAAGTCCGCAAAACGCGGAAAGAAAGTGGCGTCCCCTAGGGGACTCGAACCCCTGTTACCGCCGTGAAAGGGCGGTGTCCTAGGCCACTAGACGAAGGGGACAAAACCTTCGAAGAACAAGGCCAGCGCTAGGCTGGCCTTGTCAGTGATTGGTGGAGCTAGACGGGATCGAACCGTCGACCTCTTGCATGCCATGCAAGCGCTCTCCCAGCTGAGCTATAGCCCCGGATTTTGCGTCTCTCGACGTGCAGTGCAAGCACTGCGTGAAGTGGCGTCCCCTAGGGGACTCGAACCCCTGTTACCGCCGTGAAAGGGCGGTGTCCTAGGCCACTAGACGAAGGGGACAAAACCTTCATTTACCCGAATGCGCTGGAATTCATTCGGTGGCAATTTGGTGGAGCTAGACGGGATCGAACCGTCGACCTCTTGCATGCCATGCAAGCGCTCTCCCAGCTGAGCTATAGCCCCGTCGCTTGGACGGGGCGCATATTAGGTTCGAGGGCCCATGCTGTCAACACTATTTTTCATTCGACTCGAATATTTTTCGTCGAAAGAACAAACACTTACCCTCGAACCCTGCTCAGCGGAAGCTTTCCAGCAGTTTCTTCCACTCCTTGCTCTCACCATTGCTCACACCGCCGAGCAGCTCGACGGCCTGGCGCAGGCGGAAGCGCGACAGATCGGCGCCGAGGATTTCCATGGCATCCAGCACCGAGACCGAGCTGGCCTTGCCGGTGATGGCCGGGAAGATCAGCGGCATCAGGTCGCGCAGCTTGAGGCCGAGGCCCTCGCAGACGAACTGGATGCAGCCGGTGATCTTCTCCTTGTCCCACTGGCGCAGCGCCTCCAGCTCCCAGAGCACCAGCTGCAGGGCCTGGCGCACCTGGTCCGGGGTCAGCTTCTTGTGCTCCAGCAGCTTGGCATCCAGCTGCACGCCGCCGCTGAAGAAGAAGCTGGACAGCGGCGCGATGTCGCTGAAGGTCTCGACGCGCTGCTGCACGTGCGGGGCGATCTGCATCAGGTACTGCGGATTGAACGCCCACTGCTGCACGCGCCGGGCGAACTCCTCCACCGGCAGCTCGCGCAGCCACTGGCCATTGAGCCAGGACAGCTTCTCGATGTCGAAGATCGGCCCGCCGAGGGAGACGCGCGACAGGTCGAAGTGCTCGATCATCTCGGCCAGACTGAACTTCTCGCGCTCGTCCGGCATCGACCAGCCCATGCGCCCCAGGTAGTTGAGCAGCGCCTCGGGCATGAAACCCATGCGCTCGTAGAAGGTGATGCAGGTGGGGTTCTTGCGCTTGGACAGCTTGGACTTGTCCGGATTGCGCAGCAGCGGCATGTAGCAGAGCTTGGGTTGCTCCCAGCCGAAGTACTCGTATAGCTTGATCAGCTTGGGCGCCGACGGCAGCCACTCCTCGCCGCGCAGGACGTGGGTGATCTCCATCAGTGCGTCGTCCACCGGGTTCACCAGCGTGTACAGCGGGTGGCCGTTGCCCCGCACGAGCACGTAGTCCGGGACGTGCTCGGACTGGAAGGTGATCTCCCCGCGGACCAGGTCGTCGAAGGTGATCGCGTGGTCGGGCATCCGGAACCGGACGACCGGTCGTCGGCCGTCCTGCAGGTACGCCGTCGCCTGCTCCTCGGAGAGGTCGCGGCAGTGGCCGTCGTACCCCGGGGTGCGGCCCTCGGCGCGCGCCTGCGCGTTGCGCTCGTCGAGCTCCTCCTGCGAGCAGTAGCAGTGGTAGGCACGACCCGCCTCGAGCAGCCGGCGGGCAACGTCGGCGTAGATGTCGAACCGCTCGGACTGGCGGTAGGGGCCGTGCGGGCCGCCGACCTCGGGGCCCTCGTCCCAGGAGAAGCCCAGCCAACGCATCACCTCGAGCAGCGTCTCGTAGGACTCCTGCGAGTCGCGCGCGGCGTCGGTGTCCTCGATGCGGAACACGAAGGTGCCGCCGTGGTGGCGGGCGAACGCCCAGTTGAACAGGGCGGTGCGGGCCAGACCCAC
>JAJLKJ010000027.1:0-15215 GCA_033839185.1 Gammaproteobacteria bacterium
CGGCGCCTCGATGGCGAGCGGCGCGCCCGTGTGCGGGTGGGCGAGGGTGAGGCCGGTGGCCGCGAGCAGCAGGCGGTGGGCGTCGAGCTGCTCGCGGAAGAAGCGGTTGTGGCGGCCGTCGCCGTGGGTGGTGTCGCCCACTACGGGATGGAAGATGTGCTTCATGTGACGGCGGATCTGGTGCTTGCGGCCGGTTGCGGGCTCAAGGCGCAGCAGCGAGTAGCGCGCCGTGGGGTAACGGCCCACGGCATGCGGCAGCTCCACGGTGGCCAGGCGTTGCCAGGCCGTTACGGCCGGCTGCGCCGCCTTGTCCGGGTCGGCCAGCGCGTCGGTCATCCGGTCCAGCTCCTCGCGCAGGGCGTAATCGACCACGCCGGCCTCCGCCGTGTGGCCGCGCACCACGGCGAGGTAGGTCTTCTGCACCGCGCCTTGGGTGAAGCGGGCGGTGAGCCGCCGGGCGGTCTGCGGGTCGAGTGCGAACAGCAGCGCGCCCGAGGTGGGCTTGTCCAGACGGTGCACGGGGTAGACGCGCCGGCCGATGCGGTCGCGCACCAGCTGCAGGGCGAAGCGTGTCTCGCGCCGGTCGATCAGGCTGCGGTGCACGAGCAGGCCGGCCGGCTTGTGCACGGCCACCAGCCAGTCGTCCTGGAAGAGGATGTCGGGTTCGGTCACGGGCGTCGTGGGGGTCAGTAACCCCGGCGCGGTAAAGGTTGCCATCCGCGCCGGGGTCGGCCAAAGTGAAGTCTTTATGGTCGGTCGCCACCGCTTTCGTTGCAACCGCTATGCTTGCGACAGGTCCGGTTGATCCGAGTACGACGAGCCATGCATCACGACCACACAGCCGAATTTCCCACGCCCACCATCGACAAGTCCGCCCTGGTGCGCCGCCTGCGCGAGCTGCTGCCGGCCGAGGCGGTGCTCTCGACGGAGGAGGACCTGCGCCCCTACGAGTGCGACGGGCTGTCGGCCTATCGCCGCCTGCCCATGGTGGCCGTGCTGCCCGGGACCGTGGACCAGGTGCAGGCCATCCTGCGGCTCTGCCACCGGCACCACGTGCCGGTGGTGGCGCGCGGGGCGGGCACGGGGCTCTCCGGCGGCGCGCTGCCCTTCGAGCAGGGGCTGCTGCTGAGCCTGGCGAAGTTCTCGCAGATCCTCGAGATCGACACCACGCGGCGCACGGCCCGCGTGCAGCCCGGCGTGCGCAATCTCGCCATCTCCCAGGCGGTGGAGGAGTTCGGGCTGTACTACGCCCCCGACCCCTCCTCGCAGATCGCCTGCACCATCGGCGGCAACGTGGCCGAGAACTCGGGCGGCGTGCACTGCCTCAAGTACGGCCTCACGGTGCACAACATCCAGAAGCTCAAGGTGGTGACCATCGACGGCGAGCTGCTGGAGATCGGCGGCGACGGCCTGGACAGTCCAGGCTACGACCTGCTCGCGCTGCTGACCGGCTCCGAGGGCATGCTGGCCGTGATCGTCGAGGTGACGGTGAAGCTGCTGCCAAAGCCCGAGCGCGCCCAGGTGCTGCTGGCCGCCTTCGACGATGTGGTGAAGGCGGGCGCGGCGGTGGGCAACATCATCGCCGCCGGCATCATCCCGGCGGGCCTGGAGATGATGGACCGGCTCGCCATCCAGGCCGCCGAGGACTTCGTGCACGCGGGCTACCCGCGCGATGCCGAGGCCATCCTGCTCTGCGAGCTCGACGGCACCAACGAGGAGGTCTCGGAGCACATCTTCGCCGTGCGTCAGATCCTGAAACAAAGCGGCGCCACCGAGGTGCGCACCGCGCGCGACGACGCCGAGCGCCTGACCTTTTGGAAGGGCCGCAAGGCCGCCTTCCCGGCCGTGGGCCGCATCTCGCCCGACTACTACTGCATGGACGGCACCATCCCGCGCAAGCGGCTGCCCGAGGTGCTCAAGCGCATGGCCGAACTCTCGCAGGAATACGGTCTCGCCGTGGCCAATGTCTTCCACGCCGGCGACGGCAATCTTCACCCGCTCATTCTTTATGATGCCAACCAGCCGGGCGAGCTCGAGCGCACCGAGGAATTCGGCGGCCGGATCCTGGAGCTCTGCGTCGAGGTGGGCGGCACCATCACCGGCGAACACGGCGTGGGCATGGAGAAGATCAACCAGATGTGCGTGCAGTTCGACGCCCTGGAGCTGACCCAGTTTCACGCCATCAAGCACGCCTTCGACCCCGAGGGCCTGCTGAACCCGGGCAAGGCCGTGCCCACGCTGCACCGCTGCGCCGAGTTCGGCGCCATGCACGTGCACCGGGGCGAGCTGCCCTTCCCCGAGCTGGAGCGCTTCTGATGAGCGACCGGTCGGCCGAGCTGCGCGACCAGGTGCGGGCCGCCGCCGCGGACGGGACGCCGCTGCGCATCGTCGGCGGCGACACCAAGCATTTCCTCGGGCGGGCGACGCCGGGCGAGGCGTTGGCCACGGCCGGGCATCGCGGCATCGTGCACTACGAACCCACCGAGCTCGTCGTCACCGCCCGCGCGGGCACGCCGCTGGCCGAGATCGACGCGGCGCTCGCCGAGCACAACCAGATCCTGGGCTTCGAGCCGCCGCACCTGGGCGCGGGCGCCACCGTCGGCGGCACCGTGGCTTGCAACCTCTCCGGCCCGCGCCGCGCCTACGCCGGGGCGGCGCGCGACTTCGTGCTGGGGACCAAGGTGCTGAACGGGCGCGGCGAGATCCTCTCCTTCGGCGGCGAGGTGATGAAGAACGTGGCGGGCTACGACGTCTCGCGCCTGATGGCCGGGGCCATGGGCACGCTGGGCGTGCTGCTCGAGGTCTCGCTGCGCGTGATCCCGCGCCCCGAGACGCACATCACCCTGGCGCGCAGGACCACGGACCAGGAGGCCCTGTTCCTGCTGCATCGCTGGGCCGGGCGGCAGCTGCCCATCACCGCCACCTGTTTTCACGGCGACACCCTGTACGTCCGCCTCTGCGGCACGCCCAAGGGGGTGGCGGCGGCACGCCAGCGCGTGGGCGGGGAGCTCATCGAGGACAGCGCCGGCTTCTGGCACAAGCTGCGCGAGCAGCGACACGCCTTCTTCACGGCGAAGCGGCCGATCTGGCGCCTGTCGGTGGCCTCGGACGCCGCGCCGGGCGAGCTCGAGGGCAAGTGGCTCTACGAATGGGGCGGTGCGCAGCGCTGGCTGGTGAGCGATGCCCCGGCCGGGGAGATCCGCGCCTGGGCGCGGGCCGCCGGCGGTCACGCCACCCTGGTGCACAACCGGCCGGCGGGTGCCGAGACCGGCGAGGTCTTCCAGCCGCTGGCCCCGGGCCTGCTGGAACTGCACCGTCGCCTCAAGGCCGCCTTCGACCCGGCCGGCATCCTCAACCCCGGCCGCCTCTACGCGGGGCTGTAGGCATGCAGACGCAGATCAGCGCCCGGTACCGCGACACCCGCCAGGGCCTGGAGGCCGAGCGCATCCTGCGCGCCTGCGTGCACTGCGGCTTCTGCACCGCCACCTGCCCGACCTACCAGCTCCTGGGCGACGAGCTCGACGGCCCGCGCGGGCGCATCTATCTCATCAAGCAGCTGCTCGAGGGCGGTGAGGTGAGCGCGAAGACGCAGACCCACCTCGACCGCTGCCTGACCTGCCGCTCCTGCGAGACCACCTGCCCCTCCGGCGTGCAGTACGGCCGGCTGGTGGACATCGGCCGCGAACTGGTCGAGGCCGAGGTGCCGCGCCCGGCGGGCGCGCGGCTCACGCGTTGGCTGCTGCGCAAGCTGCTCCCCTACCCGGCGCGCTTCGCCCCGCTGCTGGCCCTGGGCCGGCTGGCGCGTCCGCTGCTGCCTGCGGCGCTGCGCCGCAAGGTGCCGGTCGCCCAGTCGGCGGGCGCGCGTCCCGCGTCCGGGCATGCCCGCCGGATGCTGGTGCTGGAGGGCTGCGCACAGAGCGTGGCCATGCCGGCCACCAACGCCGCCACCGCGCGCGTGCTCGACCGGCTCGGCATCACGCTGGTCACGCCGCGGGGCGCGGGTTGCTGCGGGGCGGTGAGCCAGCATCTGGCGGCCCCGGCCGAGGCGCTGGGGTTCGTGCGGCGCAACATCGATGCCTGGTGGCCGCACATCGAGGCGGGGGCCGAGGCGATCATCATCACCGCCAGCGGCTGCGGGGCGATGGTGAAGGAGTACGCCCACCTGCTGAAGGACGACCCGGACTATGCCGACAGGGCCGCGCGCGTCACGGCGCTGGCGAAGGACATCGCCGAGGTGCTGCGCGACGAGCCGCTGCCGAAGGAGCGCCTGAAACCGCAGCGGCGCCGGATCGCCTTCCAGAGCCCCTGCACCCTGCAGCACGGGCAGCAGCTCGCTGGTGTGGTCGAGGGCATCCTGACCCGCGCGGGTTTCACCCTCACCCCCGTGGCGGACGCCCACCTGTGCTGCGGCTCGGCCGGCACCTATTCCATCCTCCAGCCCGGGCTGTCGCAGCGGCTGCGCGACAACAAGCTGGCGGCGCTGGGCAAGGGCGCGCCCGAGGTCATTGCCACGGCCAACATCGGCTGCCAGCTGCACCTGGCCACCGGTACCGACACGCCGGTGCGCCACTGGATCGAGCTGCTGGACGAGGCCTTCGCGGACCGCTAGCCGGGCGGGCCGGGGCGCTGCCCGGACAGGCGGTGGCCCCGGCGGTCCCATTCTCCCGCCCCAGCTGCTATCTTTTCTCTGGGGTCCACCTCCCCGTCAACACACAAACGATAAGAATGGCGGCCGCGCACCAGGCCCGGCTGCTTCCCAAAGGAGGTTACTGATGAGCGATTTCCGCGATACCCGTTCCGGCTCGCGCCGCAAGTTCCTGAAGGGACTGGCCGCCGCCGGCGGGGCCACCGTCCTCGGTGCGCCTTTCATAAGCAGTGCCCAGGCCGCCCAGGGTCATACCTGGAAGGTCCAGTCCGTCTGGGACGCCGGCACCACCGGCTACGCCCTGTTCGAGAACTGGTGCAACAGCATCAAGGAGAAGTCGGGGGGCGAGCTCGATATCAAGCCCTTCGCCGCCAAGGCGGTGGCCGCCGACAACAACGCGCTGTTCGACGCCGTGCGTTCCGGCGTGCTGCAGGGCATGAACCCCTTCACCCTCTACTGGCCCGGCAAGATCCCGGCCTGCGTGTTCCTCTCCTCCTATCCGCTCGGCCCGGACCAGCCGGCGCAGTGGGACACCATGCACTACGGCCTGGGCATGCTGCAGATGGCGCGCGAGATCTATGCCAAGTTCGGCCTGATGTTCGTCGGCCCCATCCAGCACGATGCCAACATCATCCACTCGAAGAAGCCGGTGAACTCGGTGGAAGATCTCAAGGGCATGAAGATCCGCCTGCCGGGCGGCATGGTGGCCGAGGTGTTCCAGCAGTTCGGCGTGTCCACCGTCTCGCTGCCGGGCTCGGACATCTTCCCCGCCCTGGAGAAGGGCACCATCGACGCCGCCGACTACGTCGGCCCGGCGGTGAACTACGATCTCGGCTTCCACCAGGTGACCGACTACATCCTGTTCGGCCCGCCCGGCACCATGTCGAT
The DNA here is from genome assembly GCA_033839185.1 of Gammaproteobacteria bacterium. Lineage (GTDB taxonomy): Bacteria > Pseudomonadota > Gammaproteobacteria > SpSt-1174 > SpSt-1174 > SpSt-1174. The sequence goes on from JAJLKJ010000027.1 coordinate 5,534, forward strand.
CTACCAGCCCTGCGACGTGATGGACCTGACGGTCAACATGCGCGCCTGGAACGCCCTGTCGCCGAAGATGCAGCAGTTCGTCGAGGAGCAGGTGTATATCTACTCGCGCGACCACTACAACGGCATCCAGAAGAAGAACATCGAGGCCATGGAGAAGTTCAAGGCCGCCGGCAACACGGTCTCGCGCCTGAGTACCGAGGACGTGGACAAGTTCCGCGCCGCCGCGATTCCGATCTGGTTCAAGTGGGCGAAGAAGGACGCCGACGCCGCACGCGTGTTCAAGCTGCAGCTCGACTACATGATGAACGAGACCATGGGCTACGTGACGCCGGAGGACATCAAGGGCTACAGCCTCTGATCGGCGACAGGGTCCTCATCCGGTGCGGGCGGCGATCATCGCCGCCCGCCTTCTCCTAAAGTTACGCGGAGTCGGTTACACATGTCCGATCTGGAAGGCTTCGGTTTTGTCATGCCCCACTGGCTGTACTGGGGCTGGCTGGCCATCATGCCGCTGGCGATGATCTGGCTGGCAAGACGTCACGAGAAAAAACATCCTCCCCTCTCTCCCACCCCTGACGAGAATCTCGCGCAGGAACTGCTCGCCACGGAAGATCCCACCCGGGACTGGCCCGGCAACCGGTTCACGAAATCCATCGACTGGCTGAGCAACGCCACCGGCATCTTCGTCGCGTTCTGGACCGTGAACGCGGTGATCTTCTACTTCTTCGAGGTGGTGATGCGCTACCTCTTCAACATGCCGACCATCTGGGTGCACGAGGGCTCCTACCTGCTGTTCGGCATGCAGTACCTGCTGGCCGGGGCCTATGCCCTGCTGCATGGGGCGCATGTGAGGGTCGACATCCTGTATGTGAAGTTCCCGCTGCGCGCCCGCGTGGGTGTGGACATCTTCACCTCCGTCTTCTTCTTCATCTTCGCCGTGGCGCTGATGGGGACCTCGTTCCGTTTCTTCATGGATTCCTACAACATGAGTGAAGTCACCATGGAGACCTGGGGCATCCAGCACTGGCCGGTGAAGGGCATGATGCTGTTCGGCTCGGTCCTGATCCTGCTGGCGGGGCTCTCCAAGCTCGTCAAGGACATCGTCCTCTTCCACAAGCTGGGGAGGGGCCGCGCATGAGTCAGGCCATGACCGCACCCACGCTGGGCAGCCGCCTCGGCACCTGGCTGACCTATGCGCTCACGCTGCTGGTGGTCTTCGTCGTCGGCGTCGAGATCATCAACATCCTCTTCTACGATCCCTGGGGCGAGGAGGTCTTCCTCTTCCGCTCGGCCGGCATGCTGGCCGGCGTGGACATCGCCACGCTCACCTGGATCATGTTCGGCAGCCTGTTCGTGCTGCTGATGCTGGGGCTGCCGCTGGCCTTCGTCACCGGCGGGCTCGGGGTGGTGTTCATCTACCTGGTCGGTGACCAGCTGATGCTCAACATCATCCCCACGCGCATCTTCCCGATGATGACCAACTCGGACCTGGCCGCCATCCCGCTGTTCATCTTCATGGCCTCGATGCTGGAGCGGGCGGGCCTCATCGAGGAGATGTTCGACGTGGTCTACAAGTGGATGGGCGGGCTCAACGGCGGTCTGGCCGCGGCCACCATCCTCGCCTCCACGATACTCGCCGCCATGGTCGGTGTGATCGGCGCGGCGGTGGTGACCATGGGTATCATCGCCCTGCCGGCCATGCTCAGGCGCAAGTACGATCCGAAGATCGCGCTGGGCTCGATCATGGCCGGCGGCACGCTCGGCATCCTCATCCCGCCGTCGATCCTGGCCATCCTCTACGCCGTGGTGGCGCAGCAGTCGGTGGGCGAGCTGTATCTCGGTTCGGTGCTGCCGGGGCTGATGCTCTCCGGCCTCTACATCGCCTACGTGCTGTTCCGCAGCTGGAAGAACCCCAAGCTCGGGCCGGCCCTGCCGGTCGAGGAGCGCGTGGGCATGGGCGAGAAGCTGCGCCTGCTGTCGCGCCTCACCGCGCCGCTGGTGCTGGTGTTCCTGGTGCTGGGTCTGCTGTTCGGCGGCATCGCCACCCCGGTGGAGGCCGCCGGTATCGGTTCCTTCGGCGCGATCGTCGTGGCCATGATGCACCGGCGCTTCAATATCCTCGCCCTGCGCGAGGCCTCGGTGACCACGGTGAAGGCCACGGCCATGGTGCTGTGGATCATCTTCGGTGCCTCGGTCTTCGTCGGCTTCTACATCCTGCAGGGCGGACAGACCTTCATCACCGAGACCCTGCTCGGCACCGGGCTGTCGGCCTACGGCATCCTGTTCCTGATGATGGTGCTGCTGGTGATCCTGGGCATGTTCCTCGACTGGGTGGGCATCCTGCTGCTGGCCGTGCCGATCTTCGTGCCCATCATCCGCGCGCTGACCTTCGACGGGCTCTTCGGCCTGCCGGGGCCGGACGCGGATGCCGTGGTGCTGTGGTTCGGCGTGCTGTACCTGGTCAACATGCAGATGTCGTTCCTCAGTCCGCCCTTCGGCTATGCCCTGTTCTACATCCGCGGCGTCTGCCCGCCGGATATCAGCATGGCCACGATCTTCCGCTCGGCGCTGGTCTTCCTCGGGCTGCAGACCTTCGGCCTGGTGCTGGTGATCCTGTTCCCGGCGCTGGCCACCTGGCTGCCGAGCCTGGTGTATGGCTAGGGGCGCTCGACAACGTCGGCTCTTCGGAGGTGATGATCATGAGTGAGGAACGTATCGACATCGCCGGCCTGCAGGTCGCCCGTTCCCTGTTCGAATTCATCGAGCAGGAGGCGGCGCCGGGTACGGGCATCGACCCGGGGACATTCTGGCAGGCGCTGGCGGACCTGCATCGGGGTTTCGCCCCGCGCAATCGCGAGCTGCTTGCGCGGCGGGACGCCCTGCAGCAGCAGCTCGATGCCTGGCATCGCGAGCGGCGCGGTCAACCACATGACGCCGCGGTCTACCGCGCCTTCCTCGAGGAGATCGGCTACCTGTTGGCGGAGGGCGAGGACTTTCGCATCACCACCGAGAACGTGGACCCGGAGATCGCCACGGTGGCCGGGCCGCAGCTGGTGGTGCCGGTGAACAATGCGCGCTATGCGCTCAACGCCGCCAATGCCCGCTGGGGGAGTCTGTACGATGCGCTCTACGGCACGGACGTGCTGCCCGAGGACGAGGGCGCCACGCGGGGTACGCGCTACAACCCGGTGCGCGGCGCAAAGGTGATCGAGGCGGCCCGGGCCTTCCTGGACGAGACCATCCCACTGGCCGAGGGGCGGCATGCCGAGGTCCTGGCCTATGACCTGCGCGACAGCTCCCTGCAGGTCACCCTGACCAGCGGAGCGCACACGGGGCTGGCCGACCCGGGCCAGCTGGCCGGCTATCGGCACGAGGATGGCCGCCTGACCACCCTGCTGTTCCGGCACCACGGCCTGCACATCGAGCTGCAGCTGGCCACCGACCTCGAGCCCCACGAACTGCGGCCGGTATCCATCCGGGACGTGATCCTCGAGTCCGCCCTCACCACCATCCAGGACTGCGAGGACTCGGTGGCGGCGGTGGATGCGCAGGACAAGGTGGCCGTCTACCGCAACTGGCTGGGCCTGATGAAGGGCACGCTGGAGGCGAGCTTCGAGAAGGGCGGCCGGCCGGTGGTGCGGCGCCTTGCACCCGACCGCAGCTACACCGCACCGGGGGGGCGGACCATCACCCTGCCCGGACGCAGCCTCATGCTGGTGCGCAACGTCGGCCATCTCATGACCATCGACGCCGTGCTGGATGCCGACGGCGAGCCGGTCTTCGAGGGCATGCTGGATCTCATGGTCACGGCCCTCTGCGCCCTGCACGACCTGCGGGGCGACGGCGAGCTGAAGAACAGCCGCAGCGGCAGCATGTACATCGTGAAGCCGAAGATGCACGGGCCGGAGGAGGTCGCCTTTGCGGTGGAGCTCTTCGCCGCCGCCGAGGCGGCCCTGGGGCTTTCCCCCAACACGCTCAAGATCGGCATCATGGACGAGGAGCGGCGCACCACGCTGAATCTCCGGGAATGCATCCGCGCCGCCCGCGAGCGGGTGATCTTCATCAACACGGGCTTTCTGGATCGTACCGGCGACGAGATCCACAGCTCCATGGAGGCCGGGCCGGTGCTCGGCAAGGCCCGCATGAAACAGTCCACCTGGCTCACCGCCTACGAGGACTGGAACGTGGACACGGGGCTGGCCTGCGGCTTTCGCGGCCGGGCGCAGATCGGCAAGGGCATGTGGACCATGCCCGACGAGATGAAGGCCATGGTCGAGACCAAGGTCGGCCACCCCCGGGCCGGTGCGAACTGCGCCTGGGTGCCCTCGCCCACCGCGGCCACCCTGCACGCCATGCACTACCACCGGGTGGACGTGGCCGCCCGCCAGACCGAGCTGCTGAAGGGCGGCCGGCGTGCCACGCGCGACGACCTGCTCGCCATCCCGGTGGTGGCGCAGCCCGACTGGCCGGCCGAGGAGATCCGTGCGGAGCTCGACAATGCCTGCCAGGGCATCCTCGGCTACGTGGTGCGCTGGATCGACCAGGGCATCGGCGCCTCCAAGGTGCCGGACATCAACCACGTCGGCCTGATGGAGGACCGCGCGACACTGCGCATCTCCAGTCAGCTGCTGGCCAACTGGCTGCATCACGGCGTGGTGAGCGAGGCGGCGGTGATGGACGGGTTGCGTCGCATGGCGGTGCTGGTCGATGAACAGAATGCCACCGACGTGCACTATGCCCGACTGGCCCCGGGTTTTGGCGGCATCGCCTTCCAGGCCGCCTGCGACCTGGTCTTCCAGGGGCAGGCATCGCCCAATGGCTACACCGAACCCTTGCTGCATGCCCACCGGCGAGCGCTCAAGGCCGCCGTGCGGGGATAGGCCGGCGTCAGTCCAGGCCGCGTACCCGGCCGCGCAGCTGCTTGGTCTTTCCGCGCTGCGTCTTCTCGTCCATGCGCTTGCGTTTGGCTGCCTTGCCGGGCCGGGTGGGCAGGCGCTTCTTCTGCACCTGCGCCACGTCCTGGATCAGGGCCTGCAGGCGCGCCAGGGCATCCTCCCGGTTCTTCTCCTGGGTGCGAAAACGCTGCGCCTTGATCACCACCACGCCATCGCCGGTGATGCGGCGGTCCCGCAGGGCCAGCAGGCGCTCCTTGTAGAACTCGGGCAGTGACGAGGCGCGGATGTCGAAGCGCAGGTGGATGGCGGTGGCGACCTTGTTGACGTTCTGTCCGCCTGCGCCCTGTGCGCGCACGGCCGAAAGCTCGATCTCGTCGTCGGGCAGGGACACGTTGCGGGAGATGAACAGCATGGGGGCAGGGTAACATGCCGGGCGGGGGAACCGACGGCGGCTGGCGGCATCTATATTAGAGTTTTCTAATATGTTATTTTGGCATCATCACGGGCAGCCGCCCGTCATGAACACCCTGGAGGCAACACCAATGACCATCGACCGCATCGTCATGATCTTCGCCGGCACCGTGATCCTGGTGAGCCTGGCGCTCTCCCAGCTGCACTCCGTCCACTGGCTGTGGCTCACGGCCTTTGCCGGCTTCAACCTGATCCAGTCCGCCATCACCGGCTTCTGCCCGCCGGCCATCCTGCTGAAGAAGCTGGGCTTCAAGCCGGGTTCCAGTTTCAAGTAAACCGCGCCTCGGCCTTGCAGCCGGCGTAGTCAGCAGCGGGGCGGCAACGCCCCGCTTTTTTGCCGGCAATTGCCATGGCCGGTGGCACCACGTGTCGCTCGCTGAGCCGCAGAGGGCGCAGGTGATCGCTCACAAGGTTGTCCCCGTCTTCTCTGCGATTCCTGCGCCTCAGCGAGAAAGATCAACGCTCCCGGTTCAGGCGGCGACGCGGTTGCGGCCGGCCTTCTTGGCCCGGTAGAGGGCCTTGTCGGCGGCCTTGATCACCGCCTGGGGATCGCGGGCGTTCTCGCCGGGTTCGGCGGCGCCGATGCTGATGGTGATCTGTACCTGCCGGTCACTGCCCCTGATCTTCTTTTCCCCCTTTTTCTTGGGCCGGTTCCTGCCGCGCACGGTGAACGGTGCATCGGCGATGGCCACGCGCAGGCGTTCGAGGTGGGGCAGGGCGTCCTCTGCCCGGCGACCGGCGAACAGCACCGTGAATTCCTCCCCGCCATAGCGGAAGGGCTTGCCGCCGCCCTTCACCCCCTTGAGACGTGCCGCGACCATCTTCAACACCTCGTCACCGACGTCGTGGCCGTAGGTGTCGTTGAATTTCTTGAAGTGGTCCACGTCGAGCATGGCGATGGTGTAGCGCCCGCCGAGCTTGAGCAGGGCCTGGTTCAGGGCGCGGCGGCCGGGCAGCCCGGTGAGCTCGTCGCGGTAGGCCATGAAGTGCGAGACCTCGAGCAGGGCGATGACGAGGATGAGCACGGCGGTGGCGAAGCCGGTGGCCAGCAGGCCGGCGATGGGCGTGGCGAGCAGGGCGAAGAGCATGGTGGCCAGCGCCCAGAACAGGCCGTATTCCATGGCGTTGCGCTGGCGCAGGCCCTGGATGGCGGTGACGGTGAGGGCCAGGCCGAAGGCGAGCAGTGCCGGTTGCCCCAGGCGCAGGGCGTCGAGCGCGGGCAGTGGCAGGAGGGCATGGCCGAACCCGTGCAGCCAGTCGACCCGCTGGCCGTACAGCAGCATCCCGAGCCCGGCGATCTGGGCGGCGATCACGGCCCAGCGCAACAGGCCATGCCAGGTGAAGATGCCGCGTTCCTTGAGCAGGGCGATCACGGCGATGTTCAGCGGCAGCAGCACGGTGATGGCGTCATGCAGGCGTGTGTCGGCGGCATGCAGCGCGATGCCGGCGAGGGCGATGACCACGGTGGCGAAGACCAGGCGGCTGCGGTCGAAGCGCCAGCCCAGCAGCAGGGCGATGACCGCGACCGTGGCGGGGTAGACGCCCTCCAGGTGGGCGAGCCTGGGCGAGACATCCGGGTGCCCGGCGGCGATCAGCTGCAGGAGGAAGAGCAGGCCGCCAGGAAGCAGGAAGGCGGTCAGGCCGCGTAGCAGGGAGAGGGGCACTCGGTACTCCGTTGGTGAACGCGGACCAAGCTTAGCGCGAATCCGGCGCAAGGTGCGACCGCCGCACATACCCTCACCAGGCCATCTCCGGTAGAGTAGTCGGCGGGGGGCGATCCGCTGTGGGCGCCAGAATTGAAGAAGAAGGGTTGCATGGGATTCGCATGATCACCGGGCGCACGATCATCGGGCGATTCCGGTCCTGGGTGCTGCTTTTCCTGTTGCTGCCGGCCACGGGCATGGCGGCCATGGATGCCACGCCCCCCCATGTGAGTATCGGCGCGGACGTGTTGGTGCTCGATGACCGCGAGCGCGCGTTCGATCTCGAGGACGTGGAGCGGGGTGCGGCAGCCGCAGCGTTCCGCCCGCTCGCAACCGACGTGCCGAGCTTCGGCTTTGCCAATGCGGCCGTCTGGCTGCGCTTCGAACTGGTGAATGATGACCCCGAGGCGCTCGACCGGCTGCTGGTGGTGGAGTGCTCCTGGCTGGACGGCCTGACCCTGTGGGTGCGAGGTCCCGATGGCGATCTGGTGCGCCAGCACTTCGGCGACACCCTGCCCTATGGCGAGCGTGGCTACGACCACCCGCTGCCGGTGTTCCGTCTCTCGCTGCCACCCGGCACCAGCACCCTGTACCTGCGCGCCGAGGCGCGTGACCCGCTGCTGGTGCCAGTCGACCTCTGGGAGCCCGAGGCCTTCGCCCGGCAGGATCGCTGGACCTCGTTCTACTACGGCGTGTTCTACGGCGCCATTGCCATCATGGCGCTGTACAACCTGTTTCTCTTCCTGTTCCTGCGCGACCGGCCCTATCTCTTCTATGTGCTGTATCTGGCGGCCTTTCTCGTCATGAACCTCACCTACAACGGCTTCACCTATGCGCTGGTCTGGCGCGACTCGCCGGAGTGGGTGAACTGGCTGCACCCCATCACCATCTACCTGTTCCAGATCACCGGGGTGCTGTTCGCGATCCACTTTCTCGGCACGCGACTGCGCAATCCCTATCTGCACCGGTTCCTGCTGGCGTTTCTCGCCGTGCTGGTCCTGGCCCTGCTGGGGTCGTGGCTGCTCGGCGGGTATTACGCCCACGTGTCGTTGTCGATCGCACTGGTGGTGACCTACACGCTGACCGTGGTCGTGGCCGGCCTTATGTCCTGGTACCGGGGCAATCGCGCCGCGCGCTTCTTCATCATCGGCAGTCTGTCCTCGCTGGTGGGGGCGAGCATCACCGCCCTGGTCGTGGCCGGGGTGCTGCCCTATCACTTCGCGACCTATCGTGCGGTGGAGTTCGGCATGATGCTGGACGTCACACTGCTCGCGATGGCCCTGGCGGATCGCTACAACATCATGCGCCAGGAGCGTGACCGGGTGGAGGCGCAGTACCGGGATTCGCTGGCGCAGACCAAGCAGACGCTCGAACAGGAGGTCGCCATCCGTACGCAGGAACTGCGTACCGCCAAGGAGCAGGCGGAAAATCTCGCGCGCACCGACGAACTCACCGGCATCAACAACCGGCGCGCCTTCTACGACTACGGCATGCGCGCGCTGGAGATCGCGCATCGTCACCGGCATCCGGTCTCGCTGCTGATGATGGATCTCGATCACTTCAAGGAGATCAACGACAGCTTCGGCCATGCGGCCGGGGATGCCCTGCTCGTGGCCGTGAGCGAGATCGTGCGCGAGGCGGTACGCGGCACGGACATCCTCGGGCGGCTGGGTGGCGAGGAGTTCGGCATCGTGCTGCCGCATACGGAACTCGGTGCGGCACGCGACCTCGCCGAAAAGCTGCGAGCGACCATTGCCCGCCTGGAATTGCGGCACGAGGGGGAGTTCCTGTCCGTGACGGCCAGCATCGGCGTGGCCGAGTGCCGCTATGACGACAACCTGGACACGCTCATCTCGCGCGCCGATGGGGCACTCTACGCGGCCAAGCGCGAGGGCCGAAACCGCGTGGTCTGTGCGTGATCTTGTCGGCACTGCCGGCGTGCGCAATGCTCTGCACCGTGCCAATCATCTCCAAGGAGAGACCCTATGCTTGAAGTCAACCAGATGGCCCCGGACTTTGCCGCCGCCAATGCGGCAGGCAGGACGATCGCGCTCGACGATTTCCGCGGGCGCAAGTCCGTGGTGCTGTACTTCTACCCCAGGGACGACACACCCGGTTGCACCATCGAGGCGAACCAGTTCACCGCACTGGCTAACGAGTTTGCCGCGGCCGACAGCATCGTGCTCGGGGTGAGCCGGGATTCCTGCGAAAGTCACCAGGCCTTCATCGACAAGTTCGGTCTCAAGGTCGAGCTGCTCGCCGATACCGACGGGCAGATCTGCGAGGCCTATGGCGTGTGGCAGGAAAAGGAAAAAGACGGCGTGAAGAAGATGGGCATCGTGCGTGCCACCTTCGTCATCGACCGCGATGGCCGGCTGGTGCATGTCGAGTACGGGGTGACGCCCGATGGCCATGCGGCCGCCATGCTGGAGAAGGTGCGGGCACTGGTCGGATAAGACCGCTTGGGAATCGGGGTTTCTTGAGCTTCGTGCCGGCTGCGTTAGGGTGAAGACAGAACCCAAACCGCAGGAGGCCCGATGAAACCATTCGAGGGAGAAACCGAAGCACGCAACATCCTGGCGCAATCGCGACCGCTGCCACAGGACGCCAGGG
>JAJLKJ010000028.1:0-3514 GCA_033839185.1 Gammaproteobacteria bacterium
CGTATAATCCGCCTGTGACCTCGAATACACCCAGCGTATCTTCCGACCAGCGCCTGCCCGGCCCGGGGCCGCGGTTGCGGGTACTCAGCTACAACATCCAGGTGGGCATCCAGTCCAGCCGTTACCACCACTTCCTGACCAACAGCTGGAAGCACGTGCTGCCCTACAGGGGGCGGCAGGACAACCTGGATCGCATCGCCGGGTTCATCAGCGATTTCGATATCGTGGGCCTGCAGGAGGTGGATGCGGGCAGCCTGCGCAGCACCTTCATCAACCAGACCGAGTACCTGGCCGAGCGCGCCGGTTTCTCCAACTGGTACAGCCAGACCAACCGCAACTTCGGGCGCTTCGCCAAGCATTCCATGGGGCTTTTGAGCCGCATGCCGCCGCACACGGTCATAGAGCACAAGCTGCCGGGGGCGGTACCCGGGCGTGGGGCGCTGGAGGCGCACTTCGGTACCCGGGAGAACCCGCTGGTGGTGGTGCAGGTGCACCTGGCGCTGGTGCAGAAGACGCGCGCGGCGCAGCTCGCCTATATCGCCGAGGTGTTGCAGGACCACGAATTCGCCATCGTCCTCGGCGACATGAACTGCCGGCCGTCCAGCAGCGAGGTGCGGCGCCTGGTGGACGCCACCCACCTGGCCGACCCGCACCACGACACCCATACCTTCCCGAGCTGGCGGCCGACCCGCTGCTATGACCAGATCCTGGTGACGCCCCACCTGCAGGTGGAGGAGACCCGGGTCTATCCCGTGCACTATTCCGATCACCTGCCGGTGGGCGTGTCGCTCACGCTGCCGCCGGATCTCGCCTGCGCCCTGCCGGACGAGGAGCCCGTCGAGGCCCCGTAGCCGGCGTCATGGCAGCGCCATGCGCCTGTCATACGGCTGCAACCGGCGGGCCCTAGGCTGTATCCGTCAGCCGGCCAGGGATCTCCTCCGATGTCTCAATCGCTTCGTATCACCGGGGATGCCCGTCGCCACGATGCCAGGGAGGGCTATGCGTTCTTCGAGGATGCCGCCGATGCCGCACGCTACGTGCAGCGACTGGCGTTGCTCCGCAGGGCGCAGTATCACGGATGGCGTGCCGACCCCGCCGGTATTGCCCGGGATGCAGCTGCAACCGGGTCGGCTGACGAACGCTTGTAATCCTACTCCTGTTGCCGGGGGCGTCCTGTCCCCGGCCTTCTTGGCACCCTATGTCCGCCTTGCGAAAAAATCGCCGTGTCGATGGGCATCCGCAGCGTCCTGACAGCCCTAGGACTCGGCACGCTGATAGCCGCCCTTGCCGTCGCGCTTGACGCGATACATGGCCTGGTCCGCCCGGCGCAGCAGCTCGTCGCTGGTCTGGGCGTCGGCGGGATAGAGTGCCAGGCCGATGCTGGCGCCGAGCCGGATCTCCCGGCCGTTGCTCAGGCGCAGCGGCTCGGCGAGGGCATGCAGGAGCTTTTCCGCTACCGGGTAGGCGGCCTGCGGGCTGTGCACGCCGGTGACGATCACGGTGAACTCGTCACCACCGATGCGGGCCACCGTGTCCACCTCGCGCACGGTCTGCCGCAGCCGGTTGGCCATCTTGCGCAGCACGTAGTCCCCCACCTCGTGCCCCTGCACATCGTTCACCTCCTTGAAGCCGTCCAGGTCGATATACAGCAGCGCCAGCGAGCTGTCCTCGCGCAGGGCGCGGGCCATGGCCATGCCCAGGCGATCGAAGAAGAGGGCGCGGTTGGGCAGGTCGGTGAGCGGATCGTGATGGGCCATGTGGGTGAGCCGTTCCTCGGTGGCCCGCTGCTCGGTGATGTCGCGGCTGATGCCGAGAAAGCCCGTGATCGCGCCGGCATCGTCATGCAGGCAGGAGACGGTGACGTCGACCCAGACGGTGGAACCGGTCTTGCGGGGCAGCTCCACGTGCAGGTGGCTCTCGGGCAGCTCGCCGGTCTCGCGTGCCTGAGCGAGCAGGCGTCGTGCGATTTTGAGTGACTCGGGCGTCAGCGTCTGTTCCAGGGGCAGGCCGATGAGCTCCTCGGGGCGATAGCCGCGCTGCCGCTCCACCGAGGGGCTGATGTAGGTGGTACGACCCTCGATGTCCAGGGTCCAGATCACGTCCACCGCGTTCTCCGCCAGCAGGCGGAACTTCTGTTCGCTGGCACGCAGCGCCTCCTCGGCGCGATGGCGGTCGGTGATGTCCAGCGCCAGCGAGGCGAAGCCGACGATCAGGCCGTGACTGTCGTAGAGCGGCGTGTGTTTCCACTCGCAGAGCAGGCGCTGGCCGTCACGGGTGCGGTTCCAGATGGTGCACTCGATGGTCTGTCCGGTACGGATCAGGTCCTGTATCACGCGCTTGCAGGTGTCCATGTCCTCGTCCGGGATCAGGCGCGTGGTGAACTTCCGGCCGATGATCTCCTGCTGGGTCCAGCCGAACAGCGCCTCGGCATGCCGGTTCCAGCCCGTGACGTTGAGGTGATGGTCCCAGAGCATGAAGGCCACGGGTGCATGTTCATAGATGACGCGATGGCGCGCCTCGTTCTGGCGCAGGCGTCGGTTCAGGCGGGCGATGTGGGCGATCACCGTGGCCAGTGCAATCAGCCCAAGGCTGGTCAGAACCAGCAGGGCGATGAGCCCGGCATGTTCCGCCATCGACAGGGGGTGCGGGTCGGGTGCCGCCCACGCCGCGGTCCCCGTGACCAGTATCGGGACGAACGCCAGCTGGCGGGGGTATCGATGGCGGTCGGGGCGGTCCTGGGGCAAGATGTGCGGCTCTTGTTCTGATGTCTGCGGCAAGCCCCGAGTTTACGTCAGTTCCTTGCGGCAGATGGATGATCGGCCAGATTATACGCGTTACCACTACCCATGATGCGCAACTTCCGGATGTTATTCAGTGCCTTATGCGCGACTTAGCTGACATTGCTGACACGGCGCCATTTATGGCTGTCTCTTCCCCGTCCTGCCGCAGTGGTTGCGGCGCCTGCTGCATCGCGCCTTCCATCAGTTCGCCCATCCCGGGCATGCCGCAGGGCAAGCCCGCGGGCGTGCCCTGCGTGCAGCTCGATGCCGAGGGCCGTTGCCGGCTGTTCGGTCAGCCCTCGCGCCCCGCCGTGTGCAGCGGGCTGCGGCCCGAGCCGGCCATGTGCGGGGCGTCGCGCGAACAGGCCCTGCAGTACCTGGCCGAGCTGGAGCGACTGACGGCCTGAGGGGCATGCAAAATCCGCTTGCGGGCGGGCCGGCGATGGCCGCAGAATCCGCGTATCCGCCGCCGCGTTCGCGATCGGCGTAGCAACCTTCCCTCACGATACGAGACCGTGGTCATGTCGTCCGGCGACACCGTGACTGCCATCAATCCCTGCGTGGAATGCGGCGCCTGCTGCGCCACCTTCCGTGTGTCCTTCTACTGGGCCGAGGCCGACGACGCCCCGGGCGGGACCGTGCCGGCCGACCTGACGGCACGCCTCAATGCCCACCGTCGAGTGATGCAGGGCACCGACCAGCCCGAACCGCGCTGCTGCGCCCTGGAGGGGGAG
>JAJLKJ010000029.1:0-5592 GCA_033839185.1 Gammaproteobacteria bacterium
CCGCCCGTGAGCAGGCAGATCATCAGCCGGTCGAGCAGCCGGGGCTGGCCGACGATGACCTGTTCGAGATGACGGCGCAGGGCGCGAAAGGCCTCCTGGTTATGCATGCTCACTCCGAGAGTCGGTTGGACGTTGGTCGTAGGGATGCCGGCCCTTACCGGAACATTCCCCGTGGGGGTGCCATCACTCAGCCTCCACCGGCATACCGGCGGCCTTCCACTCGGGGAAGCCATCCTGCAGCCGGCGGGCCTTGAGCCCCTTGCCGCGCAGGCGTTCCACCGCCTCGAAGGCCAGCACGCAGTGCGGCCCCCGGCAGTAGGCCACCACCTCGCCGCTGTCGCGCAGCTCGTCGAGATGCTGTTCCAGTTCCGCCAGCGGGATGTTCACGGCCCCGGGCAGATGCCCGGCGGCGTATTCCTCCGAGGGGCGCACGTCGAGCACGGTGACCTCGCCCTGGCGCACGCGCTCCAGCAGCTCGGCCACCGGCATGGGTTCCAGCGCGTCCTTCACCGTGAGGTAGGTGTCCACCAGCACCTTCACGTCGGCCAGGTGCCGCTCGGCGACGCCGCGCACGCACTGCAGCAACTGCACCACGTCATCGCTGGTGAGCCGGTAATACACGTGCAGCCCCTGCTTGCGCGAGGTCACCAGCCCCACCTGGCGCAGCTGCTGCAGGTGCTGGGAGGTGTTGCGGACGGACAGCCCGGAGACCCGCGCGAGATCCTCCACGTTGCGCTCGCCCTGGGCGAGGAACTCCAGCAGCTCCAGCCGGTGGCCGTTGCCCAGGGCCTTGGCCACGCGGGCGAACTGGGCGAAGAGGTCTTTCTTGAAATTGCCTGCCATGTGTCATCTCCGATGACTATTCCACTAATCTATGGAATAGTGTATCTTCATTTTGCGTCTTGGCCAACATCGGCATGGATCAACATCCCCGTCACCGGGGCTCACGACGAATAGAGGGTACCCGAACCATGAGCTTCGAGAGCTTCATCAGCCAGTATGAGCCGGTCATCCGCCTGTCGGCCTTCTTCGGCATCTTCGCCCTCATGGCCCTGTGGGAGGTCCTGGCCCCACGCCGCCAGCTTACCACCGCCAAGTGGGTGCGCTGGGGCAGCAACATCGGTCTGGTGTTCCTGAACACCTTCCTGCTGCGCCTGGCCTTCCCGGCCGCGGCAGTGGGCGTGACGCTGCTGGCCCAGGAACGGGGCTGGGGCCTGTTCAACGTGGTGGACGTGCCCTTCTGGTTCGCCGTCCTCGCCTCGGTGCTGGTCATGGACTTCGTCATCTGGCTGCAGCACGTGATGGTGCATGCCATCCCGCTGTTCTGGCGCATCCACCGCATGCACCACGCCGATCTCGACTTCGACGTGACCACCGGTTCGCGCTTCCATCCCATCGAGATCTTCCTGTCCATGGGCATCAAGTTCGCGACCATCGTCCTGCTCGGCCCGCCGGTGGTGGCGGTTGTGATCTTCGAGGTACTGCTCAACGCCACGGCCATGTTCAACCACAGCAACATCCGTCTGCCGCTGGCCGTGGACCGCGTGCTGCGCCTGTTCATCGTCACCCCGGACATGCACCGCGTGCACCATTCCATCGAGGACGACGAGACCAACAGCAACTTCGGTTTTGCCCTCTCGCTCTGGGACCGGCTCTTCGGCACCTACCGCGCCCAGCCGCGCGCCGGACACCAGGGCATGGCCATCGGCATCCGCGACATGCGCGATGCCAGGCGCTGCGCCTGGCTGCCCGGGATGCTGGCCATCCCCTTTGTCGGCAAGGTGACGGGCTACGCCATCAACCGCCGCCAGTGGGAGGACGCCAGTGAGTAAGCAGCTGACACGCATCGCCCTGGTGCTGGTGCTGGTCGCCGGCATCACCCTGGCCATCGTCTACCGCGATGCCTTCGATGCGGCCGCGCTCGAGGCGTGGGTGGACAACGCCGGGGCCGCCGGCCCCGTGGCCTTCGTGCTGATCTATGCCCTGGCCACCGTGCTGTTCCTGCCGGGCTCCGTGCTGACCCTGGCCGGCGGGGCCCTGTTCGGCCCCGTGCTCGGCACCGTGCTCAACCTCACCGGTGCCACGCTGGGCGCGGCCCTGGCCTTCCTGGTCTCGCGTCACCTCGCCTCGGACTGGGTGGCCCGCAGGACCGGCGGCCGGCTGAAGCAGCTCATCCAGGGCGTGGAGTCCGAGGGCTGGCGCTTCGTCGCATTCGTACGCCTGGTGCCGCTGTTTCCCTTCAACCTGCTGAACTACGCCCTGGGGCTCACGCGCATCCCCTTCTGGCACTACGTGATCGCCTCCGCGGTCTGCATGCTGCCGGGCGCCATCGCCTATACCTATCTGGGTTACGCCGGCCGCGAGGCCATCGCCGGGGGCGAGTCGCTGATCCAGAAGATCCTGCTCGGCATCGCCCTGCTCGCCGCCGTGGCCTTCCTGCCCCGACTGGTCGCGCGCCTGCGTCGCGGCCCCATGCTCGACATCGCCGCACTCAGGGCACGGCTGGATGCCGGCGAGGACGTGCTGGTGCTGGACGTGCGCACGCCCGAGGAATTCACCGGCGAGCTCGGCCACATCGCGGGTGCCCGCAACCTGCCGCTGGATACCGTGGCCGAAGGCAGCGAGGCACTGGCCGCATGGCAGGAGCGCCCCGTCCTGCTCGTCTGCCGCACCGACAGGCGCTCGGCCAGGGCCGCGCAGATCCTCGCACGCAGGGGCTTTGCCGACCTGCACGTGGTGGCCGGCGGCATGGAGGCCTGGAATGCGGCGGGGCTGCCGGTCGAACGCTAGTCTTCACCGAGGAGGTATGACATGAAACGCGCACTCATCATCCTGAACGATCCGCCCTATGGCACCGAGCGCAGCTTCAACGGCCTGCGCATGGCCAAGGCCCTGCAAAAACAGGCCGAGGACGGCGTCGACGTCTTTCTCATGGCCGACTCGGTGGGCTGCGCGCGTGCCGGGCAGAAGATCCCGCAGGGCTATTACAACCTGGAGCTGATGCTCAGGGCCGTGCTGCGCAAGGGCCGTGTGCTGCTCTGCGGCACCTGCATGGACGCGCGCGGTCTCAGGGACGAGGACCTGGTCGAGGGTGCCGAACGCTCCACCATGGACGAACTCGGGGAACTCACCGCCGCGGCCGACAAGGTCCTGATCTTCTGATCACGGTAAGCTAGGATGCCCCGGTCGGAGTGCAGGCTTCGACCGGGGCACCACCCGCAGGACAGGACAACCGGACATGCACGCCACACTGCCATTACTCAAAGACACCGACTTCCCCGCCATCCGTCGCGGACGGCTCACCACGCTGCAGGTCAACCTGGGCTATCGCTGTAACCAGAGCTGCCTGCACTGCCACGTGAACGCGGGACCGAATCGCAAGGAGATGATGTCGGCCGGGACCATCGACACCGTGGTCGAGTTTCTTCGGGCCGGCAACATCGAGACCCTGGACCTCACCGGCGGCGCACCCGAACTCAATCCGCATTTTCGCGATCTCGTCACCCGTGCCCGCGCGCTCGGCGTGCACGTCATGGATCGCTGCAACCTCACCGTCCTGCATGAACCCGGGCAGGACGACCTGGCCGGGTTCCTCGCCGACAACCGGGTGGAGGTCATCGCCTCCCTGCCCTGTTACCTCGAGGACAACGTCGACGGCCAGCGCGGCAAGGGCGTCTACCAGGGCAGCATCGAGGGGCTTCAGAAACTGAATGCACTCGGCTACGGCCAGGCCGGCAGCGGGCTCGCGCTCAACCTCGTGTACAACCCGACCGGCCCGTTCCTGCCGCCCCCGCAGGCGCAGCTCGAGGCCGACTACAAGCGTGAACTGGATACGCGCTTCGGCATCGTCTTCAACCGGCTCTTCACGCTCACCAACCTGCCCATCCAGCGTTTCGGCAGCACGCTCGTGAGCAAGGGCCAGTTCGAGGACTACATGCGGCTGCTGCGCGAGGCCTACCGCGCGGAGAACCTCGACGCGGTCATGTGCCGCTCGCTCTTGAGCGTGGACTGGCAGGGTTACGTCTACGACTGCGACTTCAACCAGATGCTCGGCCTGCCGCTGCGCATCGGGGGCAGGCCCCGGCCGCAACTCGCCGACCTCCTCGGCCGCGACCTCGATGGCAACCCGATCGTGATCGCCGACCACTGCTACGGCTGCACCGCCGGCCAGGGTTCATCCTGCGGCGGGGCGTTGAGCTAGGGTTTTTGCCACAGAGGTCACAGAGGTTATTCGAGCGGTTTTACTATGAGCCCTCTGTGGCGTACGGAATTCGTGTTCAACACGTTCATGTTCGTCATCCCTGCGGAGGCAGGGATCCAGGAACACCGAGGCCGACAACCTTCGGAGGCCGTACTGGCACCTTGTCGCTGATACTGGATTCCCGCCTTCGCGGGAATGACGAGTTGAGAGAGCCGGAATGACGAGTCAAGAGAGCGAGGACGACGGCTTGAGAGCGTGGGGATGACGACATCAGCTCCGCGGTAACAATGACTTCAGCGGCGCTGACGATACGCTGAAACATTCGGCCGAACGATTTCAGCCGGCCAAAAACGAACTATTGCAAACAAAGAACTATTGCAGGAGACACCGATGGACGTTCGCCAATCCGTACTCGACCGCTATTCCGAAGGCGCGCAGCAGCGCGTGGAGGCGCTGTGCTGTCCGGTGGACTACGACGCCCGCCTGCTCGAGGCGATTCCGGACGAGATACTGGAACGCGACTACGGCTGCGGCGATCCCTCGCGTTACGTGCGCGAGGGCGACACCGTGCTCGACCTCGGCTCGGGCGGCGGCAAGATCTGCTACATGGCCGCGCAGCTCGTCGGCCCCGAGGGCCTTGTCATCGGCGTGGACATGAACGACGACATGCTCGACCTCGCCCGCCGCCACCAGGCGGAGATGGCCGAGAAGCTCGGCGGTGACCGCATCGACTTTCGCAAGGGCTACATCCAGGACCTGGCGCTGGACGTCGCCGCAATGGAGGCCTTCCTCGCCGGACAGCCGGTGACCGATGCGGCAGGCTACACCCGCCTGCACGACTGGCAGGCCGCGCAGCGCCGTGAGAAACCGCTGATCCCCGATGCCTCGGTGGATCTGGTCATCTCCAACTGCGTGCTCAACCTGGTGCCCGACGCCGACAAGAACCAGCTGGTGCGCGAGGTCTTCCGGGTGCTCAGGCCCGGTGGCCGCGTGGCCATCTCGGACATCGTCAGCGACGAGCCGATCCCCGAACACCTGAAGAACGACCCGGCGCTGTGGAGCGGCTGCATCTCCGGCGCCTTCCAGGAAGAGACGTTCCTCCAGGTCTTCCGCGAGGCCGGCTTCGTCGCCGTGGCCTACGACAAGTGGGACACCGCGCCCTGGCAGGTGATCGAGGGCATCGAGTTCCGCTCGGTCACGCTCACCGCCACGAAGCCCGAGGCCACCGCCTGCCTCGACTACGGCCATGCCGTGATGTACCGCGGCCCGTTTTCACAGGTGCACGACGACGAGGGCCACGTCTACCCGCGCGGTGCGCGCATCGCCGTGTGCGAACGCAGCTACCGGCTCCTCACCGAGGGCCCCTACGCCGATCAGTTCATCGGTTTTGC
>JAJLKJ010000030.1:0-34105 GCA_033839185.1 Gammaproteobacteria bacterium
CTTACCCCCATAAGCAAGTTCGGGATTGTACAGGTACTCAATGTTACCTGCCTCAACTTCCTTCAGATATTCCTGGAAGTTTTTCTTGGCCTCACTCCAGCTCATACCCATCTTTTCGACGAGATCTTCGCAGGGAGAGGCGTGCCACTGAAGCTGCACGATCTTAAACGGATCGGCGCCGCAAGCCAAGGCCGCGAACTGCACTTCAGCCATGATCGGGATCTGGAAGTTCTGACCGTGCGCCTTACCGATCCACTGGTTCTTGTCCATGGTGGTGACACAACCGGTATCGTTGGCCAGCATCACATCGGCGTTGGCTTCTTCGCGCGCCACACGGATCTTGCGATCCATGGTGAAGGAACGGGTGAACTCACGCTCGGAGATGATGTGACGGAAACCGAAACCACAGCAGTCGTACCAGGTGGAGTAATCGATCACCTGCGCACCCAGGGCCTGGGCGGTGGAGGTGATGATGGCGGTACGGTTGCCACCCAGAACGGTCGGATCGTAGACCGCATCCTCGTGCACCATCTTGTAGTAATGGCAGGCAACGTGCGCAGTGGCGCGGATGTGGGAGACGTCGATCTTCTGCAGCTCGGAAGCGATGCGGTTACGCATCACGTGCACCCACTCGGAGTAGTGGATGATTTCTTCCGGGATGACCAGCTTGCCGTCGACGAGACGACCCAGCTTGCCGAGGATCTTGGTGACCTTCTCGCGCAGCTCGGCGGACTCGATCAGGTACTTGCGGATTTCCTTGTAGTTACCGAAGGAGGTACCGCAATGCACCAGCGGGAAGAAGTGACCCAGCTCGTAGCCGTGCTGCTTGCCGGACACATAGGCCTGGTGGAAGTTGCGCAGGAACACCGCAGCCAGGGCTTCCACGTTACCGATACCGGAACCGTGATAGTTCCAGGCGGTACAGGAGGTCTGGTCGGTTTCATCGAGATAGTCGACACCCGGCTTGAAACCGAACTCGTTCATGAACCAGATGAGCGAGGTCGGGTAGCCCGGGATGTTGCCGCACTGACCGCAGGACTTGTGGTGCCACAGCTGACGGGTCGGGATCTTCTTGTCCCAGCCGAACAGCGTCTTCACCATCTTCGGGTCGTGCTCGTCACCAATGCGGTGAATGATGATTTCGCCTTCCTTTTCGAGCTCGTACATGTGCTCGCGGACGTCGTCCATGCGATCACCGAGATCGATGGTGCGGCGGTCGACGTGCTTGCGCACCCAGTCGGTGGCACGAATGGCGTCTTCACGGGAAAGGTCGGTTTCCTGGAAGAAGGAACCGTGACCGGCAATACCCTGACCTTCGTTTTCCGGAGTCTGATCTGTGGGATTCATAATGAGTCTCCTCGTTGTCTTGTTCAGCAGTCGCTAGCGAACAACCGAACCCGATTAATCGTCGTCGTCCTCTTCCTGCTCTTCGAGCCAGTCCTCGTAGTCTTCACGCTTTTCGTCGATGAAGTCTTCGATGACGTCGAAGAGGTTCTCATCCATCAGTTCGAGCGCGTCGAGGACGCCGGTCATCTCCCAGATGGTATACATTTCGACGGAAGTCTTGAGCGACACTTCCCACGCGGTTTCCACGGTCTGCAGGGTCTTGACCGGGATCGCCTTGCGCAGGATGTTCAGATCACCCTCCACCTTCTGGATGTTGGGGCCCCAGTCGGGGAAGTGGTCGGGCTGGATCATGTCCGGAGACAGCTGGTTGCCGGTCGTGATCAGCTTGAGCATGACGCGCCCGAAGGGACGCAGCACATCCTTGGCGGACTGCATTTCATGCTTGATGGCGACCTCGCGCATGATGGCGACGAGACCACCGGGGGAATTCTTGAAGGGGCAACGCGCCGCACAGGTCATGCACTGGGCACAGGCCCAGATCTTTTCCTGCATTGCATCGTAGATCTGCTCGACGTTTTCGGTCCACAGAAGCTGAACGATTTCACGCGGGCTGTAATCGTAGAACTGAGCCGACGGGCAGGTTGCCGTGCAGATACCGCAGTTCAGGCAGCCGTTCAGTTCGTGGTCGTAACGGAAATCACCACGAATGTCGTCGTAGATCTGCTGCATTTCAGCATAAGTCGCCATAGATGCACCTCGTTCGAGTGGTCCTTAGCTCGGTAAACCCTAGCAAAAAGCTCAACTTTTCGAGTTTGCCAGAGTATACACGAAAGTTCTGAACCTCAACCAATTACCGCATGGAAACCGATGTTATCCATGCATGAGAGTTTGCCTCGCCCGGGATCACCCGGGGGAAGCCGCTAACGCGGCCCGAAACACCACCCCGGGCGCGGGATCACCGGCACTCCGAAGCAGCTGGATTACGGCCAATAAAAAAGTCCTGGCATCTGTCAGACACCAAGACTTCTCGTAAAATCACTTCACCCGCGGGAACCGCACTGAAACTGCTCGCCACAGATCCAGGCATCGAGCCACGGCAGCGCCACCGCCAGCTGGCGGTGCGAAAAAACAGCGGATTGTTGGTGACGGGCAAGAGTCATTGCTACACGCGAATCACTGTACCGGGGATGGCCCTGAAAAAAAGTTCGCACCTTATATGCCAAGCCATTGCAAAACGCAAGACTTGATCATTTTCACAAAATCCCGTTCACACGCCCTCGAGCGGGAGCTCCGCCAGGGGACGACCACTGCTCGCCCAGGCCATGATGCCGCCTTGCAGGTTATAGACCTCCGAGACCCCGTGCTGCGAGAGAAAGGCACAGGCCTGCGCGGACCGGGCACCGCTCTGGCAATAGAACACGAGCTTGCCGTCGGCCCCTGTCAGCTCGGACAGGCGCAGGGGAATCAGATGCAGCGGCAGGGGCTCGGCGCCCCCGATGCCTCCGCGGGCGATCTCCGCCGGCGTACGCACGTCGATCAGGCGAAACGCCTCGCCCTGGGTGCGCCACTGTTCCAGCGTGGCGACATCGATCTCGTTGAAACCGAACATAGTAACCCTGCACCCGGAGGTGAATTTATTAGCAAATCAGGATATTCTGCTAGCCCGACTCCGCAGACGTCAAGCCTTGTCCGCGGAGCAGGACCAGCGATTTCGAGAATGATTCTCAACACTATATATATGGTGTGCCCAAGGGCCGCCGGAACCCCGGGGAATTCGGAATTGTCAGCCCGCGCACAGGCATGATAACTTGCGCAGTTATGTTTCAGGTTTCCCGTTAGGCCAACGATCCTGAGGAGCAATCCCTTGACCAAGAACGATTTCGCCGTAAACACGAAGTACGTGGTGACCTACAAGGACAGCAGCGGCAAGCTGCGTCCGGGCAACTTCTATGTCTACCGCCTCTACGACGAGTACATGATCGCGCGCAACACCGACAAGTCCAGCCTGCTGCACAAGCTGAAGTACGAGGACGTCGTCAAGATCGTCAAGACCATCCAGGTCGCCAACTACCACCAGTTCAAGCTCCCGGAAGTGGTACTGGAAGAGAAGAACTGGAAGGACCGGGACGTGATGCACACCTACACCTCCCACCCCGGGCTGGGCAAGTAATTACGGGACACTTGACTCCGTCCCGCATCAGCAACAGGGCCAGAGGCCGCCTACGCGCGGCACTGGCCCTGTTGCTTTGTGTGTGCCTGGGGCTGCCGCCCCTGCCCGCCTTCTCCTCGGACATCGAACTCCCCGACATCGGCGACCCGGCCAGCCAGGCTCTGACCCTGGCGCAGGAACAGGCGCTGGGTCGCGAAATCCTCAAGGAGATCCGGCGCAACCTGCCGCTGATCGAGGACCCCGAGGTCACCAGCTACGTGCGCTCGCTCGGCCTGCGCCTGGTCGCCGCCAGTCCCGACGCCCACCCGGATTTTCATTTCCTGGTCATCCAGGACCCTGCCATCAATGCCTTTGCCACCCCTGGCGGCGTGGTGGCCATCAATACCGGCCTGCTGACCGCGGCACGCAACGAGGCCGAGGTGGCGGCCGTGGTCGCGCACGAAATCGCCCACGTCACCCAGCGTCACCTCGCCCGGCGCTATGCGGGCAGCGGCCGTATCGACCTCGCCACAGGGCTCGGCATACTGGCTGCCATCCTGGTCAGCGCCTACAGCACCGAGGCGGCAGAGGCGGCCCTGTACTCCTCCATCGCCGCCGGCGCCCAGCAGCAGCTCGATTTCAGCCGGGCGAACGAGCAGGAGGCCGATCGTATCGGCATCATCACCCTGGCCGGTGCCGGCTTCGACCCGCATGCCATGCCCGCCTTCTTCGAGCGCCTGCAGCGACTGAACTTCACCTCGCCGGACGCCATCCCGGAATACCTGAGCACCCACCCGGTCACCACCTCCCGCATCAGCGACAGCGTCGCCCGCGCCGACCAGTACCAGGGTGACTATCGCAGCGACAGCGAGGAGTTCCAGCTGATCCAGGCCAGGACGCGCGCACTGAGCAGCGACCCGGCACGCCTGCTGCGCGAATACGAAGAGACCCCGATGCCGGCCCGCACGACACGCGTACGCTACACCCAGACCATCGCCCTGCAACGTGCGGGTCGCCACGACCAGGCCCTGGCGATGGCGCAGACACTCAACCGCGAGAAACCCGACACCCTGCCCTACCAGCTGTTGCTGGCCGAGGCGCAGCTCGGCGCCTCGAAGGCCCACGATGCACTCGCCAACCTGGAGCCGCTGGACGCCGTCTATCCACGCTACGCCCCGGTGACCGCGCTCATGGCACGCGCCCTCATGGCGAACGGAAAGCCCACCGAGGCACGGCGCAAGATCGAGGCCATACTGGCCAGCGGCCACGAGGAGCCCGCCTTTCTCAAACTGCGTGCCGAGGCTGCGGCTGCAGAGGACCTCGTCTCGCTCAGCCACGAGGCCATGGCCGATTACTACCTGGCGCACGGCCAGGTAAGCACGGCCGTGCGCCAGCTCGAACTGGCGCTCGATGCACGCGACCTCGACAGTACGTCGGAGGCGCGCATCCGCTCGAAACTGCGCGCACTGAACCCGACGAAATAAAATCACACCGTGGTGCATCCCCCCTTGTAATGCTGCTTGCGCAGCAGACGATTCGTACACGTATATTAGCGTTTCACGAAATTCCAAAGCTTAACTTTTTGTTGCGAACGCCCATCTGATCTGTATGCTATATCGCTAACGAATGCTAACCGCACCATGCTTTAGCTACTGGTTCAGGGTTCGTGAGTGAAGATGGATCTTCATATAAGAAAAACCGACGAGACTGGAAATAACCAAGTGAGGAGGTACCACATGCGGAACCCCGCAAAGTTCATCTCGGGCGTCGCTTCGGTTGCCGCGATCCTCGGCACGCTTGCTTTTGTGCCGGTGACTGCTGCTGCAGCCGATGCTGCCGTCATCGAGGAAGGCAAGAAGATTTCCTTCGACCGCCGCAAGGGCAACTGCCTGGCCTGCCACGCCATTGAAGGTGGGGACCTGCCGGGCAATATCGGCCCGCCGCTGGTGGCGATGAAGGCCCGCTTCCCCGACAAGGCCGTGCTGCGCGCACAGATCTGGGATGCCCGTCGCGCCAACCCGAACACCATCATGCCCCCCTTCGGCGCGCACCGCATCCTGACCGAGGACGAAATCGACAAGGTCGTGGAATACATCCACACCCTGTAATGCACGGGATTTACTGGAGCGAATACACATGAGCATGAAACGCAGAACTTTCCTCAAGGGTACCCTGGCTGCCGGCACCGTCGGCATGGCCGTGAGTGCCGGCCTGCTGACTCCGCGCGCCGTCATGGCCGCCTGGCCGAAGGACGCCTTCGAGGCCAAAAGCATGGATGACGCCATGCAGGCCACCGTGGGCGGCACCAGCGCCAGCGCAGGCGACATCTCCATCAAGGCCCCGGACATCGCCGAAAACGGCGCCGTTGTTCCGGTCACCGTCTCCACCAGCATTTCCGGCGTCGAGTCCATCAGCATCTTCGCCAAGGAGAACGCCAACCCCCTGACCTCCAGCTACATGCTCGGTGGCAACACCGAGGGCTTCGTCTCCACCCGCATCAAGATGGGCAAGACGTCCGACGTCATCGCGGTCGTCAAGGCGGATGGCAAGCTCTACAACGCCACCAAGGAAGTCAAGGTCACCATCGGCGGCTGCGGCGGCTAAACGAATTCGGAGAGAGGTATAACAATGTCTTCTATCAAGGTTCGCGCGAACGCACAGGGTGGCAGCACCACCGTCAAGTGCCTGATCAGCCATCCGATGGAAACCGGTCAGCGCAAGGACAGCAAGACCGGCAAGATGATCCCGGCCCACTTCATCCAGGAAGTGAATGCCGAGCACAACGGCAGCAACGTGCTCACCGCCCTGTGGGGTCCGGCCATCTCCAAGAACCCCTACCTGTCGTTCAAGTTTTCCGGCGGCAACAAGGGTGACACCCTGAAGATCAGCTGGGTCGACAACGAGGGCAAGTCCGACTCGGTCGAGACCAAGATCGGCTAATCCATCGGTACATCTGGAGGAGAGAGACAATGAAAAAAATCTTCGCTGTGGCAGCAGCGATCGTCGCCTTCGGTATGGCGCCGATTGCCTCGCAGGCCACCCCCGAACAGGATCTGAAGGAATTCCGCGCCTACTTCAAGGACCGGTTCCCGAGCGTTCCCTTCCAGGACTTCGCCAACGGCGTGTACGCCGTCGATGCCGGTTCCCGCGAACAGTGGGAAGCCATCGAGGAGTTCCCGCCCTATGAGCTCAACATCTCCAAGGGCGAAGAGATGTTCAACACCCCGTTCGCCAACGGCAAGACCTATGCGGATTGCTTCAAGAACGGCGGCAAGGGCATCAAGCAGCACTATCCCTACTGGGACGCCAAGACCAAGCAGGTGAAGACCCTGGAGCAGGAGATCAACGAGTGCCGCGTGCAGAACGGTGAAAAGCCGCTCGGCTACAGCAAGGGCGCCATCGCCGATCTGTCTGCCTACATGGCCTACACCTCGCGCGGCGCCAAGATCGACGTCAAGGTTCCCAACGACCCGGATGCCCAGGCCTGGTACGAGCGTGGCAAGCAGCACTTCTACGCCAAGCGCGGCCAGCTGAACATGTCCTGCGCCGACTGCCACGTGTACAACGCCGGCAACCGCGTGCGTGCGGACATCCTGAGCCCCGCCCTGGGTCACGTGTCGCACTTCCCGGTGTATCGCGCCAAGTGGGGCGGCCTGGGTACCATCCAGCGTCGTTACGGCGGCTGCAACGAGCAGGTCCGTGCCAAGAAGTTCGGCTCGCAGAGCGAGGAATACCGTGCGCTCGAGTACTTCCACACCTACATGAGCAACGGCATCGAAATGAACGGTCCGGGCGCGCGCAAGTAAGCGACCCGACCGCTTCAAGACCTGAAGAAAAAGCCCGGGGCATCCCGGGCTTTTTCATTTCCGGGCCCATGCCTGCCGATTGCATTCTGCAACCACCGGGGGTGCACAATGCAATATCATGATTTATAACGAGTTTCCTTGAAATAAATACATGACGCGCGGCATCTGATTACGGTAACCTTGCCCAACAGGGCACAAGACCCGGAACAAAGAAAAACCTACCGGTTTTCGTTGCGACACCCAATTCGATCACTCGACTACGGTTCCTCGGAGGATGACATGAGCTTATCTCGTCGCGAATTTCTCCAGATGATGGCCGCCGCCAGCGCCGCGGGCTTTCATCTGACAGGCTGTGATACGGACAAGAACGCTGCGCCGGGCACGGCCGGCAAGCAGATGCAGAGCAATCCCTACGACATCCCGCCCTTCGGCAATGTCTCCTTCCTGCATTACACCGACTGCCACGCGCAGCTGCTGCCCGTCTATTTCCGTGAGCCGAGCATCAACCTGGGCATCGGCAGCATGAAGGGCAACCCGCCCCACCTGGTGGGGGACGCCTTCCTCAAGCACTACGGCATCCAGCCCGGTACCCGTGAGGCCCATGCCTTCACCTATATCGACTTCGCAGACCTTGCACAGAAATACGGCAAAATCGGCGGCTTCGCCCACATGCGCACCCTGGTCAAGAACCTCAAGGCCTCGCGCCCGGGCGCGCTCATGCTCGACGGGGGCGATACCTGGCAGGGTTCCGGCACCTCGCTGTGGACCAATGCCCAGGACATGGTCGACGCGCAGAAGCTGCTCGGCGTCGATATCATGACCCCGCACTGGGAGATGACCTTCGGTGCCGACCGCGTGGTTGAAGTCATCGAGAACGACTTCGCCGGCCACATCGATTTCGTTGCCCAGAACGTGGTCGACAACGACTGGGGCGAGCGCGTCTTCAAGCCCTACGTCATGAAAGAAATGAACGGTGTGCCGGTCGCCATCATCGGCCAGGCCTTCCCCTACACGCCGATCGCCAACCCGAGCCACATGATCCCCGACTGGTCCTTCGGCATCCGCGACGACGCCATGCAGCAGGTCGTGGACCAGGCCCGTGCGGAAGGCGCCCAGGTCGTGGTGGTGATCTCGCACAACGGCATGGACGTGGACCTCAAGATGGCCAGCCGCGTCTCCGGCATCGACGCCATCTTCGGCGGTCATACCCATGACGCCGTGCCGAAGGCCGTGGAAGTGAAGAACCCGGGCGGCATGACCCTGGTCACCAACGCCGGCTCCAACACCAAGTTCCTCGGTGTCATGGACTTCGACGTGCGCAACGGCAAGATCGTCGACTACCGCTATCACCTGCTGCCGGTGTTCGCCAACCTCATCGAACCCGACAAGGAAATGGCCGACTACATCGAGAAGGTGCGCGCGCCCTACCTCGACCGCCTCAACGAGGAACTGGCCGTCACCGAGGAACTGCTGTACCGCCGCGGCAACTTCAACGGCACCTTCGACCAGCTCATCTGCGACGCCCTGATGGAAGTCCAGGATGCCGAGATCTCCTTCTCCCCGGGTGTGCGCTGGGGCGTGAGCGTGCTGCCGGGCGACACCATCACCTACGAACACGTGATGACGCAGACCGGCCTCACCTACCCGAACGTCACCCGCAACGAGATGAGCGGCGAGATGATCAAGACCATTCTCGAGGACGTGGCCGACAACATCTTCAATGAAGACCCCTACTACCAGCAGGGCGGCGACATGGTGCGCGTGGGCGGCCTGAAATACGCCATCGATCCGAGTGCGCAGATCGGTAACCGCATCTCCGACATGAGCCTGAACGGCAAGGCCATCGACCCGGCCAAGTCCTATGTGGTCGCGGGCTGGGCGAGTGTCCAGGAAGTGCCTGCCGGCGACACCGGCATCCCGATCTGGGACGTCGTCTCCGACTACCTGCGCAACCAGGGCACCATCAAGTCCCTGGAGCTCAATGAGCCGGTGATCAAGGGCATGGCAGGCAACCCGGGCCTCGCCTGAACCAGTCATCTGGCCCCTGAAAAAGCCCCGCCTCGTGCGGGGCTTTTTTTGTGCTGGAGGATATAAAGTCAAAGCGCCACAGAGGGCACAGAGGGCACAGAGTTCACAGAGGAATCTCTCACCGTATTGTTCTCCGCTGGCCTGCCAGGGAATGAGACGAGTTCCCTCTGCAGCAGCCCTCTCTGTGTGCTCTGCGCCCTCTGTGGCGCCCGGACTTTTCGCCTCACTCCTTATCCCTTACTCCTCACTCCCCCCTTGCACCCCTTCCCCACAGGCGGTAGCTTTCCCCCTCCACTCAAGCCGCAAGCACAGCGTATGCGCATACACCTCCACGCCCTGGGCTGCCGCCTCAACGAGGCGGAGCTCGAGACCTGGGCCCGGCAGTTCAAGGCCGGTGGCCACGGCATCGTCGCCGGCCCCGAGGCGGCCGACGTCGTGGTACTCAACACCTGCGCGGTGACCCAGGAGGCGGTGCGCAAGTCGCGCCAGCTCATCAAGCGGGCGCATCAGGCCAATCCGGCCGCGCGCCTGGTAGTGAGCGGCTGCTACGCCTCGCTGGAGCCCGGCAGCGCCGCCGAAACCCTGGGGGTGGACCTGGTCGTGGAAAATCCCGACAAGGACCGTCTGGTGGAAATCACGGCGCGAGAGCTGGATCTGCCCTTGATGCCGGCGATGGCCACGGAACCGGGTGAGACATCACTGTTCACCCGTGGCCGGCATCGCGCCTTCATCAAGGTGCAGGACGGTTGCCGCTACCGCTGCACCTTCTGCATCGTCACGCGCGCGCGCGGCGAGGAGCGCAGCCGCCCGATCGCCGACATCGTGGAAGAGATCAACGCCCTGGTGGCCCAGGGCGTGCAGGAGGCCGCGCTCACCGGCGTGCACGTCGGCGGCTATGGCAGCGATCTGGGTACCGACCTGCGCACCCTGATCGCGGCCATCCTAGCCGACACCGACCTGCCCCGCCTGCGTCTGGCCTCGGTGGAACCCTGGGATCTGCCGGAAGACTTCTTCGCCCTGTTCGACGATCCGCGCCTGATGCCGCACATGCACCTGCCGCTGCAAAGCGGTTCGGACACGGTGCTGCGGCGCATGGCACGGCGCTGCAAGACGGCAGAGTTCGAACGGCTGATCACCGAGGCGCGCTCCCGGATACCCGGGTTCAACGTGACCACCGACATCATCGTGGGCTTTCCCGGCGAGACCGAGAGCGAATGGACCGAGAGCCAGGACTTCGTCGAGCGCATCGGCTTCGGCCATCTGCACATCTTCGCCTACTCGCCCCGCGAGGGAACCCGGGCCGCCACCCTCCCCGGCCGCATCGACAAGGCCACGCAGAAGGCCCGCAGCCGCGAGCTGCACGCACTCGGCGCCCGGCTGCGCAGGGACAGCCTCGAGGCGATGCAAGGCAAACAGGCGGAGGTGCTCTGGGAACGGCCGCGGCGCACGGACACGCCGGGCGAGGTGATCTACACCGGCTATACGCCGAATTTCCTGCGGGTAGAGATGCCGGGCCCGGTCGACCGGGATCTGGAAAACCGCATCACCCGCGTGCGACTGACTGCGCTGAATCCGGAAGCGGACGCGCTGCTGGCCGAACCGGCCTGACAGGAAAGAAGAGAAGAAAATGGTGGGTCGTGAAGGATTCGAACCTTCGACCATCGCATTAAAAGTGCGGTGCTCTACCAACTGAGCTAACGACCCACGCGAAGGCGCATAGTTTACACGGCCTTAGCGGAATCACAACCCCTCGCGAGCGCCGCATTCACCATCCACAAAACGCACAAGGCCCCGCCAGAGCGGGGCCTTGTGCGTTTACGGATGACGTGACGATCAGATCGCTTCGAGCTTGCGCAGCCCCTTGGGCAGCAGCCTGAAATCGACCAGTGAAGTGACGAGCGCCTTGAAGAAGGTGGCCTCGTCCTCGTACACCAGCTTGTAGTACTGGATCTTCATGGTGAGCGCACTGCCCAGTACGATGCCGCCAAAGGCGATGAACGAGCCCAGGGCCAGCGTGGAGAGGCCGGTGATGCCCTGACCGATGGTGCAGCCCATGGCGAGCACGCCGCCAAAGCCCATCAGCACGGCACCGATCACGTGGTTGACGAAGTCACGCAGGTTGGCGAACCACTCGACGCGGAAGCCCTTGCTCACGATCGCCCACAGGAAGGAGCCCAGGATCACGCCGAGCAGGGCCATCACGCCGAAGGTGAGATAGCTGCTGCTGAAACCGGCGGCAGTGTAGCCCAGGGTCTGACCCATCGGGTTGATGAAGGTGTAGGACTGCGCGGCCAGGGCGGCGGTGCTCGCCGGCTTGCCTTCCGGGGAATCGGCGAGGAAGGCCCAGTCGGAGGCAAAGCCCTGCAGGGTATAGGTCTCGCCGCCACCCATGCTGATGATCGCGTTGCTCGACACCCACCAGGCACCGAACACGGCCAGGCCGACCACCAGGCCGCCGAGGATGTTGTCGAAGCTGCCGCGGAAGTCCTTCGACTTGAAGACGAAGAACAGCAGGGCCAGGGCGAGGATACCGCCGATGATCAGGCGTGCGGTCACCTCGGACTCGGGGCCGGCGACCAGGGAGCCCAGGTCCTGCCCGTTGGCCAGGTTCACCGACAGCGGGTTCATCCACGGGTAGAACAGCACCGAATACAGGGTCTGGTCGCTGCCCGGGAAGGGATTGGTCATGAAGTAGGCGATCACGGCGATGATGAGCAGCACCACGATCGACTTGATGTTGCCACCACCGATACGGATCAGGGTCTTCTGGCCGCAACCGCTGGCCAGCGTCATGCCGATGCCGAACAGGATGCCGCCGATGAGGTTCTCGGCCCAGATGAAGTTGCTGCCGCGATAGGGCGGGAAGGCGCCATCGGCATCCACCGCACCGAAGGACTCGAACAGCACCACGCCGACCATGGCCACGGCGATGGCCAGCACCCAGGCGCGGAAACGGCCGAAATCACCCATGTTGACCATGTCGGAAACGGCCCCCATGGTGCAGAAGTTGGTCTTGTTGACCACGGCGCCCATGATCAGGGCGAGAATGAAGGCCCCCCACAACAGGAAGGACTGGGCCTCGGCAAAGCTTTCGAACGCCATTGAATCGTTTCCTCCAAACACGCTTTTCTCGGAGCGGCTGCAACCGCGTCTCACGCGGGCCGTCCGGACAAAGACTCGTTAGCTGCCACCTGCCAGCTGCTGCAGGTGCGTTTTCAGTCGTCGGTGGATGCCTGTAACCGGCGGGTTATTCCACGCATGACGAACGGGTATCCGTTGGCGAGTAACGGGCAATTATAAAACGTGAGCTGGCTCACGTCATCCTTGTCCGGGGTGGGGGAATCGGGAATCAGTCGCGATAGCGCGTCGGGTCCGGCAGGCCGGCGGCACGAAAGCCTGCGGCCCGCAGGCGGCAGGAATCGCAGGCCCCGCAGGCGCGGCCCTCGAGGTCGGCGGCATAGCAGGAGACGGTCAGGCCGTAGTCCACGCCGAGCCCGGTGCCGCGGCGGATGATCTCGGCCTTGGTGAGGTCGATGAGCGGGCTCTGGATATGGAATCGCTCGCCCTCCACCCCCGCCCGGGTGGCGAGGTTGGCGAGCTGCTCGAAGGCCCGGATGAATTCGGGCCGGCAGTCCGGGTAGCCGGAATAGTCCACCGCATTGACGCCGATATGGATCTCGCGGGCCCCGAGCACCTCGGCCCAGCCCAGCGCCACCGCCAGGAACACCGTGTTGCGGGCCGGCACATAGGTGACGGGGATACCCTCGGTGGGGGTCGTGGGCACGTCGATGCGGGTGTCGGTGAGTGCCGAACCGCCGATGGCCGAGAGATCCAGGTCGACGATCTTGTGTTCCACCGCCCCCAGCGCCCGGGCCACGCGTTCGGCGGCGGCCAGTTCGGCCGCGTGACGCTGGCCGTAGCGAAAGCTCAGGGCATGGCAGGTCCGGCCGGCGGCACGCGCCATGGCCAGCACGGTGGCCGAGTCCAGGCCACCGGAGAGCAGCACCACCGCCTTGTCGGATTGCCCACTCACGCTCACCGTCCCGGCTCGTCGTCCCAGAGGAGCTTGTGCAGCTGGAGCTGGAAGCGCACCGGCAGGCGGTCGGCCACGATCCAGTCGGCCAGCTCGCGGGCATCGAGCTGGCCGAAGGACGGCGAGAACAGCACCTCGCAGCGGCGTGCGAGTTCGAACTCCACGACCTTGCGCTTCGCCCAGTCGTAGTCCTCGCGCGAGCAGAC
Organism: Gammaproteobacteria bacterium; assembly: GCA_033839185.1. Lineage (GTDB taxonomy): Bacteria > Pseudomonadota > Gammaproteobacteria > SpSt-1174 > SpSt-1174 > SpSt-1174. The sequence continues at coordinate 13,570 of JAJLKJ010000030.1, forward strand.
GACGAACTTCACCTGATCCCGCTCGCCGAGCTCGCTGATATTGGCATACAGGTTACGGGCCTCCTCGCCGGAGCCCGGGGTCTTGAGGTCCATCACCCGCATCACCCGGGGATCGACGCCGGCGATGTCACGCGCCCCGCTGGTCTCCAGCGAGACCTCGTATCCGGCATCACATAACCGGGTGAGCAGCGGCAGGCAGGCCTTCTGCGCCAATGGCTCACCGCCGGTCACGCAGACATGCCGCACCCCGTGGCCCGTGACCGTGTCGACGATGGTGTCGAGATCCATCCACTCGCCGCCCGTGAAGGCATAGGCCGTGTCGCAGTACTGGCAACGCAGCGGGCAGCCGGTCAGGCGCACGAAGACCGTGGGCCAGCCCACCGTACGCGACTCGCCCTGCAGGGAGAGGAAGATCTCGGTGATGCGCAGGCGCCCGGCGTCCGCGCTTCCCGTGTCATCGTCCCTTCCCCCGATGGCGGCGGCCATGGTGGTCGGCACGCTAGTGGCCCTCACGCTGCATGCGGGCCAGACGCTCGTCGGCCAGGCGGGCCACACTGCTGCCGGCATGCTTCGCCTTCACGTCACTGAGCGCCTCCCGCGCCTTGGCCCACTCACCCAGCTCGTAATACGTGAAGCCGAGCTTGAGGCGGGCATCCGGGACCTTGTTGCTGTCGGGGTACTGTTCCAGCACCTTGCGAAACTCGCCGACGGCCGCCGGGTAGTCCCTGGAGACATAGTTCGCCTCGCCCAGCCAGTACTGGGCGTTGGCCGCGTAGCCGCTCTGCGGGTAGCGCGCGAGGAAGTCCCGGAAGGCCTGGATGGCCTGGGGGTACTGGCCGTCCTTGAGCAGGTTGAAGGCATCGCGGTAGGCGTCGCGCTCGCCGGCCGGCGCCACGCCCGCTACCGGCGCCGTCTCGGCACCGGACGAGGCGGCGGGCGGCGGGGCCGCCCCCGGCAATGGCGAGGACGGCGTGGCCACCGGCGGCGAGGCGGATGCCGGTGCCTGGGCCGCCGCCTGGATGCGCCGATCGAGGTCGAGATAGAGCTCGCGCTGGCGCGACCGGAGCGTCTCCACCTCGTGGCGCAGCTCCTCGTTCTGGCCACGCAGCTGCCGCAGTTCCTCCTGCATGGCATCCAGGCGTGTCGCCATCTCCAGCAGGGCATTGTTGGACATCAGGCGGTCGATGCGCTCCATGCGCGTCTCCAGCGCCTGGAGGCGCTCGTCGGTGCGCCGGTCGGCCCAGGCCGGAGCGGCCAGCACTGTCAGCACGAGGCCGGCGGACAGCGCCCGCCGCAGGCCGCTATTCATAGACCAGCTCCACACGCCGGTTCAGGCGCCAGGCCGCCTCGTCATGGCCGAAGGCCACCGGCAGCTCCTCGCCGAAGCTCACCACCTCGACCTGGTCGTTGCCCACACCCTGGAAGCGCAGCAGGCGCTCCACGGCCTTGGCACGGCGCTCACCGAGACCGACGTTGTACTCGCGACTGCCGCGCTCGTCGGCATGGCCTTCCACGCGCATGCGACGCTGCGGGTTGTCGGCCAGGTACTTGCCGTGGGCGGCGATGAGATCGAGGTATTCCTCGGCCACCTGGCTGCTGTCGAACTCGAAGTAGATGGTGCGCTTCGACAGCGGGCTGGCCGGATCATCCAGCGGGCTGGCGGCGAGCTGACCATCGGCGCCCAGCCCCATGCCCTGGGACTCGGGGCCGGCGGCAGCGCCCTCGGCGCCCTCGCCCTCCCGCACCGCATTGGGATTGGGACAGCCGGCCAGCACCAGGGTGGCCAGCAGCAGGACAGCAAGACCGTAGGTTTTCATGCGTCGATCCTCCATATCAGATCGTTCAGTACAGGCCACCTTGCGGGGTTCCGCAAGGGCTATTGATAAAACGGTGACCAGGCGGGTTCACGCACCTCGCCCTCCTCCAGCACCAGCAGCTGGTGCACGCCGCCATCCTCGCTCACGGCCGCCAGCACGCCCCGACCGCCCTCGCGGGTGGCGTAGATGATCATGCGCCCGTTGGGCGCGAAGCTCGGCGATTCGTCCAGGCCGCCGCGCGTGAGTACGCGCGAGTAGCCGGTCTTCAGGTCCTGCACGGCGAGGCGGAACTGGTTGCCCTGGCCGCGCACCATCACCACCTTGTCGCCCCTGGGCGAGACCTCGGGGGCCGCATTGTAACTGCCGTCGAAGCTCAGGCGCGTAGCCCGGCCGCCGCTCACCGGCACCTGGTAGAGCTGCGGCGCACCGCTGCGGTCCGAGGTGAAGACGATGGCGCGCCCGTCCGGGGTCCAGCTCGGCTCGGTGTCGATGCCGCGGTCGAAGGTCAGCCGCGTGAGGCGTCGGCTGGCGAGCTCCAGCACGTGGATCTCCGGGTCGCCGCTCTCCGACAGGGTCAGGGCCAGGCGCCGCCCATCCGGCGACCAGGCCGGCGCGCCGTTGATGCCGGCGCGCTCGGAGACCTTCTCCCGCTCGCCCGTGGCCACATCCTGGATGTATATCGCCGAGCGGTTGCCCTCGAAGGAGACGTAGGCGATGCGCCGCCCGTCGGGCGACCAGGCCGGCGACATCAGCGGGCGCATGGAGCGGCGGATCACGCGCGGATTGAAGCCGTCGGCGTCCGCCACCTGCAGCAGGAATTCGCGCTTGCCGTCGCTGTCCTGCGTGGTGACATAGGCCACGCGGGTATTGAAGGCCCCGCGCTCGCCGATCAAGGTCTCGTAGATGTAGTCGCTGATCTGGTGGGCCGCGCGGCGCAGGTCCTGGCCACCTGCCTTGATTTTGTGGCCGGTGAGCTGGCGGGCCTGCAGCACGTTGAAGAGCCGGAACTCCACCTCATATTGCCCCTCGGCAGTCTGTACCAGGCGACCAACCACGACGTGGTCGATGCCCTGCTTGCGCCAGCGCGCGAAATCGATCTCCTGCCCGCTGGTCGGCCGCTGGGGGAAGCTCGTCGCCGGCAGCGGCCGGAACTGGCCGGAGCGCGCGAGGTTGGCCTCGATGATGGCCGTGATGTTCTCCGGTGCCGACGTGCCGCCCTCGAGGCCGAAGGGCACGATGGCGATGGGCAGCGCACTCTCCACCCCCTGGGTGATGCGGATTTCGAGCTTGGCCTGGGCACTGCCGGCAACCGCCAGCAGGCCGAGCAACAGGATGAGGGTCAGCTTCTTCATGTTTGGTCCGGGTCGAATACGATGTCCAGTTCGGTGTCGAACAGCTCCTCGCGCGGCGGCGACGGCAGCGGATCGGAGCGCCACACGGCGTCCAGCACCGAGCGGCAGAAGGCGTCGTTGCCCTCGCAGCGCAGCATCTTCACCTCGGTGATGAAGCCGCCGCGCGCCTGGCGCACCAGCAGGCGCGCCCGCTGGTTGTTGGGGGCGCCGATCGGACGCTCCCAGTTGCCCTGGATACGCGCCACGATGGCCGCCAGGTACTCGTCACGCAGCGAGGCCAGCTGGGCATTGCGGCGGGCCTGGGCCTCGGCCTCGGCGCGACGGCGGGCCGCCTCCTGCAGGGCGGCCTCCTCGGCCGCCAGGGCCGCCGCCAGCCGCTTCTGCTCGGCCTGGCGTTCCGCCTCGGCACGCCGCTGCGCCTCCAGTTCCTGCTGGCGTTTGAGCTCGGCCTGACGCTTCGCCTCGGCCTCCGCCCGCGCCTTTTCCTGACGGGCCTTTTCCTCGGCGGCGCGCTTCGCCTCCGCCGCCTTCTTGGCCTCGGCCTCACGCCTGGCCTGCGCCTGACGCGCCTGTTCCTCGGCCACGCGCCGGGCCTCCGCCTCGCGACGTCGTTGCGTCTCGGCCTCCTGGCGCCGCCGTTCCGCTGCAGCCGCGGCCTCCTGTTCGCGCCGCTTCGCCTCCTCGAGGCGGTTCAGCGCCGCATCGTATTCCGCACCGCTGATGGCCACGGCCTCGACGATCTGCGGTGCGGGGGCATTCTGCCCCGCGGTGGGCGCCTCGAAGTCAAACGTGACCAGCAACAGCAGCACCGCGATCGCGTGCAGCGCGATGGCGATGCCCAGGGCCGAGGGGTGATGGCGGATATCCTGCCACATCGCGCCCCTACCGCGCATCGTCGGCCGGCGGATCGGTGATCAGCCCGACCTTGTCGAGCCCCGCCTGCTGCAGGATGACCATGGCCTCGACCACGCGCTGGTACTCCACGTGACGGTCGCCGCGCACGTAGGCGGGGGTCTGAGCATTCTTCGCCAGCCGCGCGCGCACGGTCTCCGCCAGCTCGTCGGCCGTCAGCCGCCTGCCGCCCTCGACGAAGAACTGGCCGTTGCGGTCCACCACCACCACCAGGGCCTCGGGCAGTTCCGCGTCGTCCGTCATGGGCCTGGCAGCCGCCTGCGGCAGATCGACATCCACCCCGGTCTGCAGCAGCGGCGCGGTGACCATGAAGATCACCAGCAGCACCAGCATCACGTCGATGTAGGGCACGACGTTGATCTGCGACATCGGACGACGGCGGTTGGGACGGGCCATGACCGACCTCAGACCGTCGCCGTCGGGCTGTCGGGCTGGTGTGCGAGCGCCTGGCGCTGCAGCAGCGTGGTGAATTCCTCGAGGAAGTTGTCGTAGCGGTTCACCAGCCGTTCGACATCGTCGGCATAGCGGTTGTAGGCGACCACGGCCGGGATGGCCGCCACCAGGCCGATGGCCGTGGCGATCAGGGCCTCGGCGATCCCCGGCGCGACCGCCGCGAGCGTGGCCTGGGTGGCGCCCGACAGGGCCATGAAGGAGTTCATGATCCCCCACACGGTACCGAACAGCCCGACATAGGGGCTGGTGGAACCGACGGTGGCGAGGAAAGAGAGATAGGTCTCCAGGGCATCGATCTCGCGCGACATGGTCACGCGCATGGAGCGGTGCACGTTGTCCGAGATGGTCATCGGCGTGAGGCGCTGCTGCTTGTGCAGGCGGGCGTACTCGCGAAAGCCGGAGACGAAGATCTGCTCGATGGCCGAGGCCTCGTCCTTCTTCTTGGTCTGTTCGAAGAGCTGGGCGAGATCGACACCGGACCAGAAGCGGTCCTCGAAGGTCTCCGCGTCGGCACGCGCCGCGCGCAGCACCCGCCACTTCATGACGATGACCGTCCAGGACAGCACCGAGGCGAGCACCAGCACCAGCATCACCAGCTGGACCACCAGGCTGGCATCGCCAATCAATCCGAGTACCGACATTTCAGATGTCACGTGACAGGGCCTCCAGCAAGTCCTTGGGCATGGGTTTGGGGCGGAACGTCTCGGCGTCCAGCGACGCAATCTTGATCCGGCCGCTGGTCAGAAGTTCCGCATCCTCGGCACGGAGGATCTGCTGATCGAAGACCACGTTCGCGCGCCCCGAGCTGTGCACCGACGAGCGCACCGTCAGCTGTTCGTTGAAGCGTGCCGGACGCAGGTAATCCACGCTGGCCGAACGCACGGCGAAGATCACGCCGGCATCGCGGATCAGCACGTCCTGCTCGAAACCGAGCGCGCGCAGCCATTCGGTGCGGGCACGCTCCATGAACCTGAGATAATTGGCGTAGTAGACGACGCCCCCCGAATCCGTGTCCTCGTAATAAACACGTACTGTCCAGTCGAATGTCTGCACGAGGTTTCCTTATCGGAGCCAAGACTAGGGAAAAAGTTTCCCGGTGAATGCGAACGCGTTAACTCTCCGCGTCGAAAAGATCCGGCGGAGGTTCCGACACCGTCACATTTTTCGGTTTCAGCCCGAAGTGACGGTAGGCATTCGCCGTGGCCACGCGCCCGCGGGTGGTCCGCATCAGGAAGCCCTGCTGGATGAGATAGGGTTCGAGCACGTCCTCGATGGTGCCGCGCTCCTCGCCGATGGCCGCCGACAGGCTGTCGATGCCCACCGGCCCGCCATCGAACTTCTCGATCACCGCCAGCAGCAGGCGACGGTCCTGGGCGTCGAAGCCATAGTCGTCCACGTTCAGCAGGTCCAGGGCGCGATCGGCCATCTCGCGGGTGATGTGGCCATCGCCCTTCACCTGCGCATAGTCGCGCACGCGCCGCAGCAGGCGGTTGGCGATACGCGGTGTGCCGCGCGAACGCTTGGCGATCTCCTGCGCCCCGCCGGCCTCGATCTGCGCACCGAGGATGCCGGCCGAGCGGGTGACGATACTGGTGAGGTCCGCGGCCGAATAGAACTCCAGGCGCTGCACGATGCCGAAACGGTCGCGCAGCGGCGAGGTCAGCAGCCCCGCACGCGTGGTCGCGCCCACCAGGGTGAAGGGCGGCAGGTCGAGCTTGATGGAGCGCGCGGCCGGCCCCTCGCCGATGACGATGTCGAGCTGGAAGTCCTCCATCGCCGGATACAGCACCTCCTCCACCACCGGGCTCAGGCGATGGATCTCGTCGACGAACAGCACGTCGTGGGGCTCGAGGTTGGTGAGCAGGGCCGCGAGGTCGCCGGGCTTCTCCAGCACCGGGCCCGAGGTGTGGCGCATGGCCACGCCCAGTTCGTTGGCGATGATGTGCGAGAGCGTGGTCTTGCCCAGACCGGGCGGGCCGAAGATGAGCACGTGATCCAGCGCCTCGCCGCGCGCGCGGGCGGCGGAGATGAAGATCTCCATCTGCTCCTTCACCGCGGGCTGGCCGACGTAATCGGCCAGCGCCTGCGGGCGGATGGATTCCTCCACGGCCCGTTCCTCGGGCAGTTCGCCGGCACCGATGAGGCGGTCGTCGTCCATGCCCGGGGTCATTTCACACTGGCCTTCAGGGCATCGCGGATGATGTCCTCACTGCGCCGGTCGGCATGCTCGACGCGGCTCACCATGCGGCTCGCCTCCTGCGGCTTGTAGCCCAGCGCGATCAGGGCCTGCACGGCCTCCTCCACGGCATCGGCCGGCAGGGCCGCGGTGGGTGCCGCGCCGCCGGTCACCGGCGGCAGGCCCTCGCCGGCGTCCACCGCCTTCTCCACCCGGTCGCGCATCTCCACGATCAGGCGTTCGGCGGTCTTCTTGCCGATGCCCGGCAGACGGGTGAGCGCGGCGGCGTCGTTCATCATCACGCAGCGGCGGAACTCGGCGGCGTTCATGCCCGAGAGAATGGCCAGGGCCATCTTCGCCCCCACGCCGTTGACCTTGAGCAGGGCACGGAACATCTCACGCTCGCCCTCGCTGGCGAAGGCGTAGAGGATGTGCGCATCCTCGCGTACCAGCAGGTGGGTGAAGAGCGTGGTGGCGCTGCCCGTCTCGGGCAGGCCGTAGAAGGTGGACATGGGCGCCTCCAGCTCGTAGCCGACGCCGTTGACGTCGAGCAGGAGCTGCGGCGGGCGCTTGTAGACTATCTCGCCGCGCAGGCGTCCGATCATCGTCTTCTCCCCGAAAGGGCCGGCACGCGGGCCAGCGTGGAACCGGTATGGGCATGGCACAGGGCCACGGCCAGGGCATCGGCGGTATCGGCCTGCAGCGGGCCCTTCAGCCCCAGCAGCATGCGCACCATGTGCTGCACCTGCGCCTTGTCCGCCCCGCCGGTACCGACGATGGCGAGCTTGACCTCGGTGGGTGTGTACTCGGCCACCGTCAGCGCGTGACTCACACCGGCACAGATGGCCGCACCGCGCGCCTGGCCGAGCTTGAGGGCGGAGCTGGCGTTCTTGGACACGAACACGTTCTCGATGGCCATCTCCATGGCACCCTCGCCCGTCATGTGCTCGCCAAGCACCGCCCCCACCTCGCGATAGATCATCCCCAGCCGCTCGGGCAGCGTGTCCCCGGTGACGCGGATGCAGCCGCTGGCGACATGCCGGCTGCGGCGTCCGTCGCTGTCGATGATGCCGTAGCCCGTGATGCGCGAGCCCGGATCGATGCCCAGTATGCGGATCATGTCATCGCCGCGCGGCCAGTGCCCCAGCGGGGCTAGCCGTTGGCCGCCTCGTCGAAGACCTCGTCCGGGAAGTCGGCGTTGGTGTAGACCTCCTGCACGTCGTCCAGGTCTTCCAGCACGTCGATCATGCGCATCACCTTCTCGGCGGTCTCCAGGTCCATGGGCGAGAGGGTGTCGGCGCGCATGGTGACCTCGGCGTTGTCGGGCGCGAGCCCGGCGCCCTCGATGGCCGCCTTGACGTCGGCATAGGCCTCGGGGGTGGTGAGCACGTCGATGGAGCCGTCGTCGTTGTTGACGATGTCCTCGGCGCCGGCCTCCAGCGCGACCTCCATGATGCGGTCCTCGTCGGCGCCGGGACCGAAGCTGATGATGCCGGTCTTGTTGAACATGTAGGCCACCGAGCCGTCGGTGCCGAGATTGCCGCCGGCCTTGGTGAAGGCGTGGCGCACCTCGGAGACGGTGCGGTTGCGGTTGTCGGTGAGGCAGTCGACCATCACGGCCACGCCGGAGGGGCCGTAGCCCTCGTAGCGGACCTCTTCGTAGATGATGTCTTCGTCGAGCTCACCCGAGCCGCGCTTGGCGGCCTTCTCGATGGTGTCCTTGGGCATGTTGGCGCCCAGCGCACGGTCCCAGGCCAGGCGCAGGCGCGGATGCACGTTGGGATCGGAGGTCTTGCCCTCGCGCGCGGCCACGGTGATCTCACGGATCAGCTTGGTCCAGATCTTGCCGCGCTTCTTGTCGTTGGCCGCCTTCTTGTGCTTGATGTTGGCCCATTTACTGTGTCCAGCCATAACTCACTCTCGATGAAACGAAAACTGGCGCGATTTTACCATAGGGGACCGGGGCATCGCCGCCCCGGCCGGTCAGAATCGCCCCTGCGCCAGGTAGTGACAGACGGCCTCGGCCACCGGGCGCACGAACAGCATCTGGGTGTGGCTGTAGGGCACCTCCAGGTGATGGTTCACGGCCGGCGAGATCGTCTCGCGCAGGCAGACCGTGCCGTCGTTGGGCCGCGCCAGGCGGTTGAGCACCAGCAGGCCGAGGCCGATACCGCGGTTGCCGGCGATCATGCCCAGCGGGCGCGTCCCCTTCCAGCGCGGCGCATCCCCCAGCAGGCCCCGCTCCACGGCGCGCCCGAGCAGCGGGCGCGCCGGGGCAAGGCGGTGGATCCTGCGCGCCAGGGAGGAGCCGTTCAGCGGCGTGCCCAGCATGAGCACGCGCCCGGGGCGCTGGTCGGGGAAGCGGTCGAAGAGGTGCAGCAGCACGATGCCACCCAGGCTGTGGGCCACCAGGTGCACCACGTCGGCATCGAGCCGCTCGAGAAAGGCCTGCAGGCGCACGGCGTTCTGCTGCGGCGTGTGCAGCAGGCTGTGATAGCTGAACTGGCGGCAGTCGTGGCCGCAGGCCCGCACGCGACGGCGCAGCAGGGCCTGTTCCAGCCCGTTGACCCAGATGCCGTGGACGAAGACGACGACTTCTTTCATGAACTGGCCTTCAGGGCGCTTGCGTTTCGGGATGCGTGCCGGAAACCGGCGGCAACGCAAGAATCGCCTCCCGGTTGGTCCAGGAGAATACCCGCGCGGCAGCGGCCTGTCGCGGCACCCATTCACAGGCATCGTGCTCGGCGGGGTTGAGCCGGATGGCGGGACGCCCGGCAACCGCCACGCGAAACACGGTCTCGAAGTTCTCGGTCACCGCCGGCGCGTAACGGGCCCGCCACTCGGGGCGGATGGGAAAGCGGCTCCTGCGCCCCCAGTCCTCGACCGGGAGATCGAGCCCCGTCTCCTCGAACAGCTCGCGCCGTGCCGCCGCCCCGGCCGCCTCGCCCCACTCCAGGCTGCCGGTCACCGACTGCCAGAAGCCCGCCGGCTGCACGCGGCGCAGCAGAAGGACCTCGTCCTGGTCGTTGTACACGACCACCAGTACGGATTCGGGACGCTTGTAGGCAGTGGGCTCGGTCACGGGCGCAGGCATAGGGGAGTTGCCCCCAGCTTATCAGCTGCCGGCCGCCGGATGCGACGAGGGCCGCACGTGGCGGCCCTCGTCATGGCTTGGCTGCAGACGTGGCTCAGCCCTGGCGGCGGATGCGCAGGTTGAGTTCGCGCAGCTGCTGCTCGCTGACGCCGGCCGGGGCGTCGGTGAGCGGGCAGGCGGCGGTCTGGGTCTTGGGGAAGGCCATCACGTCGCGGATCGAGGAGCTGCCGGTCATGAGCATGACCAGGCGGTCCAGGCCGAAGGCGATGCCGCCATGCGGCGGGCAGCCGTACTTGAGCGCGTTGATGAGGAAGCCGAACTTGAGCTCGGCGTCCTCGTCGGAGATCCCCAGCAGTTTGAAGACCTCGCGCTGCATCTCGGGGCGATGGATACGTATCGAGCCGCCGCCGACCTCGGTGCCGTTGAGCACCATGTCGTAGGCGCGGGACAGCACCTGCCCCGGGTTGTCGTGCAGGGCCGCCGTGTCGTCCACGCTCGGCGCGGTGAAGGGGTGATGCAGGGCCACCCAGCGGCCGTCCTTCTCGTCGTACTCGAACATGGGGAAGTCGACCACCCACAGCGGGCGCCAGCCGTGCTCGACCAGCCCCAGGTCGTGACCGACCCGCACGCGCAGCGCCCCCAGGGCCTCGTTGACCACGCGGGCCCTGTCGGCGCCGAAGAAGATGATGTCGCCATTCTCGGCACCGGTACGGCGCAGGATCTCGTCCACGACCCCGTCCGGGAAGAACTTCACGATGGGCGACTGCAGGCCCTCGCGGCCGGCGGCCTTGTCGTTGACCTTGATCCAGGCCAGGCCCTTGGCGCCGTAGCGGCCGACGAAGCCCGTGTAGTCGTCGATCTCCTTGCGCGAGAGCTCGCCACCCTTCGGCACGTGCAGGGCGGCGATGCGGCCCTGCGGGTCGTTGGCCGGGCCGGAGAAGACCTTGAAGTCCACGTCCTTCATGACGTCGGTGAGCTCGGTGAGCTCCAGCGGGATGCGCAGGTCCGGCTTGTCCGAGCCGTAGCGCTGCATGGCCTCGGCATAGGTCATGCGCGGGAAGGCGGTGGGCAGCGGGACCTCCAGCACCTGGGCGAAGAGTTCGCGGATCATCTCCTCCATCAGCCCCATGATCCCCTCTTCGTCCATGAAGGTGGTCTCGATGTCGAGCTGGGTGAACTCGGGCTGGCGGTCGGCGCGCAGGTCCTCGTCGCGGAAGCAGCGCACGATCTGGTAGTAGCGGTCCATGCCGCCCATCATGAGCAGCTGCTTGAAGATCTGCGGCGACTGCGGCAGGGCGAAGAACTCGCCGGGATGGGTGCGGCTCGGCACCAGGTAGTCGCGCGCGCCCTCGGGCGTGGCCTTGGTGAGCATGGGCGTCTCGATGTCGAGGAAGCCGTTGTCCTCCAGGAAGCGGCGCAGGGTGCGGCTCACCCGGGCGCGCATCTGCATGCGCTGCTGCATGGCCGGGCGGCGCAGGTCCACGTAGCGGTACTTGAGGCGGGACTCCTCGTTGACATCGTCGTCGTCGAGCTGGAAGGGCGGGGTCTCGGCGGCGTTGAGCACCTCGAGCTCCAGGCCCAGCACCTCGATCTGACCACTCTTCAGATCGGCATTCACGGTCCCTTCGGGGCGCGGGCGCACGCGGCCCCGCACGCGCAGCACGTATTCGCTGCGGATACGCTCGGCGGTGGCGAAGACCTCGGCGCGGTCCGGATCGAACACCACCTGCACCAGGCCCTCGCGGTCGCGCAGGTCGACGAAGATCACGCCCCCGTGGTCACGGCGACGGTTCACCCAGCCGCAGAGGGTCACTTCCTGGTCGATAAGGGTCTCGTCGACGAGACCGCAATAATGAGTGCGCATGGTTGGCCTACCCCAAATACCGAAAGACCGCGACCGCCCGGGGCGTCACGGGATGATTGGCTGCCGCGCGATGGTCGGAAACGGCGCGGAAAGGCGGGAATCTTACGAATTGCCCCTCTCGGGCGCAACTTTGGCGCGTGTGGGCGGGGCCACGACCCCGAGCGACATGATGAGTTTGAGGCCATCCTCGACGCTCATGTCGAGCTCGATGATGTCCTCCTCCGGCACCAGGATGATGAAGCCGGAGGTCGGGTTGGGCGTGGTGGGCACGAAGACCGTCATCAGCCGGTGACCGGCCTTGTCGTGGACCTCCTCGGTGCCGCTGCCGGTCTGGAAGGCCAGGGTCCAGAGCCCGCGGCGCGGGTACTCGACCATCAGCACCTTGCGGAACGACTTGCCGCCGGCGACGAAGATGGTCTCGAGGATCTGCTTCACCGCCGAGTAGATGCTGCGCACCAGCGGGATGCGGTTGAGCAGCGATTCCCAGCCCTCGACCAGCTTGCGGCCCAGCAGGTTCGCCACCACCATGCCCGTGACCAGTACCACCAGGATGGAGAGGACGATCCCGAGGCCCGGTACAGGAAAGCCCAGCAGGGCCTCGGGACGCCAGTCCGGCGGCAGCAGCAGCAGGGTGCGGTCCATCACCCCGACCAGGGCCCGGATCACCAGGAAGGTGATGCCCAGCGGGACCCAGACCAGCAGCCCGGCGATGAGGTAGCGTTTCAGCACACCCTAACCGGCGTTCGCCTCAGGCGCAGCTGCCGCAGCCGCCGGTCCCGCAGGAATGGCCGCCGCCGGCACTGCCCGAGCCGCTCTCGGCCACGTTCTTCTTGCTGCCCGTCTTGAAGTCGGTCTCGTACCAGCCACCGCCACTCAGGCGGAAACCGGCCGCGGAGACGAGCTTCTTCAGGGCCGGCTGACTGCACTTGGGGCAGTCGGTCAGCGCCGCATCGCTCATCTTCTGCATGGCTTCCATCTGTTCGCCGCAGGCCTCGCACTGATATTCGTAGATCGGCATTTCCCATTTCTCCGAAAATACGCCAATATTAGCGCCCGATTATATGAGGGCGGCATTCCACTTTTCCAATGGTTTCTGCCCCCCCTGACCCAGGCCTCACGCAAAACCTCGAGGGGGACCCATGGCCGACAAGCTCATCATCATGCTGCTGAACGTCAATCCGGAGCGCCCGGGCACGCTCGGCGCACCCTTCTTCCAGGCCACCGTCGCCGCCGCCATGGACATGGAGGTGGAGATCTACTTCGCCGGCCCCAGCGCGAAATTCCTGGTGAAGGGCTTCGCCGACGCCCTCTATCCCGGCACCGCCGGCGAGAAGTCCCTCTACTCCTTCATGCAGGACGCCCACGAGGCAGGGGCGAAGTTCTACGTCTGCGCCGGGGCGATGGACGAGAACGAGCTCAACGAGGACAACGCCATCCCCGAACTCGACGGCCCGCGCGGCGGCGCGGCCTTCATCAGCGAGGCCGCCGAGGACGGCGTGCTGACGCTGACCTACTGAGCCCCCCGGCGCATGGACCGCTGCATCCTCATCACCGGCTGCTCCTCCGGCATCGGCCTGTGCGTGGCCCGGGGGCTGAAGGCCCGCGGCTGGCGCGTCTTCGCCACCGCCCGCAAACCGGAAGACGTGGCGCGCCTGGAGGGTGAGGGATTCGAGGCGCTGTCGCTGGATCTCACCGACAGCGCCTCCATCGCCCGGGCGATGGAGACGGTACTGGAACGCACCGGCGGCCGGCTGGACGCCCTGTTCAACAACGGCGCCTACGGGCAGCCGGGGGCGGTGGAGGACCTGCGCCGCGAGGTGCTGCGCGAACAGTTCGAGACCAATGTGCTCGGCTGGCTGGAGCTTACCAACCGGGCGATCCCGGTGATGCGCCGGCAGGGTCACGGCCGCATCATCATGAACAGCTCGGTGCTGGGCCTGGTCGCCCTGCCCTTTCGCGGGGCCTACAACGCCAGCAAGTTCGCCATCGAGGGGCTTTCCGACACCCTGCGCCTGGAGCTGCGCGGCACGGGCATCCACGTCAGCCTGGTCGAACCCGGCCCCATCGAAAGCCGCTTTCGCGCCAACGCCTTCGAAAAACTCAAGGCAAACATCGACACCGGACACAGCGTGTGGCGGGAGAAATACCAGGGGGCCATCCGGCGCCTGACCAAGGAGGGCCCCGCCGCCCCCTTCACCCTGCCGCCCGAGGCGGTGCTCGGCAAGGTCGTCCACGCCCTGGAGGCCCGGCGCCCCCGCGCGCGCTATTACGTCACCTTTCCCACCTACCTGCTGGGCACCCTGCGCCGCCTGCTGCCCACGCGGGCGCTGGACGCCTTCCTGGCCCGTATCTCCCGCTCGGAGAACCAGTAACCCGGGCCACAGGCCCTAGCGCAGCCACTCCGCCAGGCTGCCCTTGCAGCGCGTCTCCCAGGGACACTCCGCCTTCTCGCAGGCCAGCCGCCGCTCGCTCCCGCAGCAGGGCTCCTCGCCCAGGGCCGCCTGCACCAGGCGGATCTCTCGATGCGACATCCACAGGGCCCGCGCGGCCAGACCGGCCTGACGCGTGGCGCGCGCCGGATGGGTGACGGGCAGGGTCGTGTGCGTCTGTTCGTACATGTCGGCCTCCACTTGCATGCTGGATGGAGGGCCATTGTCGGGCGGCGGCATGACAGGTCCGTGACGCGATCATGATGCCGCCATGTCGGGTGCCTGTGCGCCGGCTCACAGTTCAGCCGCCCTGGTATCACGGCCTGTGAGGCAGCTCACAGGCGCACTGCAACCAATCGTCAGGCAGGCACTCTCACCGGTTCAGGAATCCACCTACAACAAGAACCCAAGGAGCGACCCCATGCTGAACCATCTCATAACCCCATCCCAGGCCGATGGCCAGACGCCCCGCCTGCACCAGCCGATGGCCGTCATCAAGGGCCTCATCGCCCTGATGTTCTCGACCCTGTTTCTCACCCTGTCGGTATCGCTGGGCATACTCGCCATCGTCCAGTTCACCCAGGCCTTCGGCAGCGAGGGCGCGCTGATCTCCGGCCTGGTCAAGTCGATCAACACCGCCGTGATCTCGCTGGCCACCTTCGAATTGGGCATCGGTATCGGCAAGGAATACAGCATCGATGAGGAAGGCGGCGACATCTTCCCCGCCGTGCGCCGCTCCATCACCCGCTTCGTGGCCGTGGTCTGTATCGCGCTGGTGCTGGAGGGCCTGATCATGGTGATCAAATACAGTCAGCTGGATATGGCCGGCAACCTCTACTACCCGGTGGCCATCGTCGTGAGCGCCAGCATGCTGCTGCTCGCGCTGGGCGGCTTCCTGCGCCTGACGCAGGCGGAGCGGCGCCCGGCGGCCTGATCCGGCGGCAGGACGATAAAAAAAGCGGGCCGCGCGATGCGGCCCGCTCTGTACGGAAACGCCAGACGTTTACTGTTTCTTGTAGGCCGAGAAGTCGAACTTGCCGCTGGTCATGTCGTCCCACAGATCGGACTGCAGTACCGCCAGCAGCTTGTACAGCCTGCGCAGATCGGGGTCGTCCATGAACTGCTGGTTGGGAGATTCCTTCAGTGCCTCGGCCAGCAGGGCCACCTGATCGCGGCTCACGTCGAAGATATTGAGCCCTTCATCACCCATGTCGACTTTCATGCATCACCTGTTTGCTTCCGGTTGGACAGGCCACGGATCATAACAGGAAAGCCGCCGCCCGGGATGTCGGCGCATCGGGCGATGCGCCGACATGCACCTCACCACATCATGCCGCGCGTCTCGCGCAGGCGTTCGCGCTGCTCGTCACTCAGTACGGCGCGCATCTCGTTATGCGCCTGCACCCGCTCCTTGAGCATCTCGCGGCGTATGGCACTCACCCGGTCATGGGCGCGCGCCACGGCCTCGGGATCGGGCTGATCCTTCCACATCTCGGCACGCATCGCCTCCCTGGCCTCGATCATCTTCTCCATGCGCTCATACTGCTGCTTGCGCATGCGCTGCTGTATCTGGCCGATCTTTTCACGCTGGGCATCGCTGAGGTCCAGCATCTGCACGCCATAGCCCATGCCACCCATCATCATGCCCGGGCCCATGCCCTGGCCGTACCCCATGCCGTAGCCATAACCCATGCCCTGGCCATAGCCCGGCATCATCCCGTCATCGGCATCGCCGCCCATGCCCATCATGGGGCCATGGGCCAGGGCCGAAACCGGCAGGAAAAACAGGACAAGGGTGAAGAGGCACGCAAGGCCTTGCGTCGGTTGAGCGTATCGATCGTTCATCATGTCATCCTCCATGGTTGACGATGTATGCTGCGGCTGCGAGTACGCGCCGCCAATCAGGGAACCCGCTGAGAAACAGGGTGCCGACAGGCAGGGCTCTCGGGTACTGGTTGTGTCGACAGGATGGACAGGCAAAGACTGGCACAGCCAGCGACGGAGTCGCCGCCAGACGGCCCCACCGGGACCTCTGAGTGTAGTGGAAACCCGCAGAATTGCAGGATCAGCCGGCCTCCAGTGCCGCCTGCACCCGTTCCAGCCGGGCCTTCACCTCGTGACCGAGTTCGCTCACCTCGGGGCGGTCCACGATGCCGAGCACGGCCGCCGGGTCCATGAAGGCGACGGTGATCCCGCCGTCGTTCTCTTCACGCACCACCACGTTGCAGGGCAGCAGCAGACCGATATCCGGGTCGGCCGTCAATGCCCGATGCGCCAGCGGCGGATTGCAGGCACCGAGGATCCTGTAGGGCCGCATGTCGACATCGATCTTGGCCTTGAGCGTGGCGGCCACGTCGATCTCCGTGAGCACGCCAAACCCCTCGTCCTTGAGGCAGGCCACCACCCGATTGCAGATATCGTCAAAACGGCCATTCAGTCGTGTGGAAAATCCGTACATGAATCGCTCCTTAGGTTATGTGTTGCCAGAGTGTACTAATGGGCGTGGTCATGGTGCTCATGTGCATCATGCGGATGCTCATCCACGTCACTTCCTTCATTCGCCGGGCCCGGGGGCGCTTCACCATCGTCACCATGATCATGACTACTATGATCGTGACTGCCATGATCGTGACTGTCATGATCATGATTCCCGGCCTGCGGCAGCGACATCACACCCAGACCATGACGATAGACGAGCTCCGCACCACGCCAGCCCGTGGCTGCCAACAGGCCCACCGCCAGGGTCAGTGCCGCGAGAAAGAGCAGCCCCTCCTCCCTCCGTGCAATGGCACGCCAGACGGACCAGAGTGTGAGCAGAATAAAGACGCTGGCCGTGACCAGGGCCCAGTCACGGTGTTCCGTCATGGCTTCGTGTGAGGGAGTGTCATGATCGACCGTATTGTAGGCATCCCAGCCCGCCAGCAGAGTGGCAACGGTGAACAGGGCACCAAGCCACAGCACCCAGCGCGCCACGTCTCGCCACTGCCCGCCCAGCCCGTGGTAACGCGGGCGAACGAGCGTCGATGCCACGAAGAACAGCCAGGCCGTGACAAACAGTGCCACCGTGAAGTGCACGAACATCGGATGCCAGTTGGGGATGATGTCGATCATCGCGGCGCCCCCGGAGCGGTCTGCGCGCGCACGCGCATCTCCATCTCGAACCAGGCCTGGTAGACCTCGTCCGGCCACAGAGACTGGAACCAGGCGATGGCGGCGATCATCTCCTCGTCGCTGAGCGTGTCGCCCCAGGCCGGCATGTTGCCGGCCGGCTGGGTGCCGTTCTCGATCATGGAGAACAGCTGCGCCAGCGGGTGGTGCCAGGCATGGGCCGTACCGTTGAGCGGCGGCGGCGGGAACTTGCCATCCGGGCCGCGGAACTGCCAGCTGTCGGCCCCCTCGGCACCGGCCCCATGGCAGACGGCGCAGTTCTGTTCGAACACCCCGGCGCCACGGCGCACCTGCTCGTCGCTGTACCAGCGGGTGGCCAGTACGCGTGGTTCACCGGCCGTGGACGACGAGCCTTCCGGCACCGCTGCATCCCGATCGTCACAGGCCGTCAGCAGCAGGATCGACAACACGATCCCGAGGACAGGTATCAAACGCATGTCATGCTTCTCCCGGAAAGATTTCACGCAGTGGAAGTTGGCGTCGCGGCATAGGCACGACGCTGCCAGAGGTAATACACCGCCGGGATCACGAACAGCGACAGCAGCGGCGCCGTGATCATGCCGCCCACCATCGGCGCGGCGATGCGCTGCATGACCTCGGAACCGGTGCCCGTGCCGATCATGATGGGCAGCAGGCCGGCCATGATGGTCGCCACCGTCATGGCCTTGGGCCGGATACGCTGCACGGCGCCCTCCATGATGGCGGCCTCGAAGTCGGCGACGCTGACCAGGGCGTCACGCCGTGCGCGATCCTTCACCGCGTTCTCGATGTAGAGCAGCATGACGACACCGAACTCGGCGGCCACCCCGGCCAGGGCGATGAAGCCCACGCCCACGGCGATGGACAGGTTGTAACCCAGCAGCCACAGCAGCCAGAAACCGCCGATGAGCGCAAACGGCAGGGTGAGCATCATGAACAGTGCCGTACCGACGCTGCGGAAGGTGAGATAGAGCAGCACGAAGATGATCACCAGCGTGAGCGGCACCACCAGCATGAGGCGTTCCTTCGCGCGCAGCATGTACTCGTACTGCCCCGACCAGGCGATGGAATACCCGGCCGGCAGACTCACCTGCTCGCGCACCACGGCCTGGGCCTCCTCGATGTAACGGCCGAGGTCGCGGTCGCGGATGTCGACGAAGGTCCAGCCGTTGAGGCGCGCATTCTCGCTCTTGAGCATGGGAGCGCCATCCACGATAAGGATATCGGCCACGCGCGAGAGCGGGATCTGCGCACCCGTGGGCGTGAGGATGGGCAGATCCCGGAGTCGCTCGAGGTCATCGCGCAGCTCGCGCGGATAGCGCAGGTTCACCGGGTAGCGTTCCAGCCCCTCCACCGTGGTGGTGACGTTCACGCCGCCGACCGCAGCCGCCACGATGGTGTTGATGTCGCCGATGTTGAGACCATAGCGTGCGGCGGCCACGCGGTCCGGCACGATCTCCACGTAACGGCCGCCCGCCACGCGCTCGGAATACACCGACGCCGTGCCCGGCACATCGGCCAGCACGCGCTCGATCTCGCGCCCGACCGCCTCTATCACCTTGAGGTCGGGGCCCGCCACCTTGATCCCCACCGGGGTCTTGATGCCGGTGGCCAGCATGTCGATACGGGTCTTGATGGGCTGCACCCAGGCATTGGTGAGCCCGGGGAAGTTCACGGTGCGATCCAGCTCGTCGATCAGCTTCTCCAGCGTCATGCCCTCGCGCCACTCATCGCGCGGCTTGAGCAGGATGGTGGTCTCGATCATGGTGAGCGGCGCCGGGTCGGTGGCGGTCTCGGCCCGCCCGATCTTGCCGAACACACGCTCGACCTCGGGGATGCTCGCGATGAGCCGGTCGGTCTGCTGCAAGAGCTCGCCCGCCTTGCCGATGGAGACCGCCGGCAGGGTCGTGGGCATGTAGAGCAGATCGCCCTCGTCGAGCTCGGGCATGAACTCGGTGCCGAGCCGGCTCAGCGGCAGCAACACCGAGGCCATCAGCGCCACGGCCACCACGAGCGTGAGCAGCGGGTGGCGCAGCACGGCCGCCAGTGCGGGCCGATACAGCCGGATCAGCCAGCGGTTGAGCGGATTGCGTTCCTCGCTGGGTATGCGCCCGCGGATGAAATACCCCATCAGGACCGGGATCAGGGTCACTGCCAGGCCGGCGGCGGCCGCCATCGCGTAGGTCTTGGTGAAGGCCAGCGGCGAGAACATGCGCCCCTCCTGCGCCTCCAGCGTGAACACCGGAACGAAACTCAGGGTGATGATGAGCAGCGAGAAGAACAGCGCCGGCCCGACCTCGGTGGCCGCTCGTGTGATGATGGCCCAGTGCTCGTTTGCATTGGGCCTGCCCGTGTTGTCGCGATGCCAGCGTTCGAGGTGCTTGTGCGCGTTCTCGATCATCACGATCGCCGCATCCACCATCGCACCCACGGCAATGGCGATACCGCCGAGCGACATGATGTTGGCGTTGATGCCCTGCGCGTTCATGACGATGAAGGCGGCCAGGATGCCGAGCGGCAGGCTGACGATGGCCACCAGCGCCGAACGCAGATGGAACAGGAACACCACGCAGACCAGGGCGACGACGATGAATTCCTCGACGAGCTTGGTGGTGAGGTTGCCCACCGCCCGCGAGATCAGTGCCGAACGGTCGTAGGTGGTGACCACCTCGACACCCGCCGGCAGACCGGGGGCGATCTCCGCGAGCTTGCGCTTCACGCCCTCGATCACCTGCAGGGCATTCTCGCCGTGGCGCATCACCACGATGCCGCCGACCACCTCGCCCTCGCCATCGAGCTCGGCGATGCCGCGGCGCATGGCCGGGCCGATACGCACCTCGCCGATGTCGCGCACGAGGATGGGCGTACCGTCGGCATGCACCCCCACCGGGATGACCTCGATGTCCCCGACCCCGCGCAGGTAACCCTTGGCGCGGATCATGTACTCGGCCTCGGCCAGCTCGATCACCGAACCGCCCACCTCCTGGTTGCCTGCGGCGATGGCCTGGCGCACCTGCGCCAGGGGGATGTCCAGCGCCCGCAGGCGGTCCGGATCGGCCACCACCTGGTACTGGCGCACCATGCCGCCCACGGTGGCCACCTCCGCCACCCCCGGCACGGTCTGCAGCTCGAACTTGAGGAACCAGTCCTGGATGGAGCGCAGCTGGGCGAGGTCGTGCCCGCCGCTGCGGTCCACCAGGGCGTACTGATACACCCAGCCCACGCCGGAGGCATCCGGCCCGAGCCGCGGCTCCACCCCCGGCGGCAGCTCGGCGGCCGCCTGGTTGAGGTA
>JAJLKJ010000031.1:0-4696 GCA_033839185.1 Gammaproteobacteria bacterium
GCCACGGCCATCGCCGCCGAGACGCTGGACGGCCGCCTGCTCTACACCCGCTACGAGGTGGAAGAGTCGCTGATGGGCGACGTGGAGGTCACGCCCTACGAGGCCGTGCTGCCCAGCCTGCCCACCACCGTCTCCTTCGTCAGCCTGAGCCTGGACCTGCGCTGGATCTTCGCCGCCGACGAGGCCGGTACCCTGTACCTGATCAACGTCGCCGACACCGAGAACCCCTATGTCGCGGATTCCAAGGTCGTGCGCCGGGGGAACGAGCGCATCACGGCCATGAAGATGCTCATGGGCGGCATCTCGGTGATCATCGGGACCTCGGACGGGCGTATCGAGCAGTGGTTCGGTCTGCGCGATGCCAACAACCGCTACGCACTGGCCTTCGTGCGCGAGTTCCACGAACATCGGGGCGCGATTCGCTATTTCGCCATGGAGCCGCAGCGCAAGGGCTTTCTCGCCATGGACGAGCATGGCGACCTGGGCATCTTCCACACCACGGCCCAGCGCACGGTGCTGATGCAGCGCCAGGCCATCGACGGCCGGGTGAGTGCCATGGGCATCGGGCCGCGCAGTGATCATCTGCTGGTGGCCACCCGCGACGAGCAGATGCATGTCTGGGACGTGGACAACAAGCATCCGGACGTGTCCTTCTCGGCCCTCTGGCGGGAAGTCTGGTACGAGAGCTACCCGGAGCCCGATTACGTGTGGCAGTCCTCGGCGGCCAACCAGGACTTCGAGCCCAAGTACAGTCTCTCGCCGCTGGCCTTCGGTACCCTGAAGGCGGCCTTCTACGCCATGCTCATCGCCATGCCGCTGGCGATCATGGGCGCCATCTTCACCGCCTACTTCATGAACCCGAAGCTGCGGCAGACCGTCAAGCCGACCATCGAGATCATGGAGGCCCTGCCCACCGTCATCCTCGGTTTTCTCGCCGGCCTGTGGTTCGCGCCCTTCGTCGAGGAAAACCTGCCGGGCATCTTCATGCTGCTGGTGGGCCTGCCGCTGGGCGTGCTGCTGTTCGCCTACGCCTGGCACAGGCTGCCGCGCGATCTCAAGAGCCGCATCCCCGGCGGCTGGCAGCCGCTGATCATCATCCCGATGCTGGCACTGGTCGGCTGGCTCAGTATCGCGCTGAGCTCGCCGGTGGAGGCCTGGCTGTTCGACGGCAACATGCGCAGCTGGCTGACCAACGAGGCCGGCATCAACTTCGACCAGCGCAACGCCATCGTGGTGGGCTTTGCCATGGGCTTCGCCGTCATCCCGACCATCTTCTCCATCACCGAGGACGCGATCTTCGGCGTGCCCAAGCACCTCACCAACGGTTCGCTGGCGCTGGGCGCCACGCCCTGGCAGACGCTCACCCGCGTGGTGTTGCCGAGCGCGAGTCCCGGCATCTTCTCCGGCGTGATGATCGGCCTGGGGCGTGCGGTGGGCGAGACCATGATCGTGCTCATGGCCACCGGCAACACCGCCGTGATGGACTGGAACATCTTCGAAGGCATGCGCACGCTTTCGGCCAATATCGCGGTGGAGATGCCGGAGTCGGCGGTGGGCAGCACGCATTACCGCACCCTGTTCCTGGCGGCCCTGGTGCTGTTCCTCTTCACCTTCGTGCTCAACACCCTGGCCGAGCTGATCCGTCAGCGTCTGCGCAGGAAATACGCGTCACTCTGATCGTCGCCAGAAAACCGGAAGATCAATGATCAAAGACATCAAGAAATGGTTTGCCTCGGGTGAACCCTGGATCTGGCTCAACGCCGCCGCCGTGGGGGCCTCGGTCATCATGGTGGTCGGGCTGCTGCTGCTGATCGCGGTGCGTGGTCTCGGCCACTTCTGGCCGCATGCCATCGAGGAGGTGCGCTACCAGTGGCAGGGCGAGGAAGTGCGCATCATCGGCGAGGTGCAGGGCGAGGAGCTGGTGGATACCCAGCGCCTGATCGAATCCGGCATCCCGCTGGAAACCGAGAAGCTCAAGGTGACGCGTTACCTGATGAAGATCGGTAACCGCGATGCCTACGGGGTGGACTTCCGCAACATCGTCGAGCCGCTGGTGGTTTCGCGCGAACGTCCGCGCGATCTCATCGCCGTCGAGCGTACCGAGTACGGCAACCTCTACGGCTACCTGCGCGAGGTGAAGGAAGCCGGCAATGTGGTCGCCAGTGGCGAGGCGGCCTGGGCAGCGTTGCAGGAACGCATCGATCGCGTCAGTGCGCTGCGTGACGATATTCGCGACATCGAGAAATACGCGATCGGCGAGATCAACTACGAGATCGAAAAGCTGCGGCTGGCCAAGCGTCGTCTCGAACTCGAGGGCGAAGACACCCCCGAAAATCTCGCCCGCATCGACAGCCAGCGCGCGGTGCTGGATGAGCGTTACAATGAGCTCTACGCCGAGCTCAACGCCCTGTACGAGAAGATCCGCCGCGACAGTTTCACGGCCGAGATCCAGGATGGCCGCGTGCTCGAGATCCCCATGGAGCGGGTGATACAGGCCTATCGCCCGAATGCCATGAACCTGCTGCAGAAGATCGGCTTCTACCTCGGGCAGTTGTGGCACTTCGTCTCCGGTGAACCCCGCGAGGCCAACACCGAGGGCGGCATCTTCCCGGCGATCTTCGGCACCGTGATGATGGTGCTGGTGATGGCGGTGCTGGTGACGCCGCTGGGGGTGATCGCGGCGGTCTATCTGCGTGAATACGCCAGGCAGGGTCCGCTGGTGCGCACCATACGCATCGCCGTGAACAACCTGGCGGGCGTGCCCTCCATCGTCTACGGCGTTTTCGGTCTGGGCTTCTTCGTGTATTTCCTCGGTGGCAATATCGACCGCCTGTTCTATCCCGAGGCGGCGCCGGCGCCGGTGTTCGGTACGCCCGGCATGATCTGGGCATCGCTCACCCTGGCGCTGCTCACCCTGCCGGTGGTGATCGTCTCCACTGAGGAGGGGCTGTCGCGCATTCCTCGGTCCATCCGCGAGGGCAGCCTGGCGCTGGGCGCGACCAAGGCCGAGACCCTGTGGCGCACCGTGCTGCCGATGACCAGTCCCGCCATCATGACCGGCCTGATCCTCGCGGTGGCCCGTGCCGCCGGTGAGGTGGCGCCGCTGATGCTGGTCGGCGTGGTCAAGCTCGCGCCCTCGCTGGCCGTGGACGGCAACTTCCCGTTCCTGCACCTGGAGCGCAAGTTCATGCATCTGGGCTTTCACATCTACGACGTCGGCTTCCAGAGCCCGAACGTCGAGGCGGCGCGCCCGCTGGTCTATGCCACCGCGCTGCTGCTCGTTATCATCATCATCGTGCTCAACCTGTTCGCC
The DNA here is from genome assembly GCA_033839185.1 of Gammaproteobacteria bacterium. Lineage (GTDB taxonomy): Bacteria > Pseudomonadota > Gammaproteobacteria > SpSt-1174 > SpSt-1174 > SpSt-1174. Next base: position 3,314 of record JAJLKJ010000031.1, read on the forward strand.
ATCGCCATCCGTAACCGGCTGCGCGAGAAATACCGCGAACTCGAGAACTGATCCGCACCCGCAAGGCAAAGGCTATGAATGACAATCAGACCATGACCCACGGCGTCGACATCGGCTCCCTCAAGCAGCGCGGGCCGGAGCTCAGTCTCGATCGGGAGGACATCTGCCTTGAGGTGAAGGGGCTTAACCTCTATTACAGTGGCAAGCAGGCGCTGTACGACATCAACATGCGCATTCCGCGCAAGCGTGTAACGGCCTATATCGGTCCCTCGGGCTGCGGGAAGTCCACCCTGCTGCGCTGCTTCAATCGCATGAACGACCTGGTCGACGGCGTGAACATCGAGGGGAACATCCTGCTGGATGGCGAGGAAATCAATTCGCGTACCGTCAACGTGCCGGACCTGCGCCGCCGTGTGGGCATGGTGTTCCAGAAGCCGAACCCCTTCCCGAAGACGGTTTACGAAAATGTCGCCTATGGCCTGCGCCTGCAGGGTATCAACAACCGCGGTACCCTGGACGACGTGGTGGAATGGGCGCTCAAGGGCGCGGCACTGTGGGACGAGGTGAAGGATCGCCTGAATGACAGCGCCTTCGGTCTCTCCGGCGGTCAGCAGCAGCGCCTGGTGATCGCGCGTGCCATTGCCGTGCAGCCGGAAGTGCTGCTGCTCGACGAGCCGGCTTCGGCGCTGGACCCGATCTCCACGCTCAAGATCGAGGAGCTGATCTACGAGCTGAAGTCGACCTATACCATCGTGATCGTCACCCATAACATGCAGCAGGCCGCGCGCGTGTCCGACTACACGGCCTTCATGTACCTGGGCAAGCTGATCGAATACGATGCCACGGATCGCCTGTTCACGAATCCGAAGAATCGTCAGACCGAAGACTACATCACCGGCCGCTACGGCTGAGCCGAATCGCAACGGAGTGGGCAATGGACAAACGAGACATCACGCATCACATCTCGCAGCAGTTCAACGAGGAGCTGGAAGGTGTGCGCAACATGGTCCTGGCCATGGGCGGCCTGGTGGAAAAGGCGATCGGCGATGCCATCGAGGCACTGGTCACCGGCAACAGCGAGCTCGGCGATACCGTGGCAACCAGCGACTACAAGATCAACTCGCTGGAAGTGGAGATCGACGAGGAATGCGCCCAGATCATTGCGCGACGCCAGCCGGCGGCCAGCGACCTGCGCCTGATCGTGGCCATCATCAAGACCATCACCGACCTCGAGCGCATGGGCGACGAGGCCGAGAAGATCGGCCGCATCGCCGCGAATCTCGCTGAGGAGAACACCGTCAACAGCAGCAGCTACTCGGCCATCCGTCACCTGGGTGAGCATGCCCGTAGCATGCTGCACGACGCCCTCGACGCCTATGCGCG
>JAJLKJ010000032.1:0-9276 GCA_033839185.1 Gammaproteobacteria bacterium
GCCCGCGGCCGGACGGTGCTCGAGCACGCCCTCGTAGGGACCGGCACCCTGCATGCACGCAGGCAGCTCGTGCAGGCGCAGCCCCTGTGCGGCAACGGCCTGGGCCGCATCCACCAGGAAGGCGAACACGGTCTCGCCGGCACGGATCACCAGCGCCATGCGCCGGCCGGCCTCATCGTCCAGCACCTCCGGCAACAGCCACGCCGCCAGCTCGAAGACCGGGATCACGCGTGGACCGAGACGGATCTCGCCGCGGACAGCGTCTTCCGCCTCGCTCATCTCCACGTCCTCGATGTACTCCAGCGAGACCAGGCACGACTGGCGCAAGGCGAAGGGCTGGCCGCAGAGATCGAAACGCAGAAAGGCGGGGGCGACGGGTCGGGGCTCAGGCATGGGCCACCTCCATGGCATCCTGTATGGCGTCGAGCAACTCCTCGTCGCCGAAGGGCTTGACGATGTAATGCTCGATGCCGCATTCGCGGGCACGTGCGCGGTGTTTCTCGGTGGAACGCGAGGTCACCATGACAAAGGGCAGACGTCGCGTGGACTCGTTGTTGCGCAGATGGGCCGCCAGTTCCAGGCCATTCATGCGCGGCATCTCGAGATCGGCCACGATCAGGTCGGGGCGCCTGTTGGCGATCAGCTCCACGGCCTCCATGCCATCGCGTGCCGCACGCACCTCGAAACCCATGTCGCGAACGAACTGCGCCATGGAGCGGCGTGCGCTCAGCGAGTCGTCCACCACCAGCGCCACCGGACGCGTCTCCGCCGCCAGTCCCGGTGTCGGGCCCGCGGTCGCGACCTCTGCCGCCGTCCGCCGCGCGACCGTGACCAGCGGGGCCTGCAGCAGCTCCGGCAGATCGATCACCGGGGCGACGCGCCCGTCACCGAGGATGGTGCCCCCCAGCAGCCCGGGGCTGCGGGGCACGTAGGGTCCCAGCGGCTTGATCACCAGGCGCCTTGCATCCAGCACGGCGTCGACGCGGATGGCCACCCGCTGCCCCGCGGGATCGCGCACCAGCAGCACGGGCAGGTCGGGGTTCTCGTGCTCGGCAACCTCCCCGGGGCGCTGTCCGCTGCCGATCAGGTCGTGCAGGTAGCGCACGGCGCAGGCCTCGTTCCCCAGCCGGTAGAGCTGCGCCTCGCCCAGGCGTTCGAAGACGCCGGAGCCGACCGGCAGGATCTCCTCCACGCCACGGGTGGACACGGCGTGCACGTCCTCGCCCAGGCGGACCAGCAGGGCATGCGAGGACAGGCGCGAGACCGGGATCGACAGCTCGAAACGGGCGCCCTCGCCCGGGACGCTATCGATGCTCAGCGCGCCCTTCATGCCGCGCAGGGTGGCATTCACGGCATCCAGGCCGATGCCCCGCCCCGACACCTGCGAGACCTCGCGGCGCGTGCTGAATCCCGGCGCGAGCACCAGCTGCAGCAGGTCGCGCTCGGCGGGTACCGCCTCGCCCTGGATCAGCCCCAGCTCCCGCGCCCGTTGTTCCACGGCGCGGGTGTCGATACCCGCCCCGTCGTCCGAGACCGTGACCACCAGCCGGTCGCCCTGGCGGCGGAAACCCACCGCCACCTGCCCCTGGGCGGGCTTGTGCGGCAGGGACCGGCGCTGTTCCGGCGACTCGATGCCATGGTCGATGGCGTTGCGCAGCAGGTGCATGAGCGGATCGACCAGCTCCTGCAGCACCTCGCTGTCCATCTGCTCGTCCTCACCCGAAAGTTCAAGCGCGATGTCCTTGCCGGTGAGCCTGGCCGCCTGGCGCACGCCCCGGCGCAGGCGCGGCACGATGGTGGACACCGGCACCATGCGCGTCTTGAGCAGCGTCTCCTGGGTCTGTCGGTTGGCCTGGTCCTGGTCGGCGACCAGGGTGGCCAGGTCGTCCATCTGTTCGGCCAGGCCACGCGTCAGTTCGATGTTGTCGGTCACCGCCTCGACCAGGCGCCGGGAGAAGGAATGCAGTTCATTGTAGCGGTCCATCTCCAGGGGGTCGAAGTCGTCCGGCGCCGAGGCGGCACCGGACAGCCCCGCCATGCCGCGCACGTCCACGAGGTGTTCGAGTTCACTGGCCAGGGCATGCAGGACGTCGTTGTGCGCCTGCGCCACCCGCACGGCACGGGCGGCACGCTGCAACTGCTCCTGCAACTGGCTGACCGTGATCATGCCCTCGCCCGACAGGCGCAGCAGTTCGTCGGCCAGCAGGGAGGAGATGCGCAGGGTCGAGGTCGCGGCCTCCTCCTGTTCCGTCTCCGGCTCGGGCGTCAGCGTCGGCACTGGCGGTTCAGCCACCGGTGATGACGAGAGGGAGTCCACCGTCTGCAGGACCGGCGGTGTCTCATCCATGGGAGCGGAAAAGATGGCCTCGCCCTCGGCATCGATACGCCGCGCCCAGTCGAGCACCTCGCGCAGCACCGGCAGCGCATCGGCCGGCTCCGCATCACGCCCCTGCAGGGCATCGCTCATGGCCTCCAGGCAGTCGGCCGCGCGCAGCAGGGCCTCCCCCAGCTGGCGTGGCGGACGCTGCTGCTGTCGATCCAGGAAGGCGAGAATGTCCTCGAGGTGGTGGGTGAGATTCGCCACGCCGCGCACGCCGACCACGTTGCCGGCCCCCTTGATGGTATGGGCGATGCGCTGCGCGACAGAGAGCTCCTCGACGGCGCCCGCCTCCACCAGCGTCTGGATGGCGGCGGTGAAGAGTTCCGTCTGTGCCGGCAGCTCCTGCAGCAACCCGTCGAGCAGGTCGGGGTTCACCCCCTCGGGCACCGCCAGCGAGACATCGTCCGCTCCGACCTCGACCGGCCGCGCCGGGGCCGCTTCGGTTTCGGCAAAGCGCGGGTTCAGCAGCAGTTCGCGCAGGGTGGCAACGGCCGCTTCCCCCGGACGATCCAGGCCATCGGCGGCACCATCGAACCAGCCGGGATCGGCCAGCAGGTTCAGCACCGCATCGGTCGCCTGAGGCTCGCCGAAGGCATCCAGATAGCCGGCCAGCACCCGCGGCCAGGTTGCAACCAGAGCGACCTGAGTCTCCGTGAGTTCGGGGAGCCGCTCGCGCAACTGGCCCAGGCGGGCAGCGATCTGCTCGGCGGCCATGGCCAAGCCCTCGAGCCCGATCAGCCGCGCGGCATTGGCCACGTGACCGGCCTGCTCGGCCAGGGTCTCGAGCAGCGTATCCGCCGGCTGCGGATTGGCGGCCGCCGCCTGCAGCACCTCGAGACTCACCACCAGGTCGTCGGTGATGTCCTCGAGTTCGGCGCGGATCAGCTCGAGGTATTCACGGTTCTCCGCCGAGAGTTCGGCAACCGCCATGGCCTGGTTCATGTGTTCCCCCGATCACGTCGCCGTCAGCCGACCCGACGCGCCTCATCCATGGATGAGATCTGCTGCGTGTCACCGAACTTCTCGGTCCTGGGCTGCGGCAGACGGAACACGCCGATGGCCTGCACGAGACGGTCGGCAAACCGCACCAGCGCCTCGGTGCTCTGGGTCTGCGCCTGGAGCTCCTTGCCCGTCTTCTCGGTACTGGACTGGATCTGTCGCGCCCGTTCGAGCAGTGCGCGGCTGGCGGAGGCCTGGGCATCCGAGCTGCTGGCGATCTGCTGCACCGAGGACACCAGCTCCTCGGTGGCCGCGCGCGTCTGCCGCATGCTGTCGCCCGCCCGCTCGGCGAGGCGCGTTCCCTCCGCCACCTGGGTGATCGCGAGGTTCATCGTCTGCACCGTGTCGGCCGTCTCCACGCGGATGTTGTTCACCAGGGTCGAGATCTGGGCCGTGGCCTCGCGGGCGTTTTCCGCCAGGCGCTGCACCTCGTCCGCCACCACCGCGAACCCGCGGCCGGCCTCGCCGGCGGAGGCCGCGTGCATGCTGGCGTTGAGCGCGAGGATATGCGTGCGCTCGGCAATGCTGCCGATGAGGTTGACGATGCCGGTGATCTCCTGGGAACGCTCGCCCAGGCGCTTGATGCGTTTTTCCGTCTCGCTGATGGTCTCGCGGATCGAGTTGATACCCTGTACCGACTTGATGACCGACTCGGCCGCCTCGTCGGTGTTCTTCGAGGCACGGTCGGCACGTTCGTTGGCCAGACGCGCGTCCTCGGCGATGTGCGCCATGGCATTCACCGACTGGCGCAGGAGATCGGCCGTGGTCAGCACCTCGTCATATTCCTGACGCGCCACCTCGATCACGGTGTCGGACTGGCTCTTCACCTGCTGGGAGACCTGCGCCACCTGGTGGGATATCTCGCGCACACCGAGCAGGATGTTCGCGGTCTCGTTGGCCAGCAGGTTGAGGGAGTCGCCGATGGCACCGGTGATGTCCTCCGAGACCGGGGCGCGCACGGTGAGATCGCGCTGCTGGGCCAGCTGGCTCACCGCCTTGATGAGACCGATAACCGAGTTGTTGAGACGCTCGCTCTCCCGTTCGGCCTTCACCAGGGCATTCACGCGTTCATCCAGCAGCCGGTTGAAGGCCTGCGCCAGCTCGCCCAGTTCGTCGTGCGAGACCACGTCGGTACGGGCGCTGTAATCCCCTTCCGAGATGCGCTCCACCGTGTCGGCGATATCACGGATCGGGTTGGCGATGGAGCGGTAGATGACCCAGCCCAGCAGGGCGGCAAACAGCCCGCCGATCAGCACCAGCGCCAGGGCGCCGTAGAGAAAGGCCGCGTTGGCTGCGGTGGAGGCCGCGAACTGTTCCTGCGAGGCCTGCTGACCGGCCGCGATCCGCGATTCCAGGCGGGTGAGGAAGGGCGCCACCGAGGCATCCAGGTCGTTGAGCACGTAGAGCGACAGGTTGGCACGGTCCTCGCGCGCGATCAGCTTGGTCAGTTCGGCCAAAGCGGCGTGCACCCCGTTCATGTCCTGCTGCAGCGGTCCTGCAGCGGCCTCCTCGCGCCCTCCGGTCTGCTCCACGTATTCCGCCCAGCGCTGATCGAAGGCCTGCTGCGCCTCGGCAAGCCGCCGGTTCGCCTCGCCCCAGGTGATGGTGCCACGGTAGACGTCGTTGGCCGTGCCGAGCAGCCCGCCCTGCACCACGGTGGCGATGCGGTTGAGCTGCACCTGTTCGGACACCGTCTCGTTGAGCTCACCGGTCGTCGAGGCCGCGAACTGCAGACCGGTGATCGAGGCCACGCCGATGATCATCAGGATAAGGATCTGGGCCGCGATCAGCACCATGAGTCGCAAACCGATGCGCAGCCGCCGTATGGGATTGAACCGTTCGATAATGTTCATGCCAGGTCTCCGTGATGGGCATTCATGGGGCAGGACGCCGGCTAGCGTCCAACCGCCATCAGGCGACGCCAGTCGCCGGATGTCATGGCGCGGTACTCGCCGCCGTCGAGATAGGTCGAGACCACCAGGTCGGAACCCTGGTTGTCGCGCCGGAAGTCGAGGGAGAGCCCGCCCACTTCGAGGACCTTGCCACGCACGGCGCGCAGGAAGTTCTCCCGCGTCATCGGTCCCTCCACCTGTTCGAGGGCGGCCAGGAACATCTGACCGACGATGTAGCCTTCCAGGGTCACGTAGCCGAAGTCATCGCCCAGTGCCCTGCGCGCCTGCGTGACGATGGGCAGATCCGAATCCAGCGGCGGCACCACCTGGGTCATGACCACGCGGTCGTGCACCTGGAGATCGGCCAGTGCCTTGCGGAAGTCGTCCGCCCCGGTGAAGGACACGGCGCTCACGATCCAGTCATCACCGCGATACCGCGAGTAGCCGACAAAGCGCGCGATCGAGTTGTAGGTGCCGACGCTGACGACCACCTGGCAGCGGACGCCATTGCCCGCCTCCCAGGCCTTGAGGGAGTCATAGCCGTCGCGCGAGACGAAGGTGTTGCGCTGATACACGCCGACCGGACCGATGCCGTTGCGCGGCGGGTCCTCGCCTTCCATGTCGATGATGCGGTTGAGCGCCTCGATGATGTTGCGCGTGCCCGGACGACCCGACAGTGCCTGGCGGATGCCTTCCACGCCGGCCATGCCGTAGGCATCGTTCTGCACATAGGCGCAGATCCCGGTGACCGGCACCCCGGCGTCGATGGCCTTGTTGATGACCTCGGCCGTCTCCTGCACGTAACTGGCGCGGAAGTTCACCACGTCGCCCACACCGGGCCGCAGCAGCCCCGCACCGGTGAAGAAACCGACGGCCGGGACGCCGCGCTCCGCCAGCAGCGGCAGGGCCACCTTGGAGGTCGGCGTGCCGACGTTGCCGACGAAGGCGAAGACGTCCTGATCCAGCAGCGAGCGCGTGGCCTCGACGGTCTTCTCCGGCGTATAGGAATCATCCAGGGTGACGTACTCGATGCGATAGCCTCTCACGCGCTGCCCGGCAAAGGCCGCCTCGATGCCGCGCTTCATGCCGAGCCCCAGGCCGCGGGAACGCCCTTCCAGGTCCATCACACCGGCCACGCGTATGGTATCGCCCGTGACACCCTGGGCCGCCGGTACCGGCAGGGCGGACAACAGGGCGAAGATGCCGAGACACAGCGACAGAAGGCCCGTCCTGATCGCCGACCAACCGACCGGGGAACCGGCCTCGAATCCAATGACTGTGGTTTTCATAGAAGACTTCCCTGACTGCGTTGTGATGGAGCGCTGCGCTGTACCGGAACCCGTGAGAATCACGCCGCCGACAGCGAGCGGAACAGGGCGCGATGGTCGAGGTCGATCCACAGGCCACCCTCCGGTGAGGAGCGGACCACGGCATGCTCACCGATCACGCCCGGCAGTGTCAGACTGCGCATGCCCTCGGCAAGTCTCACCGTCACCGGGTAGCCGTCGATGAGTACGGCCAGCACATGCGCGCCACTGTCGATCATCAGGCAGCGTTGCTCGCGGCTGCTGTCACGACCGGTCTGCAGCAGGTGATGCAGATCCATCACCGGCACCAGGTGTCCGCGGATGTTGGCGATGCCCCGCAGATGCGCCGGCATGGACGGTATGCGGCTGACGGCCGGCAGCTTCATCACCTCGCTGTTCACGCCGCGTGCCACCAGCAGATTGAAGGAACCGATACGGTAGCCGTAGCGCGGAATCTCACGCTCCTGCGTTTCGGGGCGTTCCAGCAGGCCCGGGTCGAAGGAGAAACGGCTCAGCGCCGTATGCGGGTCCAGCCATTCCCTGTTGTCGTCTGTGTGCATGTCTTCCTGCCTGGCGCAGTGGACCGATCTGTCAGTTCAGCGCCCGGATCTGGTCGAGTATCTGGTCGGGGGTGAAGGGCTTGCTGATCAGTGCCTTGCCACCCTGCAGTTCGGCCCAGACCCGGTCGGCCTTCTGGTTCTTGCTGCTGACGAAGACCACGGGGATATTGCGTGTCTCGCCGCTTTTGGTGATCTGCCGGCAGGCCTCGTAGCCGTCGGCCCCTTCCATCACGATGTCCATGAAGATGAGGTCGGGCCGTTCGGCCCGGGCCAGTTCGACGGCCTCCTTGCCCGAGGTGGCCGTCACCACGCTGTAGCCCGCGCCGCTCACGATGGTACGGATATGCGCCAGATCGGCGGGAGAGTCGTCTACCAGAAGCACCTTGTTGATCGTCATGCGTATGTTCTCCAGCTATGTGTCAGTAGGTATTGGCCACTTCCCACGCCCGCTGTACGGGGGCGGTTTTCACCGAGAGATACTTGCGTGCCACCGACTGGAACTCGGTGTGCTGCAGCGGCTTGGTGAGATAGGTGTCGCAGCCGGCGAGCGTGCCCTTCACCTTGTCGAAGGGCGACGACTTTCCGGTGAGCATGACCACGGGGGTGTTGCGCGTGCGCTGGTCGCGTTTGATGGCCTTGCAGACCTTGTAGCCGTCGATGCCGGGCATCATCACGTCGAGAAAGATGATGTCGTAGTCGCCGTCCTGGCTGAGCGCCATCGCCTGCTCGCCGTTCTCGGCATGGGCGACCTCGGCGCCTAGCATGCGCAGCTCGATCTCCAGCTGCTTGCGCACCGGGAGACTGTCGTCGACCACCATCGCGCGATACTGCGCCGGCGCCTCGCTCACGCGATTGGCCAGCATGGCCTGCAGGCGCGCCGTCGAGATGCCGGTGTCCTCTGTCTCGTCGCCTATGGTCAGTTCCGGAATGAAGTTCAGCTCCTCGACGGTGATCTGGTCGAGGGCGTTGAGCACCAGGGTGGCGCGGAAGGGTTGCGGGATCTCGCGCCGCCCGGCATCGGGCTGCAGGCGGGCGGCGGCGACGGCAAAGATCGTCGGCAGCTTGGCGCGTCCGTCGTCGCCGACGTACATGGTCTGCCAGTGGTGCATGGCCTGTCGATCGTCGGCATTCACCAGCAGGATCTTGCCGGGCTCGATGCGGTAGTCGTCGGAGAGTTCGTAGGCACGTGCCGTGCCGGCTGAGATCCTCAGTATGCGACGCAGCACCTGCAGTTCGTCTGCGTGTATGCCGAGGGGCAGAATCCTGAATTCACGGTGTTCGCGCATGATGCCGTCCTTCCTTAGATGTGACTGATAATCGATCCTGCTGTGGACGCCCCCCGGAATCCCCGATCTGTGATGATCGTCTCGTGCAGGTATAGCCTTAAGCTAGGCGCATGACGGCCTTTCGCCCATGGGCGTTTTCCCCAAACGCCGACGCCACGGACAGGCATGTACGCCACCGGGCTTTGTGCTAATGTTGCCCCTGTGGGTCGGGCAAAATAATTGATAAACAGATACTTATATTCTTCCGGACGTGGCGAGCGGGCCTTCCTCGATGGACAAGATCTTTCTCGGGCGCCAGCCCATTTATGACCAGGGCATGCGGGTGCGCGCCTATGAGCTGCTCTATCGGGCCGGACCGGATGCCACGGCCGGCAGCTTCGACGGCGACCGCGCCACCTCCAGCGTCATCGTCAACACCCTCACCGAACTGGGGCTGGACACTGTGCTCGGCAACAAGCGCGGCTACATCAACCTGACCGAACGCTTCCTGCTGGGTCAGGCCCCCATCCCCTTCCCGCCGGAGCGGGTGACGCTGGAGATCCTCGAGACGGTACGGATCACCGACGAGATCATCGCTGCCGTACGCGGCCTCAAGGAGCGCGGCTTCGAGATCGCGGTGGACGACTACATCGGCGGGGAGGACCACGACCCGCTGCTCGCGGTGGCGGACGTGATCAAGATCGACCTGATGGCCATGGACCGCAGCCGGCTGCCGGAGATCGTCGCCGACCTCAAGCAGCGCGGCCTGAAGCTGGTGGCGGAGAAGGTCGAGACCCAGGGCGACTTCGACCTCTGCCAGGAACTCGGCTTCGACATGTTCCAGGGCTATTTCCTCTGCCGGCCGAAGATCCT
>JAJLKJ010000033.1:0-27836 GCA_033839185.1 Gammaproteobacteria bacterium
AGAAGTCCGAGCGCCTGAAGCAGGAAGAGTCGCAGGAAAAGGCCCGCCAGAAGGCGCTGGCGCGCGAGCTCGAGTGGGCCCGCCAGAACGCCAAGGGCGGCCGCAGCAAGGGCAAGGCGCGCCTGGCGCGACTGGAAGAACTGCAGTCGGTGGACTACCAGCGCCGCAACGAGACCAACGAGATCTTCATCCCGCCGGGCGAGCGCCTGGGCAACAACGTCATCGAGTTCAAGGACGTCTCGAAGAGCTACGGCGACCGCCTGCTGATCGACGACCTGAGCTTCACCGTGCCGGCCGGCGCCATCATCGGCATCATCGGCCCGAACGGCGCCGGCAAGTCCACGCTGTTCCGCATGCTCACCGGCAAGGAAACGCCGGACAAGGGCGAGATCAACATCGGCCCGACGGTGAAGCTGGCGTACGTGGACCAGTCGCGCGAATCGCTCGAGGGCGACAAGAACGTGTGGCAGGCGGTGTCGGGCGGCTCGGACATCCTCACCATCAACGGCGTCGAGATCCAGTCGCGCGCCTACATCGGCCGCTTCAACTTCAAGGGCCAGGACCAGCAGAAGCTGGTGGGCACGCTCTCGGGCGGTGAACGCGGCCGACTGCACCTGGCCAGCACCCTGCTGCAGGGCGGCAACGTGCTGCTGCTCGACGAACCCTCGAACGACCTGGACGTGGAAACCCTGCGCGCCCTGGAAGACGCGCTGCTCGAGTTCCCCGGCTGCGCCCTGGTCATCTCGCACGACCGCTGGTTCCTGGACCGCATCGCCACCCACATCCTCGCCTTCGAGGACGACGGCTCGGTGACCTGGTTCGAGGGCAACTACACCGACTACGAGGAAGACCGGCGCACCCGTCTCGGCGCGGAGGCCGATCAACCGCACCGGATGAAGTACCGGAAACTGGCCGACTGATACGCGCCCCGGAGGCGCACGGGCAATGAGCGAACTCTTTGCGGGGCGGACCGAGGTCCTGGCCCGCGCGGTACTGGTCGGCGAGCGTATCGAGGTACGCGCGCTGGAGAATGCCGAGCGCCTGGCCTCCTCCCCGTCCACCGTGGCGGTGGGCACCAGCGGCTGTGCCGTGCTGTTCCGCTATGGCGTGGTGGTGTTCTTCGGGGTGGAGGCCATGGAAGAGGCCACCTTCCTCGACCAGCTGCAGCGGCTGGTCACGGCGCCCTGCAGCGGGCGTGCCGAGACCGAGAGCCTGCGCCTGCACATCGCGGCCGACGGGCGCGACCAGGTCGCCAACGGCGAGCTGCGCACGGGTGACGCCCGCATCGAGCGTCTGCAGGTGATCGCCGACATCCTCGCCAAGAGCGTGGTGCTGGCCGAGTACGAGGCCCGCGTCGGCAAGGCCTTCGACGAGGCCGAGCCACAGGCCGCCGTCATGGCGCAGAAGGGCACATCGGCCCATCGCGGCCGCCAGCTCATCCGTGACATCGGCAGTGGACTGCACAGCCTGCATCGCATGGTCGGGCGCGTCGAGGTCGGCGAGAAGCCGGAGATCCTCTGGGAAAAACCCGAACTCGAACTGCTCTACGTGCGGCTGGAGGACGAATACGAACTCAAGGAGCGCCAGCTCGCACTGGAACGCAAGCTCGACGTCATCAGCCGCACGGCCGAGACCCAGCTCGAACTGCTGCAGGCCAGGCGCACGCTGCGGGTCGAGTGGTACATCACCATACTCATCGTGATCGAGATCATGCTTACGCTGTACGAGATGTTCATCCGCGGGGGGACGCACTAGCCGATGCCGGGACTGGAAGGCCTGATCGAGCGCGGCGAGCGCCTGCTGGCCCGCCTGGAGCAATGGAGCGGCACCAGCGCCGAGCCCGACTGGACGGCGCTGGCCTTCCAGTGGCAACACGCCGCCGGCCCCTGGCCGGCGGGCGGCCGCGGGCACCTGGCCCCCATCCACCACCCCCAGGCCGTGCAGCTGGATGACCTCCTGAACATCGAACGCCAGAAGCAGGCCCTGGTGCAGAACACCCGCCAGTTCCTCGCCGGGCTGCCGGCCAACAACGCCCTGCTCTCCGGCGCACGCGGTACCGGCAAGTCCTCGCTGGTCAAGGCCCTGCTCACCGCCTTCGCCGCCGAGGGGCTGCGCGTCATCGAGGTGGACAAGGCCCACCTGGTCGAGCTGCCGGCCATCGTCGCACCGCTGCGCGAGCGCCCCGAGCGCTTCCTCATCTACACCGACGACCTCTCCTTCGAGGCCGACGATGCGGCCTACAAGGCCCTCAAGGCGATACTCGACGGCTCGCTGCAGGCCCCGCCGGACAACGTGCTCATCTATGCCACCTCCAATCGCCGGCACCTGATGCCCGAATTCATGGCGGAAAACCAGGCGGCGCGGATGATCGACGGCGAGCTGCACCCGGGCGAGGCCATCGAGGAGAAGGTGTCGCTCTCCGAACGCTTCGGGCTATGGCTGTCCTTCTACCCGTTCTCGCAGGGCGATTACCTGGCCGTGGTACGGCACTGGGTCGCGAAGCTGGATGCACGCGGGGATGCGTTGAAGGGACTGGATGAAAAGGCGGCGGTGCAGTTCGCCACCCAGCGCGGCTCGCGCAGCGGCCGGGTGGCGCGACAGTTCGCCGCGGACTGGGTGGGAAGCCGGGGGCTGGCGGGGCGCTGAGGCGCTACTGCATGGTCCCGCCGGTCACGCTGTTGTAGTACTCCAGGGCCTTCTGGATGGCGAACAGCGGGGCCTCCTCCACGGACTCCGGCTCGGTGTGCAGGCGCACATCGGAGTAGTATTTGCGGAAGGCCAGCACGTGGATCGGCAGCTCCTTGGCAAAGAGCTCGTTGTGGTCGACGAAATGCTGCGCCAGGGCGATCACGGCCTGCGCCCGTTCCCGGGCCGACATCCCCGCCGAACAGGCCACCGCCACCTTCGGCATCTCCTGGGCACTGCCGGTGACCTCCACCGTCATCGCGTTGCCCGGCTGCTCCGGCTCACCCAGCTGCAGGTCCTTGTGGATGATGGTGTGACCCTTGGCACGGATGTGCTCGTAGGGCTGGTGTATCTTGCTCGACATGTTCACCGCCCAGAGATCCACGATCTCCTTGAGTTCCTCCGCGGCCACGTCGTTGCCCAGCTCGAACAGCGTCTGGGCAAGCAGCATGTCCCATACCCAGACCTGCCCGTACTCCGGCAGATCACCCTCCTGTGCCACCGCGATCACGGGGCTGTCGGACGGTTTGGCAGGCAGGGTCAGCTTGAACGTCACCACGGAATGGCCTCCTGGGTCTGAATTTGGCGTCGGGGCAGTATACCACCCGCAATCCAGGTACCGGGAAATTTGCCCATGCCCGCAGAAACTGTGAGTGCTCTCACGTTTCCCCCGGGCCCGACCCGCCACAATACCCTCCAGACAGCCACACACCTGAAACAGGGCAAACCCGTCGGAAGGCGGGGACGCAAAGCCACCGGTCCACTGGGATAGCGGGGTTGCCAGGATGAACATGACGAACCGACTCAAACAGGCACTCATCACCACCCTACTGCTCGCAGCGGCGTCCGCGTCGGTCCACGCGGCAGAGGGCACCGGGACCTTCCCGGCCATCTCCCCCGATTACCACGAGAGCCCCTCGTTCTTCAGCGACGTGGGCGGGCGTGCCCTGCAGCTGGTCGGCTCGACCGCGCAGGTCTTCAACCGCAAGCTCGCGCATTCCATCAGCACCAGCAGCTTCCGCATGACGCCGGCCGACCTGCCCGCCCCGGAGAACTGGGACTACGAGTACTGGGACTACGTGAAGGAACCCAAGAGCTACGTCATGCCCACCATGGAAGGCGGGTTGATGTTCGAGGTCCAGATCAAGTACTGACCCCGGCGCGGGCGCGCGCCGCCGCGCCCCGCCGCCACCACCCCGCCAGACGCACCCCCAGCAGGACCGCCAGGACCAGCGCGTAGACCAGCGGCTCGCGTACGTCCGCCTTCACCAGCCACCAGAAGTGCAGCACACCCAGGATCGCCACCGGGTACACCAGCCGGTGCAGCGTCTTCCAGCGCCGGCCCAGGCGTCGCTGCATGCCCCGCGTCGAGGTCAGCGCCAGCGGTACCAGGCCGAGGAAGGCCAGCATGCCCAGCGTGATGAACGGCCGCTCGACCACATCCTCGAGAATCATTCCCCAGGCGAAGAACTGGTCCAGCCAGAGATAGGTGAGCAGGTGCAGGCAGGCATAGAAGAAGGCAAACAGACCCACCATGCGTCGCAGCCGCAACGGCCAGGCCCAGCCGGACAGGCGCCGCAACGGCGTCAAGGTCAGCGTTGCCAGCAGCAGCCGCAGGGTCCAGTCCCCCGTGCGATGCGTGACCGCCTCGATCGGGTTCACCCCCAACCCACCGGTGAAGCCGTCATAGACCATCCAGGCCAGCGGCAACAGGCAGAGGCTGAAGACGACGGGTTTTAGTAGCGCCTTTGACTGGATCATGGGTTTTGGACGTTAGGCGTTAGGCGAAAAAGCCCAGGCGCCACAGAGGGTACAGAGATCACAAAGGTAAACCGGGCCAGTTCTTCCTCTGTGATCTCTGTGCCCTCTGTGGCCAAATCGTCATCACGCCTCACTCAGAAGTTCCTGCGCAGGTCCATGCCGGCATAGAGCGACGCCACCTCCTCACCGTAGCCGTTGAACAGCAGCGTGTCGCGCTTGCGGAACTCGCCGATGCGCCGTTCGGTGGCCTGGCTCCAGCGCGGGTGATCGACCTCGGGGTTCACGTTGGAATAAAAACCGTATTCGCGTGGCGCGGCCTTCGTCCAGCTGCTGACCGGCTGCTCCTCGACGAAACGGATGCTCACGATGGACTTGATGCTTTTGAAGCCGTATTTCCAGGGCACCACCAGTCGCAGCGGTGCGCCGTTCTGGTTCGGGAGCACATCACCGTAGAGCCCGACCGCCAGGATGGTGAGCGGGTGCATGGCCTCGTCCATGCGCAGCCCCTCCACATAGGGCCAATCCAGTACCTTCACGCGCTGGCCGGGCAGCATCTTCGGATCATGCAGGGTGGTGAACTCGACGTACTTCGCACGCGAGGTCGGCCGGGCCCGGCGGATCACCTCGGCCAGCGGGAAGCCCACCCAGGGGATGACCATGGACCAGCCCTCCACGCAGCGCAGCCGGTAGATGCGCTCCTCAAGGGCATGGGGACGGATGAAATCGTCGATGTCATAGACGGCCGGCTTCTCGCACTCACCCGCTACCGTCACCGACCAGGGACGCGGTTTCAGATGAGCCGCAAAACGCGCCGGATCACGCTTGCCGGTACCGAGCTCGTAGAAGTTGTTGTAGTGCGTGACGTCATGCAGGGAATTGGGCTTCTCACCGGTGGAGAGCGGACTGGCCGGCACGCCATCGAAGACCCCGGCACGGGCCGACGGCATCTGCCCCAGCCCCGCCAGGGCAAGCCCGCCCGCCAGGCTGTACTTGAGGAAGTCGCGTCGCTTGAGATAGAGCGCGCGGGGGGTGATTTCAGAGGGACGGATGTCCGCCGGGCGTCGAATCAGCATGGACTTTCCTCGCTGGTGTATGGATGGCGGCGTACGTGCCTGCCCTGAGTTGGACGCGATCGCTCCGCCGGGGTTCCCCCTCTACCGGAGATGATATTGCCCAAAATCATATGCCGGAAAATCCATAAATTTTATTGCGGCGCGATAAAAATATTTTGGTGTTCGACAACCGGCATTATCGGTATATATCCGCGCAAATGAGACCCTAACACAGGCGAGGATCCTTTCATGGCCAACGTGAATGAATCGATGCTCCTGGATGACATGGACGACACCGCGAGCACGCTGGAAGCCGTCAGCGACGACAAGTCGAAGGACCGGTCGCGTACCCGCCGCTCGCTCGAGGAATATCTCGAGATGAAGGCACTGAAGTCCCGTCTGCGCGATACCTATCGTGATGACAACCTGGACCTGAGTGAGCTCGGCTGGTAGCCATCGCCAACGGACATCATCACGGCAGAAAAAAAGGCCCCTGACTGACATCAGGGGCCTTTTTCGTATCGGCAGCACAGACCGTTGCTAGCCAACCCATACACGCGCATTGCGGAACATGCGCAGCCAGGGCCCCTCCTCGCCCCAGTCCGCCGGGTGCCAGGAGTACTGCACGGCGCGGAACACGCGCTCGGGATGCGGCATCATGATCGTGAAGCGACCGTCCTCGCTGGTGAGACCGGTGATGCCGGCCGGCGAGCCGTTGGGGTTCTCCGGATAGTGCTCGGTGGCCTGGCCGTGGTTGTCCACGTAGCGCAGCGATACCAGCCCCGCCGCCTGCGCGGCAGCCGGCGTACCGGCATCGAACACCGCGCGGCCCTCGCCGTGCGCCACCGCGATGGGCAGCCGCGAGCCCTGCATGCCCTGGAGGAAGATGGAGGGGCTCTCCAGCACCTCGACCAGGCTCAGGCGCGCCTCGAACTGCTCGGAACGGTTGCGCATGAAGCGCGGCCAGTGGCCCGCGCCCGGGATCAGCTCGCGCAGCTGGGAGAAGGCCTGGCAGCCGTTGCACACACCCAGCCCGAAGCTGTCCTCGCGCCGGAAGAAGGCCTCGAAGGCATCGCGCGCCTGCGGGTTGAAGAGGATGGACTTGGCCCAGCCGCCACCCGCGCCCAGCACGTCGCCGTAGGAGAAGCCGCCGCAGGCCACCAGGCCCTTGAATTCGGCCAGGTCCACCGCACCGGCGATGACGTCGGACATGTGCACGTCCACCGGGGCGAAGCCCGCGTGATGGAAGGCCGCCGCCATCTCCACCTGCCCGTTCACCCCCTGCTCGCGCAGGATCGCCACCTGGGGACGCACTCCGGTGTTGATGTACGGCGCGGCCACGTCGTCGGTCAGTTCGAAGGTGAGTACGGGTGACAGGCCCGGATCGTCCTGCGCGATGCGCTCGAATTCCTGGGTCGCGCAGTCGGCGTTGTCGCGCAGGGCCTGTAGGCGATGGCTGGTCTCGCTCCAGGCCTGCTGCAGGGCGACGCGCGTGTTCTCGTAGATCACCCGGCCGCCGTGGCTCACCACCAGCGCATCGCGGCTGTTCAGGCCCCCGATCACATGGGCGTAATGGGCCAGGCCGTTCTGGTGCAGGGTCTCCAGCACGGTGTCGAGATCGGCGTGGCGCACCTGGAGCACGGCGCCCAGCTCCTCGTTGAAGAGCGCGGCCACCGGGTCGTCACCCAGGTCGTCGAGCTTCAGGTCCACCCCCGTGTGGCCGGCAAAGGCCATCTCGCAGACCGTGGCCAGCAGGCCGCCGTCCGAGCGGTCGTGGTAGGCCAGCAGCAGGCCGTCGCGGTTGAGGTCCTGGACGGCGCGGAAGAAGGCCCGCATGGCCTCGGGACTGTCGAGGTCGGGGGCGTGGTGACCCACCTGCTTGTAGACCTGCGCCAGGGCGGAGCCCGCCATGCGCTGCGAACCGCGGCCGAGGTCGATGAGGATCAGGTCGCTGTCGCCGACGTCGGTGCGCAGCTGCGGGGTGAGGGTGCGGCGCACGTCGGTCACCGGGGCAAAGGCCGAGATGATGAGCGACAGCGGTCCGGTGACGGCCCGCTGCTCGCCGCCCTCCTCCCAGACGGTCTTCATGGACAGCGAGTCCTTGCCCACCGGAATGGCCAGACCCAGGGCGGGGCACAGTTCCTCGCCGATGGTCTTCACCGTATCGAACAGGGCGGCATCCTCGCCCGGGTGACCGGCAGCGGCCATCCAGTTGGCCGACAGGCGCACGTCGGCGAGCTCGCCGATGGCGGCGGCCGCGATATTGGTGAGCGCCTCGCCCAGGGCCATGCGGCCGGAGGCCGGGGCGTGCACCAGCGCGATCGGCGTACGCTCGCCCATGGCCATTGCCTCGCCCGCATGGCCCTTGTAGTCGGCGCAGGTCACGGCCACGTCGGCCACCGGCACCTGCCAGGGGCCGACCATCTGGTCGCGCGTGACCATGCCGGTGACGGTGCGGTCACCGATGGTGATGAGGAAGGACTTGGAGGCCACCGACGGCAGGCGCAGCACGCGCTCGACCGCGTCGGCGATATCGACCTTCGAAGTGTCGAACTCGGGCTTCGGGAAGGGGTGGTGGTGCGCGTCGCGCAGCATCTTCGGCGCCTTGCCGAGCAGCACCTCCAGCGGCAGGTTCACCGGCTCGTTCTCGAAGTGGGCGTCGCCCACCAGCAACTCCTGCTCCTGGGTGGTCTGGCCGACCACGGCATAGGGGCAGCGCTCGCGCTCGCAGAGCCGCTCGAAGGCCTCCAGACGCTCGGGGGCAATGGCCAGCACGTAGCGCTCCTGGGCCTCGTTGCACCAGATCTCCATCGGCGACATGCCCGGTTCGTCGCAGGGCACGGTGCGCAGCTCGAAGCGCCCGCCCCGGCCGGCATCGTTGATGATCTCGGGTATGGCGTTGGACAGGCCGCCCGCACCCACGTCGTGGATGGACAGGATCGGGCTGTCGATGCCCATGGCGGTACAGCGGTCGATCACCTCCTGGGCGCGACGCTGCATCTCGGGGTTGCCGCGCTGCACGGAGGCGAAATCGAGGTCCTCGGTGCTCTCGCCGCTGGCCATGGACGAGGCCGCCCCGCCGCCCAGGCCGATGAGCATGGCCGGGCCGCCGAGCACCACGATGGGCGTACCCTCGGGCAGGCGGCGTTTCTCCACGTGCGCGCCGCGGATGTTGCCCACCCCGCCGGCGAGCATGATCGGCTTGTGGTAGCCGCGGATCTCCTCGCCGGTCGGCCCGGGCACCTTCTCCTCGAAGGTGCGGAAATAGCCGGCGATGTTCGGGCGGCCGAACTCGTTGTTGAAGGCCGCGGCCCCGATCGGGCCCTCCAGCATGATCTCCAGCGCCGAGGCGATGCGCGCCGGCTTGCCGTGGTCCGTCTCCCAGGACTGCTCGAAGCCCGGGATGCGCAGGTTGGAGACCGAGAAGCCGCACAGGCCCGCCTTGGGCTTGCTGCCCGAGCCGGTGGCACCCTCGTCACGGATCTCCCCGCCCGCGCCGGTGGCGGCCCCCGGGAACGGCGAGATCGCCGTCGGGTGGTTGTGGGTCTCCACCTTCATCAGCATGTGGACGTCCTCGTCCACATAGTCGTACTCCCCGGTGGCCGGGTCCGGGAAGAAGCGGCTGGCCGGCGAGCCCTTCACGATGGAGGCATTGTCCTTGTAGGCCGAGAGCACGCCATTGGGCGACTTGTTGTAGGTATTGCGGATCATGGAAAACAGCGATTTGGGCTGACGCTCGCCGTCGATGATCCAGTCCGCGTTGAAGATCTTGTGGCGGCAGTGCTCCGAGTTCGCCTGGGCGAACATCATCAGCTCCACATCGGTGGGGTTGCGTCCCAGCTCCTGGTAGTTCTCCGCCAGGTAGTCGATCTCGTCGTCGGACAGCGCCAGGCCGAGCTCGCGGTTGGCCGCCGCCAGGGCCACGCGGGCATCGCCCGTGATGTCCACCGTACGCAGCGGGCGCGGCGCCTCGCGCACGAACAGACGCTCCGCCTCGGCGAGTTCGTGGAACACCCGCTCGATCATGCGGTCATGGATCAGGGGACGGATCCGGCCCAGGGCGGCGTCATCGAGCTCGCCGGTCAGGTAGTAGGCAATGCCGCGTTCGATGCGATGCACCGCCGACAGCCCGCAGTTGTGGGCGATGTCGGTGGCCTTGCTCGCCCAGGGCGAGATGGTGCCGGGACGGGGGATCACCAGGCAGAGCTGGCCGTCCGCGGTCGCCGCCGGCTCCTCGCCGTAATCCAGCAGACGCCCCAGTACGGCCTGCTCCTCCGCGCCCAGGGCCCGGTCGGTGTCGACGAAATGGACATAGGCCGCCGTCAGGTCCAGGACCTCCGGCGCCACGGTGCGGATGGATTCCAGCAGGCGGGTGCGGCGAAACGCCGAGAGCGCCGCGCTTCCAGTGATTACGAGCATGATTCCCCAGGTCCGGCAAGCATCGAAAAGGACCCGAAATGATAAAGGAAACGCCCTCCCCGCGCACGCCGGATGACAGGGAACCTGCCGGCGGTTACACTGTCATATGTATCAACCACGGGGGCGACACGGCTTCGACGTGGGTTACAAAACCTGAGGTGCATGCCGAGGTGACAGCGTAGCCTCGTAAATCCAACTGCTGTATGTAAATAGTTGCCAACGACGACAACTACGCTCTCGCGGCCTAATTAGCCGCTTGCCTTTGCCCGTCTGTGCCCATGCGGGTGGAACAAAGGTCATATACATGGGATCGCGGTGAGGTCTGCCTTGGAGCCGACCCGTTAAATCCAAATCCGGGCTCGCCTTGCATGTCCATGTTCGTCGGGACATGCCGGGTTAAAACAAAGACGAAACTAAGCATGTAGTACCAAGGGCAGAGGGCTCGCGGACGCGGGTTCGATTCCCGCCGCCTCCACCAAACGAACAAGGGCCACCCGAAGGGGTGGCCCTTTTTTGTCTGTGGAGCCAGGGATGAGGACCAGGAATGGCCCCCTTCCACCACCGGCGAGGCGGGGTCGGTCAGTCCTGCCAGTCGCAGTACGGGTGTTTGACCAGGCAGACGTTGTAATAACGCGGGTCGTGGGAGACCTCCTCGCCGAGCCAGTCGGGACGCTCGAAGGCCTCGTCGGGCGCGGACAGCTCGATCTCGGCGACCACCAGCCCCTGGTTGTCGCCCTCGAAGACGTCGACCTCCCAGGTATGCGCGCCCAGCGGGACCTCGTAGCGGGTCTTCTCGATCAGCGGGCCGTCGGCCAGCCGGTCGAGGAGTTCGTGGGCCTCGTCGAGCGGGATGGGGTATTCGTATTCGAGACGCTCCACGCCCAGCGTGGCGCTCTTGATGTTGAGATGGGCCTGCGAGTCGGAGACCCGCACCCGGATGGAGACACGCCCGTCGCTGGCCAGGTAGCCCTGACGGTAATGCACCTGATGGCTGACGCCGGACTTCCAGCCATCATGCCGCACCAGGAACTTGCGCTCGATCTCGTGTGCCATGCCGGAAGCCGGAGAGAACGGGGGACTAGAAGCGCAGCAGCGCGGAACCCCAGGTGAAGCCGCCGCCGAAGGCCTCCATCAGCAGGGTCTCGCCCTTCTTCACGCGTCCGTCGCGCACGGCGGCATCCAGCGCCAGCGGCACGGAGGCCGCCGAGGTATTGCCGTGGTCGCCCACCGTGACGACGACATGGTCCATGGACATCTTCAGCTTGCGTGCCGTGGCGGCGATGATGCGGATGTTCGCCTGGTGCGGGATCAGCCAGTCGATGTCGGACTTGTCCATGTCGTTGGCCGCCAGCGTCTCGTCGACGATCCGCCCGAGGGTGTTCACGGCGATCTTGAACACCTCGTTGCCCTTCATGTGGATGTAGGCCTCGCTCTGCAGCAGCTTGTCGTAGCCGCTGGAGACACCATAGGGCACGGTCAGCAGGCTCTCGTAGCTGCCGTCGGCATGCAGGTGGGTGGAGAGGATGCCCGGCTCCTCGCTGGCCTCGAGCACCACGGCCCCGGCCCCGTCGCCGAACAACACGCAGGTGGTGCGGTCATTCCAGTCGAGGATGCGCGACAGGGTCTCGGCACCGACCACCAGGGCGCAGCGCGCGGCACCGGTGCGGATGAACTTGTCGGCCACGCTCAGGGCGTAGACGAAACCGGTGCAGACGGCCTGCACGTCGAAGGCGGCACAGCCGTGGATGTCCAGACGCTGCTGCAGCAGGCAGGCCGTGCTGGGAAAGACGCGGTCGGGCGTGGTGGTGGCGACGATGACGAGATCGACGTCCTCGGGGCGGCGCCCGGCCATCTCCAGGGCGCGGCGCGCGGCCTGTTCGGCCAGATCGCAGGTGGTCTCGCCGTCCACGGCAATGTGCCGCTTGCGGATACCGGTACGCTCCTGAATCCATTCGTCCGAGGTGTCGACCATCTTTTCCAGATCCTGGTTGGTCAACACCTTTTCCGGCAGAAAGCTGCCCGTTCCCGTTATGCGCGCGTACATCACTCGGTATGTCTTTCCGTCAAAAGGGTTTCGAGTTTCTTGTCGATCTGCTGTGGCACGTTCTTCTCCGCCTCCGTGCGGGCGATCTTGATGGCATTTTCGAACGAAAACACGTCGGCGCCACCATGGCTCTTGATCACGATGCCCTGCAGCCCCAGCAGGCTGGCACCATTATAACGGCGCGGATCGAAGCGCTGGCGGAACGAGTTCAGCACCGGCAGGGCGAACAGTGCGGCGATGCGGGTGAAGAGGTTCTTCCTGAAGCCGGACTTCAGATGCTGTGAAACCATCTTGGCCACGCCCTCGCTGGTCTTCAGCGAGATATTGCCGACGAAACCATCGCAGACTACCACGTCCACGTCGCTGAGGTAGATATCGTCCCCCTCCACGAAGCCGATGTAGTTGAGCTCGCTCGCCTCCAGCAGTCGCCCCGCCTCCTTCACCACGTCGTTGCCCTTGATGGCCTCCTGGCCCACATTGAGCAGGCCGATGCGCGGCGCCGGATTGTTGTCGACCGCGCTGGTGAGCACCGAACCCATCACGGCGAACTGGTAGAGATGCTCGGCCGTGCAATCGACGTTTGCGCCCAGGTCGAGCATGTGGGTGTGCCCGTGCATGGAGGGGATGGAGGTGGCGATCGCCGGGCGGTCGATACCCGGCAGGGTCTTGAGCACGTAGCGCGCCGTGGCCATCAGCGCCCCGGTGTTGCCGGCGCTGACGCAGGCATCCGCCTCGCCTTCCTTGACCAGGTTGATGGCCACGCGCATCGAGGAGTCCTTCTTGTTGCGCAGGGCCTGGGCCGGCGGCTCGCCCATCTCCACCACCTGGGAGGCGTGATGAATGCGCAGGCGATCCCCGGGGGCCGCCTTCTCGGTCTCGAGCCGGGCACGCAGCGCCGTCTCGTCACCGACGAGGATCAGACTGAGATCGTCGTGATGCCCAAGGGCATTGAGGGCGGCAGGCACGACCACGTCGGGGCCGAAATCACCACCCATTGCATCCAGGGCCACTGTGTATACGGAAGGCATGGACTGATCCGATCACCACAAAAAGAAAATCGCGGGATGAGAATCCCGCGATATTTCAACTTGCCACATGGAGCTGTCGACGAAAGCGCGGGCGCTTATTCTTCGTCGTCGAGCTCCACCGCGTTCTTGATCACCTGGCGGCCGCGATAGAAGCCATCCGGAGTGATGTGATGGCGCAGATGCGTCTCACCCGTGGTCGGGTCGATGGAAAGCGCCGGGGCGCTCAGCGCATCGTGGGAACGGCGCATGCCGCGGCGGGAACGAGTCTTGCGTCGTTGTTGTACAGCCATGACTAAACTCCAGCTTCAGGTCTTTAATTCGGTTTCAGCGTTTTCAACACGGCGAACGGGTTGTCCTTCTCTTCAACCGGCTCGCCGACACTCTCGGGGTCGAATTCCCGAAGGTCTCGACCCACGCAGTCCTGCAACTCCTGGTGCATGGGTGCCAGCGGCATCTCCAGCAGCAGTTCGTCCTCGATCAGGTCGGCGAGCATCAGAGACTCGTCCTCGACCAGCAGCGGATCGTAGTGCGCCTGCACCATCTCCGCCTCGGCGTCGGTCTCGACCACCGCGACGGTAAATTCCTCGCTCACCGGATACGGCATGGGCTGCATGCAGCGCTGGCACTGGAGCGTGAGGACCGTCTCCAGCCGCCCGTGGATGAGCGCCATCCCCTGCATGTCGCGCCCAAACTCGAGCCGCACCTGCACCTCGCCCTCATCGGATGACAGCGCCGGGGCGAGGCGCGCGAGCCGGGACAGGGCAAGCCGCCCTTCCAGACGGCGGCCGGTGTCGGCCAGGCGGAACGGGTTCACCCGCTCAGGTATCCGTTCAGACATAAGCCGGCAATTTTACTGGGATATTCGGCGCCGTGTCAAAGAAAAAAGCGCCCAGAAAACCGGGGCTTGCGCTTGATCCGTCGCCCCCGCTCCCGGATACTGGGTGACCGAGCCCGTTTGCCAGCCTCCGGCAACGGGAGGACCTGCACAATGATAAGAAAAATCCTCATCGCAAACCGGGGCGAGATCGCCGTTCGCATCATCCGCGCCTGCGCCGAACTGGGCATCACCTCGGTGGCGGTGTACACGGATGCGGACCGGCATGGCCTGCACGTCAAAAAGGCCGACGAGGCCTATTATATCGGCCCGGACACCCTGGCCGGCTATCTCAACGTGCACCGCATGGTCAACCTGGCCCGCGCCGCCGGCTGTGACGCCATCCACCCGGGCTACGGCTTCCTCTCGGAGAACCCCCAGCTGGCCGAGCGCTGCGCCCTGCACGGCATCCGCTTCATCGGCCCCTCGGCCGGGGTGATCCGCCGCATGGGCGACAAGGTCGCCGCCCGCCGGGCCATGATCGAGGCCGGCGTACCCGTGGTGCCGGGCAGCAAGGGCAACCTGCGTGACGTGGACGAGGCCCTGTCCCTGGCCGGGGAGATCGGCTATCCGATCATGCTCAAGGCCACCACGGGCGGCGGCGGACGCGGTATCCGGCGCTGCGACTCGGCCGAGGAGCTGCGGCGCAACTACGACCGCGTGCTGTCCGAGGCGACCAAGGCCTTCGGCAATGCCCAGGTGTTCCTGGAGAAGGCCGTGGTCAATCCGCGCCATATCGAGGCCCAGATCCTGGCCGACAGCCACGGCAACGTGGTGCACCTGTTCGAGCGCGACTGCTCCATCCAGCGCCGCCACCAGAAGCTGCTCGAAATCGCCCCCTCCCCCCAGCTGACCGACGAGCAGCGGGCCTTCGTCGGCGAGATGGCGGTACGGGCGGCGGCCGCCGTGGGCTACGAGAACGCCGGCACCGTCGAGTTCCTGATGGACCACGACGGCAGCTTCTACTTCATGGAGATGAACACCCGCCTGCAGGTCGAACACCCGGTGACCGAGATGATCACCGGCATCGACATCGTGCAGGAGCAGATCCGGGTGGCGGCCGGGGAACCCCTGACCTATCGCCAGGATCAGATCCAGCGCCGCGGCTTTGCCATGGAGTTCCGCATCAACGCCGAGGACCCGAAGAACGACTTCCTGCCGAGCTTCGGACGCATCACGCGCTATTTCGCCCCGGGCGGGCCCGGCGTGCGCACCGACGGGGCCATCTACACCGGCTACCACATACCGCCGCACTACGACTCGATGTGCGCCAAGCTCATCGTCTGGGCGCTGGACTGGGAATCCCTGCTGCGCCGCTCGGAACGCGCGCTCAAGGACATCGGGGTGTTCGGGGTGAAGACCACCATCCCCTATCACCTGGCCATCCTCCACGCCGAGGATTTCCGCAAGGCCTCCTTCGATACGAGCTTCGTGGAACAGCACCCCGAACTCGTTCAATACTCCACGAGACGGCCGACGCGAGAGATCGCCGCCGTCATCGCCGCCGCCCTGGCGGCCCATCACGGACTGTAAGCAGGAGCAGACATGTCGACAGCGAAGACGTCGCCATCCAAGGTCGAGATCACCGAAACCATCCTGCGCGACGCACACCAGTGCCTGATCGCCACGCGCATGCGCACCGAGGACATGCTGCCCATCTGCGAGGAACTCGACCAGGTCGGCTTCTGGTCGCTGGAGGCCTGGGGCGGCGCGACCTTCGACGCCTGCATCCGCTTTCTCAAGGAAGACCCCTGGGAACGCCTGCGCCGGCTCCGCGAGGCCCTGCCCAACACCCGGCTGCAGATGCTGCTGCGCGGACAGAACCTGCTCGGTTACCGCCACTACGCCGACGACGTGGTACGCGCCTTCGTCGCCCGTGCCGCGGCCAACGGTATCGACGTGTTCCGCATCTTCGACGCCATGAACGACGTGCGCAACCTGCGCGTCTCCATCGAGGCGGTGAAGGCCGCCGGCAAGCATGCCCAGGGCGCCCTCTCCTACACCGTGAGTCCCGTACACGACGTCGAGCAGTACGTGGCCATGGCCCGCGAGCTGGTGGCACTGGGCTGCGACAGCATCGTCATCAAGGACATGGCGGGGCTGCTCACGCCGGCCGCCACCACCGAGCTGGTCAGCGGCCTGGTGGACGCCATCGACGTGCCGCTGCAGCTGCACACCCATGCCACCGCCGGCCAGGCCGAGATCTGCCAGTACAAGGCCATCGAGGCCGGCTGTGCCCGCATCGACACGGCGATCTCGGCCTTTGCCGGCGGCGCCAGCCATGCGCCCACCGAGAGCATGGTCGCGGCGCTCAGGGATACGCCCTACGACACCGGGCTCGACCTCAACCGCCTGCAGCGCATCAGCCACTACTTCCGCGAGGTGCGCAAGAAGTACCACCAGTTCGAGAGCGAGTTCACCGGCGTGGACACCCGCGTGCTCATCAACCAGGTGCCCGGCGGCATGATCTCCAACATGATCAACCAGCTGCGCAGCCAGGGCGCGCTGGAACGGCTGGACGAGGTGATGGAGGAGATCCCGCGCGTGCGCGAGGACCTGGGCTACCCGCCCCTGGTGACCCCCACCTCGCAGATCGTCGGCACCCAGGCGGTGATGAACGTGCTCACCGGCGAGCGCTACAAGACCATCACCAACGAGGTGAAGCTCTACCTGCAGGGCCGCTACGGCAGGGCGCCGGGCAAGATCAACGAGGTCGTGCGCCAGAAGGCCATCGGCAACGCCGACGTGATCGACTGCCGGCCGGCGGACCTGCTGGAGCCCGAGATGGAATCGCTGCAGGAATCCTGCGGCGCGCTCGCCAAGAGCGAGGAGGACGTGCTCACCTGCGCCATGTTCCCCGAGATCGGGCGCGAGTACCTGGAACAGCGCGAGGCCGGGAACCTGGTGCCCGAGCCGCTGGAGCCGCGCAAGGCCGAAGGCACAGAGAGTGCGCCCACCAGCGCCGCCCCGGTGGAATTCAACGCCACCCTGCACGGCGAGACCTACCACATCAAGGTGACCGGCACCGGCCACCGCCGCGAGGCCATGCGCCCCTATTACGTCACCGTGGACGGCATCCCCGAGGAGATCAACCTGGAGATCCTCGACGAACTCGTGGCCGAGACGGGCAACGCCGCCGCCCCCGCCCGCAGCGGCGGCCAGCAGAGCCAGCGGCCGCGCGCCACCCGGCCCGGCCACGTGACCACCTCCATGCCGGGCGTGGTGGTGGACGTGCTGGTGGCCGAGGGTGACGAGGTCAAGGCCGGCGACGGACTGCTGGTGCTCGAGGCCATGAAGATGGAGACCGAGATCCAGGCGCCGGTCAGCGGCACGGTCAAGGCCATCCATGTCGCCAAGGGCGAGAACGTCAATCCCGACGAGACCCTGATCGAGATCGAATGAGCACCACGCCCCGCCTGGTCCTCGGTTCGACCTCGCCGTTTCGCCGCGAACTGCTGGAACGCCTGCGCCTGCCCTTCGAGACCGCCGCGCCGGACATCGACGAGACCCGGCTCCCCGACGAGCCCCCCCCGGCCTATGTGCAACGCCTGGCCCGGCTCAAGGCCGAGGCCGTGGCGGCGCAGACCACGGGGCCGGCGCTGGTCATCGGCTCCGACCAGTGCGCCGTGCTCGGCGAGGCCATCCTCGGCAAGCCTCACACCCATGAAAACGCCGTGGCGCAGCTGCGTGCCTGCGCCGGAAGGACCGTCACCTTTCATACCGGGCTGTGCCTGCTCGACACGCGCAGCGGCCAGGCCGAGGTCGACGACATCCGGTTCGAAGTCGGCTTCCGCCCGCTCTCGGACGCGGAGATCGAGAACTACCTGCGCCTCGAACAGCCCTACAACTGCGCCGGCAGCTTCAAGTCCGAGGCCCTGGGCGTGGCACTCTTCGACCATCTGCGCGGCGACGATCCCTCCGCCCTGATCGGCCTGCCGCTGATCCGCCTGCTCGCGATGCTGCGCGGGGCCGGCGTCAATCCCCTGCTGCCGGACTCACCGGCGGCATAACGCGAAAGGCCCGGCATAACCGGGCCTTTCGCGTAGTGAGACAGACACTTTCCAGCCTAGCGCAGCGTCGGCTCCGTGACGGCCTCCACCGCTCCCTTCGCCACCGAGGCGCCGAGGTTGGTGAGGAAGCGGTCGAACACGCTCTTGCGCGGCGTGAAGTCGACGATATTGGACTCGCCGATCACCTCGCGCGCCACGTAGCCCGCACTGCCCAGCTCGTCCACCAGCCCCAGCGCCATCGCCTGGTCGCCGGTCCAGACCAGGCCCGAGAAGATCGCCGGGTCATCGGCCAGGCGATCGCCCCGTCCGCGCTTCACGGTTTCGATGAACTGCTGGTGGATGGCATCCAGCAGGTCCTGCATATGCGCCTTCTCCGTCTCGCCCTCCGGCAGGAAGGGGTCCAGCAGCCCCTTGTGCTCGCCGGCGGTCATCAGCCGGCGCTCGATGCCCAGCCGGTCGATGGCGTCGACGAAGCCGAAGCCGTCGAAGCGCACCCCGATGGAACCCACCACGCTCGCCTTGTCGGCATAGATGCGGTCGGCGGCCGCGGCCACGTAGTAGCCGCCGGAGGCGCAGATGTCCATCACCACGGCATACAGCGGGATGTCCGGGTACTCTCCGCGCAGACGCTCGATCTCGTCGTTGATGTAGCCGGACTGCACGGGGCTGCCGCCGGGGCTGTTGATGCGCAGGATCACGCCCACGGTGTTGCTGTCTTCGAAGGCCGCGCGCAGCCCGGTGACGATGCGATCCGCCGAGGCATCGGAATCGGCGGAGATCACGCCGGAGAGATCCACCAGCGCGGTGTGCTTGCCGACGCGTCCCTGGCTCGCCATGTTGAGCAGATAAGGGCCGAGCAGGCTCACGGTCATCAGGGTGATGACCAGGAAGAACATGACGATGCGCCAGCGGCGCGCCAGCTTCTGCTCGCGCAGCCCCTCCAGGGCGAGCTGGGTGATCACCTGGCGCTCCCAGTTTTCGGGGGCGTTGCCGCTGCGCGGCTCCGGATTCTGCTCGGTCATGCGATGTCCTTGTGTGGGTGGATCGTCAGGCGGCGGAGCGGGTCTTGCGGCCCAGCCATGCCGGAAGCTCGGCGATGTCGTCGATATGTCCCGCGCTGGCATGCTCCAGCAGGCGCTCCAGCGCATGCACGCCATAGCTCACGGCCAGGCCCTGCGTGCGGGCGTTGGACGCCATGAGCATGTCGTATTCGGTGTCGCCGATCATGAGGGTGCGAGCCGGCGCCGTATCCAGGTCGACCATGATCTCCTCGAGCATGGCCGGGTGGGGCTTGGAGAAGGTCTCGTCGGCACAGCGCGTGGCGTGGAAGAACGGTGCCAGCCCTTCGGCCTCCAGCACCCGGTCGAGGCCGCGGCGGGCCTTGCCCGTGGCCACGGCCAGCAGGTAGCCGGCCTCCGTCAGAGCCTCCAGCACGCCCCGCGCGCCGGGAAAGAGCTGGCTCGGCGTGTCGTCCTCGAACAGGAAGTGGCGGCGGTAGGCCTCGCTGAAGGCCTGGATGAAGGCGCCGTCGGCATCGGCGTAGAGCGCGCGGATGGCCTCGGCGAGACCGAGGCCGATGATGTTGCTGAGCTGCGCCTCGTCACGCGGCTCGGCGCCGATGTCGTCGATCGACTTGGCCAGGCAGTGCACGATGCGCGCCTGGGAATCCATCAGCGTCCCGTCCCAGTCGAAGACCAGCAGATCGAATGGCTTGTTCATGTCTCCAGCTCGTCCAGCACCTGCTGCAGCTCGGGCGGCAGCGGTGTCTTGATGTCGTAGGTACCACCGGTCTCCGGCAGGCGAAAGCGCAGGTGCGCCGCATGCAGGAACAGGCGCTTGAGCCCATGCCGTTTCAGTTCGCGGTTGCACTCGAAATCGCCGTACTTGTCGTCACCGGCCAGCGGATGCCCCAGGTGCGCGGCATGCACGCGGATCTGGTGGGTACGCCCGGTATCGATGCGTACGTCCATCAGCGTGTACTGAGCCAGCCGCGTCACCGGCGAGAAGTGGCTGACCGAATCCTTGCCCTCTTCATCGACCGCCACCAGGCGTTCCTGCCCGCGACGCCCCGTACGGGCCAGCGCCTCGTCCACCCGGCGCGTCCCGCCCTGCCAGCGCCCGGCCACCAGGGCCAGGTAGTGTTTCTCCACCCCGCCCTCCCGCAGCAGCTGGTGAAAGGCGTTGAGTGCCGGACGCGTCTTGGCGATCACCAGGCAACCGCTGGTGTCGCGATCCAGACGATGGCCGAGCTCCAGGAAGGGCTGGTTGGGGCGCGCCTCCCGCAGGGCCTCGATGAGGCCGAAGGCCAGGCCGCTGCCCCCATGGA
Source organism: Gammaproteobacteria bacterium (assembly GCA_033839185.1). Taxonomy (GTDB): domain Bacteria; phylum Pseudomonadota; class Gammaproteobacteria; order SpSt-1174; family SpSt-1174; genus SpSt-1174. Next base: position 20,200 of record JAJLKJ010000033.1, read on the forward strand.
CGGCCAGCCCCGCCGGCTTGTCGACCACCAGCAGCGCATCGTCCTCGTAGACAATGGCCGCCTCGATGCGTTCACGCACCGCCGGCGGCACCGACGGGCGCTCACCGGCCGGCGCCTGGTACACGGGCGGCAGGCGCACCTCGTCGCCGGCCTCCACGCGATAGTCCGCCCGGACGCGCTTGCGGTTCACCCGCACCTCGCCCTTGCGGAGCATCTTGTATACGCGGCTGCGGGGAACGCCCTTGAGGTGGCGGGCAAGAAAGTTGTCGAGTCGCTGGCCGGCGTCCTGCTGTCCGACCTCGACATGGCGGACGCCCTGCCGCGCCCGTTCAGGGGTTGCGGTCATGGCCGAATAATAACAGTTCAATCAATCATTTGCAGGGACTTTGGAAGCTTGATATAGTGCCCCAAGCGCGCGACTCCGTAACGCCCCTGGCGGGTCGCAGGCCGCGCGCCCCATAACCACCGGTTTCCCGGTCACCGCCCCGCCCTGCGGGACGATGGCCAGCCAAGCAAAAGGTTTCGCTCCAAGCACTCCATGCGAATGAGCGGTTTCATGAACACGCACGCTCCCACCTTCGATTCGCGGTCCGCCGCGGGCGTCTTGCTCCCGTGGCTGTGCCTTTGCGCGCTCTTCCTGCGCCGCAGCACATCCAACGCGTCGACAATCCGTTCCTGCGGTCCGCGCACCGGGGTGGTCGAGCCGACAGCTCGAGTACATCTAAATGAAGAGAATTCTGATCAATGCGACGCAGCCCGAAGAGCTGCGCGTGGCGATGGTCGACGGCCAGCGCCTCTACGACCTGGATATCGAAACCCTGGCCCGCGAGCAGAAAAAGGCCAATATCTACAAGGGTGTCATCACCCGGGTTGAACCCTCCCTCGAAGCGGCCTTCATCAACTATGGCGCCGAGCGCCATGGCTTCCTGCCGTTCAAGGAAATCTCCCGCAGCTATTTCGCCAAGGAGGCCCTGGAGTCCGAGGGGCGTCCCAGCATCAAGGATGCGGTGAAGGAAGGCCAGGAGATCCTGGTCCAGGTGGAGAAGGAAGAACGCGGTAACAAGGGTGCCGCACTGACCACCTTCGTCAGCCTCGCCGGCCGCTACCTGGTGCTGATGCCGAACAACCCCCGTGCCGGCGGCGTCTCCCGTCGCATCGAGGGGGAAGACCGCGCCGAGATCCGCGAGGCCCTCTCCCAGCTGAACCTGCCGCAGGGCATGGGCGTGATCGTGCGTACCGCCGGCGTGGGCCGCAGCACCGAGGAACTGCAGTGGGACCTCGACTACCTCATCACCCTGTGGGATGCGATCCAGAAGGCGGGCGAGGAAAACAAGGCGCCCAAGCTCATCTATCAGGAGAGCAACGTCATCATCCGCGCCCTGCGCGACTACTTCCGCAACGACATCGGTGAGATCATCATCGACAACCCGGAGGTATACCAGCAGGCGCAGGAATTCGTCTCGCAGGTGATGCCGCACAACCAGCGCAAGCTGAAGCTCTACACCGATCCGGTGCCGCTGTTCAACCGCTACCAGATCGAGAGCCAGATCGAGTCCGCCTTCACCCGCGAGGTGCACCTGCCCTCCGGCGGTTCCGTCGTCATCGATCACACCGAGGCCCTCACCGCCATCGACATCAACTCGGCGCGCGCCACCAAGGGCAGCGACATCGAGGAGACGGCGCTCAACACCAACCTGGAGGCGGCCGAGGAGATCGCCCGCCAGCTGCGCCTGCGCGACCTGGGCGGCCTCATCGTCATCGACTTCATCGACATGGCGCCGAGCAAGAACCAGCGCGAGGTGGAAAACCGCCTGCGCGACGCCCTGAAGATGGACCGGGCCCGGGTACAGATCGGCCGCATCTCGCGCTTCGGCCTGCTGGAGATGTCACGCCAGCGCCTGCGCCCGTCGCTGGGCGAGTCCAGCCAGATCGTCTGCCCGCGCTGCAACGGCCATGGCACCATCCGCGGCGTGGAGTCCCTCGCCCTGTCGGTGCTGCGCCTGGTCGAAGAAGAGGCGATGAAGGAAAAGACCGGTCACGTGGTCGCCCAGCTGCCCGTGAACGCCGCCACCTTCCTGCTGAATGAAAAGCGTGAGGACATCAGCGCCATCCAGCAGCGCCACAGCGTCGAGATCACCCTGGTGCCCAACCCGCACATGGAGACCCCGCACTTCGAGGTCATCCGCCTGCGTGCCGACGAGGTCCAGGGCGAGCTCAAGGGCAAATCCAGCTACGAACTCGTGACCCGTGAGGAACCCGAGCTGCCCCAGAGCACCACACCACAGCGCGCCCCCGAGGCCGCCGCGGTGAAGACCGTCACCCCGTCCATGCCGGCCCCGGCACCCGCCCCCATCGAACCCGAGGCCGAGGCGGCCCCGCAGCCCGCCGCGCCCCTGAAGCCCCAGGCTCCGGGTCTGCTGGTGCGCCTGTGGAATCTGCTCTTCGCACCGGCACCGGAGCGCAGCGCCGAGACCAGCGAGAAGAAGACGCGTCGCCGCGACAGCTCGACCCAGGCCGAGGGGCGTGGCGCAGCACGCGGCAATGCCACCAACGGCAACCGCCGTGGCCGTGGCGGGCGCAGCAGCAACCGCCGCCGCAGCGAAACCGGCAGCCAGCAGGAGCGCCGCAAGCCGCAGGCCGACGGACGCAAGTCCGAGACCCGCGACAAGTCCGCCGAGTCGTCCTCGAAATCGCGTGACGAGGCCGGCACCCGGGCCCAGGAACAGGCGGCACAGTCCTCCCCGCGTACCGCCGAAGGCACAGACGCCGGTCAGGACAAGGGCGCCAGCGAGACCCGCTCCCGACGCGGTCGACGCTCCGGACGCCGGCGTCGCCGCAGCCCCGGCCAGGACGCCCAGGGCACCGAGAACAACGGCAACAACGGCGGGAACGATGCCCAGCAGGCAACCGAGACCGGCCGCGCCGAGACGACGGAGAAAAAGGATTCTACGACGGATACCGGCACGCCCAGGCAGCCGCGTGGTTCGCATGGCGATGACCGCCAGCAGGGCCGCCGTCTGCGGGCACAGCGTCAGGAAACCGGTCGTGCCGCCGACCGTCAATCCGCCGGCGACAACGGGTCGCGACAGGACGTGAATCCGCAATCGGAGGCCGCGCCGAAGCCCGAAGCTGCGCCGAAGCCCGAAGCTGCGCCGAAGCCCGAAGCTGCGCCGAAGCCCGAAGCTGCGCCGAAGCCCGAAGCCGCGCCAAAGCCCGAAGCTGCGCCGAAGCCGGAGGCTGCACCGAAGCCCGAAGCTGCGCCGAAGCCGGAGGCCGCACCGAAGCCGGAGGCCGCACCGAAGCCGGAGGCCGCACCGAAGCCGGAGGCCGCACCGAAGCCGGAGGCCGCGCCGAAGCCGGAACCCGCGCCGAAGCCGGAGACCGCACCGAAGCCGGAACCCGCGCCGAAGCCCGGGGAGTCCCAGAAGGGGAATGACGTCCCAGGCGCCTGATCCAGGCAGCCGGAGCAGAAACGCGAAGGGCCCGCTATCAAAGCGGGCCCTTCGCGTTTCTGCCGTCGCCTGACGACGGCCGGAATGGCCATGGCTTATCTCAGGCGACCACGGATATCCGCCAGCAGGCCTTCGGCGGCCTGCTCCACCAGGTCGAGCACACGCTCGAAACCGGCCGCCCCGCCATAATAGGGGTCCGGCACCTCACGCACGGGACTGTCCGGGACGAAATCGAGAAACAGACGGATACGCTCGCGATGTCCGGTCGGGCAGCTCCCCTGCAGAATGGACAGGTTGTCCTCGTCCATGGCCAGGATGTAATCCCAGCCCGTGAAATCTTCGTCGCTCACACGTCGCGCCCGCTGGTGACCGATCTCGACCCCGCGGCGGGCCGCCGCTTCACGTGCACGCTCATCCGGGGGATTGCCGACGTGGTAGGCATGGGTGCCCGCCGAATCGGTCTCGATGTGCGCCGACAGCCCTTCCCGCTCGACCAGCGCCTCGAAGACGCCCTGGGCCGTCGGTGAACGACAGATGTTGCCCATGCAGACGAACAGCACACGTATCGGAGTACTCATGAAATACCTCTGTCTGGTTCCTGGTATGGCTGACCGCCTCGATCATAACGCGGTCAGCCGAGGCCGTTCAGTCGGCCAGTGAAAATCCGCTGCCTGCCGCCAGCTGCCCCCACACCGCATCGAGCACGGCATCGAGCGCGTCGGCATCCAGCCCCAGGCGCCCGAGCGCCGCGGGCTCGATGGTGGTCACACCATCGTCACCCGGGTTGCCGAAGGCCAGCGCCCGACACAGGGCATCGGCGACATGAACGATATCGGCGAGTGGCGCCCCACCCGCCCTGTCTATCGCATGATGCAGCCCGATGGCCGAGACGATCTCGGGCGAGAGATGCCAGCGCCTGGCCAGATGTCCGCCGACATGGGCGTGGTCCAGTTCCAGCAGGGCGGCCTCGGCCTCGATGAAGCGGCAGTCGTGGGTCTCGCAATAGGCCACCACACGCGTGAGTTCTTCGGCAAAGCGCAGGTTCATGAAGGCCTTGCCGACATCGTGCAGCAGACCGGCGACGAAGGCGGCCTCCTCGTCCACGCCGGGCACCTCCATGGCGAGCCGCCGGGCGAGCATGGCCACGCCATACGCATGCGCCCAGAGCCCCTGCTGATCCAGCGGCCCGCCGGCAGCGCTGCCGAGTACGCGGATGATGCCCACACCCAGCACCAGGTTGCGCAGTGTATTGCTGCCGAGGATGACGAAGGCATCCCGCAGCGACGACACCTTCCCTGTCAGGCCGTAGAACGGTGAGTTCGCGACCCGCAGTACCTGCGACACCAGCGACTGGTCCTTGCGGATCACCAGATCGAGGCGCTCGAATTCGAACTCCGGGTCATCGAAGACCTCCAGCGCCTGCAGCAGGACGGCGGGCAGCGGCGGCAGGTCCGCCAGTTCGCGTTCCAGATCGGCCGGGGTCATGTGTCACTCCCAAGGCGCGCCAGCATCTGGCGTCGCACCGATTCGCGCACCCTGCGCATCAACTCGGAATCGGCACAGTGCCTGAACCGATGGGACAGCCGGGCATCGATGGCGGCGATCTGCTCGGCGTAACGCGTGCCATCGAGCGCGACATGCACCGGCACCTGCATCACGCCGCGCTGGGCGAGCATCTGCAGGGCGCGCTCGTTCAGCAGGGCGTCGGCCCGCAGCAGCAGGTCGCCGGATGCGCCGCGAATATCCTCGGCCAGACGGCTGCCGGGCTCGACCTGGGCCAGTTCCCGCCACTCAATCGGCATCGTGACGCCCCTCCTGCCGGATCAGCGTCACAATCCAGCCGCGCGATTCGGAGGACTTCCCCATGCGGCGCACCTGTGCGGCCACCGGGCCGATGCCCGCCAGTTCCAGGCTCCGGGTAAAAAACGCATCCGGCGACGTGCGCAAGGCCTCGGACAATGCCACGGCGCACTGCGCGAGTGAAGCCCCCACCAGGGCAGCGCCCGGGTTGGCAGAGAACAGGCGCATGGCCTCCTCGTTCGCATAGGCGACGATGCCATCCGGATCGATGCCGAGCGCCGCGACAGGCAGGCGGTCCAGCATTTCGTGCGAGATGCGCAGGGAGGCGGCGTGTATCTCCAGGTGCCGGGTCTTTTCCTCCACCCGCCGTTCCAGCGCCTGGTTGAGGCTGGCCAGTTCCTCATTGGCCTCGCGCAGTTCGGCATCGAGGCGCCGGTTCTCGCGCTGCAGTTCGTAGAGGGAAAAGGCCTCACGCGTGATCTCGCGCAGCTCTTCATCGTTCCAGGGCTTGGTCAGGAACTTGTATACGGCACCCTCGTTGATGGCCGACGTCACCGAACGCAGGTCCGTGAATCCGCTGAGCACGATACGCAGGGTATCGGGCCAGCGCGCCTTCACCTGACGCAGGAAATCCACGCCGTTCATCCCGGGCATGCGGTAGTCGGAAATGATCACGCCAACCTCATGATTCGAAAGTATCGCCAGCCCCTCCTCGCCGCCGGCGGCCAGCAACAGCTCATAGGGCTCATGGCGGAACATGCGACGCAGGGCCTGCAGCGTATTGGGCTCGTCATCGACCAGCAGCAGCCGCGGACGCACTGCCTCCTGTGCCGTTACATCCTCGCTGATCACGTCGAACCGCCCCCGGGAGAAAAGCAGAAGGCCGCATCACCCGCGGGCGATGCGGCCAGGGAACGCACGGCCTCAGGCCAGTGCGCGGCGCATCACGTCAAAGCTCCTGACGAAGGGGCCCGCCATGCGCGGATCCTTGACCATCGAGGCATAGTCGCCGGTACGGAAGCGCAGCTTGCGCTGGGTATAGGCCAGCGCGAGCGCCATCAGGCTGGGCGGCTTGGCCATCCACTGCGCCCATTGATCGGGGCTCGCGCGCAGATCCCAGTTCAGCGTCTCGCCGTTGTGCGGACCGATGGAGGTGATGCGCCCCCCGTTGACGACATAAACCACGCTGGGCGCGGAATCGCTGTCATACCCGTAACCGATGACCGCATTGAAGTTGATGCGTTCCAGTTCGTCGGCCAGCGCCCCATCGCTGTTCCAGGCATCCATGTAGGCCTTCATCCAGTCCGCGGAAAACAGTTCAGCCATGCTGCATGCTCCCTGAGTGCATTCGTGTCGGTGGCAGTGGAATCCGCCTCGGGCAGACCCCGAAAACCCTTTTTAATCATTTAGTTATAAAGCGGCCGCATTATAGCATCATTCGCTGGCCGATCCATGCGGCAACGCCGGCAAGGCCTCTGCGCCCGGACCAGGACGGTGGGCGGGTGTTGGCGTGCCTGTTCGCGGCCCTGATCGGGCCCCATAACGAGACAGGGCCACCCGACCGGGTGGCCCTGTCTCGTCAGTACGCTGCCCGCGTTCTACACCTTGAACTGCCCCAGCCCCATCTGCAGGTCGGCGGCCAGGCGCGCGAGTTCCTGGGAGGCCTCGTCGGTCTGCCGGCTGCCATCGGCAGACTGGTTGGCCAGCGCCTGGATGTTGCTGGTGTTCCGGTTCAGCTCCTCGGTCACGGCGGCCTGCTCCTCGGCGGCACTGGCGATCTGCACGTTCATGTCGGTGATGGTCTTCACCGCCCGGGCGATGTCGTCCAGGGCCTTGCCGGCCTGGGCGGCCTTGTCGACGCTGGTCTCGGCGTCCTTGCGGCCGGCCTCCATCTCGCCGGCGGCCTGGCTGGCGGTGGCCTGCAGGGATTCGATCATGCCCTGGATCTCGCGGGTGGACTGCTGGGTGCGCGAGGCGAGCTGGCGCACCTCGTCGGCGACCACGGCGAAGCCACGGCCCTGCTCGCCGGCGCGGGCGGCCTCGATGGCGGCGTTGAGCGCCAGCAGGTTGGTCTGCTCGGCGATGCCCTTGATCACCTCGAGCACGGTGCCGATGTCCACGCTGGCGCTCTCGAGACTGGTCATGGTCTGGGAGAGGCCCTCGACACGTTCGGCCAGGGCATTGATGGCCGCCACGGTGTCGTGCACCACCCGCTGCCCGCCGGAGGCCTGCTCGTCGGCCGCACGGGCCGCCATCTCGGCCTCCTGGGCATTGCGCGCGACCTCCTGCACGGTGGCCGTCATCTCGTTCATGGCGGTGGCCACCTGGTCGATCTCGCTCAGCTGCTGGCTGACGGCCTGGCGGCTGTCGGTGGCGACCATGGAG
>JAJLKJ010000034.1:0-8623 GCA_033839185.1 Gammaproteobacteria bacterium
GACGAAGGAGACGGTGGTGGGCAGGCTGGGCAGCACGGCCTCGTAGGGCGTGACCTCCACGTCGCCCATCAGCGACTCTTCCACCTCGTAGCGGGTGTAGAGCAGGCGGCCGTCCAGCGTCTCGGCGGCGATGGCCGTGGCCCCGTCGCCCTGGTTCATGATGGCGATGCGGTCGAGCGCGATGCCGTCGCGGTCGATGACCAGCGGCGTCTCGCCCAGGGGGTATTCGATGCGCGGCGTGATCAGGCGCTGATCATTCGGGTAGGTGACGCGGTAGCGGTGCTTCACGACCAGGGCCGTGCCATCGCTGAGGCCGAGCGCCACCTCGCCGCTGCCCGGCACCCCCTCGGACACGCTGGAGACGGAGACCCCCTCGGGCAGGGGCAGCTCGACGGTATCGCGCACGGCGCCATCCGCCACCGAGAAGAACACGGCCTCGCCCCGGTCGGTGAAGCGCACACCCACCTCGCCCTGCTCTTCCATGGCCACCAGCAGGGTCCTGTCGCCGCCCGGCGCCGCGTAGGCGCCGCGGGCCTCGATGTCGGCCGGCAGGAACATCGGCACGACCACATAGAACAGATAGAAGGCGATCAGCACCACCGCGAGGATGACGCTGATTCCCCCCACGCCAATGGCATAGCGGGCAAAGTGGTCCTTGCCCTGGCGGATACGACGCCGGCGCACGGCGGCGGGCGCGTTGGGATCGGGGATGACCGAAGTCACCTTGGGCGATGTCTCGTTCATAGGGCGCAGAGCTTAGGGAAGGAATATGACGTTAATATGACAGCCACCGGCCGGTTTGCCGTAGCGAGCATAGCCGAGAACCGCTCCCCTGACACGCCGCTGTCACATTTCACCGCCCGCAGGCACGCCAGGACGCCCGCACAACCGGGACGACGACGGGATATTTTCCGGCCGATACGGGTCAGAACCATTCTATTTGTCACGAATTTACGGAAGAATGGACGACACGACCCCCCAACAAGAAGAACCCGTCCGGCAGACAGGCAACCCGATGACCGACACGCCCGATCTCAACAATCCCGCGCTCTACCTCAACCGCGAGCTGAGCCTGCTGGCCTTCAACCGCCGGGTGCTGGAACTGGCCCAGGACGACAACCAGCCACTGCTCGAGCGCCTGCGCTTCCTGTGCATCTCCAGCACCAACCTGGACGAGTTCTACGAGGTGCGCGTGGCCGGCCTCAAGCAGCAGGAGACCCTGGGCCTCAGCACCCCGGGCCCCGACGGCATGACCACCCGCGAACAGCTGACGGCCATCCAGACCGAGGCCCATGCCCTGGTGGACGACCAGTACCGGGTGCTCAACGAGACCCTGATTCCGGCGCTGGCGAAGGAAGGAGTGCACTTCATCCGCCGTACGCACTGGAAGGAGGCCCAGGCCCGCTGGGTGCGCAACTACTTCCGCCGCGAGCTGCTGCCGCTGCTCACGCCGGTGGGACTGGACCCGGCCCACCCCTTCCCGCGCATCCTCAACAAGAGCCTGAACTTCATCGTCACCCTGGACGGCAAGGATGCCTTCGGTCGCGACAGCCGCATGGCCGTGGTGCAGGCGCCCCGCGCCCTGCCGCGCGTGATCCAGATGCCCAGCGACATCGCCGGCGTGCCCTACGGGTTCGTCTTCCTCTCCTCCATCCTGCACGCCCACGTGGACGAGCTGTTCCCCGGGATGCGCGTCAACGGCTGCTACCAGTTCCGCGTCACGCGCAACAGCGACCTGTTCGTGGAGGAAGAGGAGATCGACGACCTGCTGCGCGCGCTGGAAGGCGAGCTGCCGCAGCGCAACTACGGCGACGCGGTACGCCTGGAGGTGGCCGACAACTGCACGCCCCAGGCCGCCAATTACCTGCTGCGCCAGTTCCGCCTGGATGAAGGCGACCTCTTCCAGGTGAACGGCCTGGTGAACCTCAACCGCCTGATGGCCGTGCACAGCCTGGTGGACCGGCCCGACCTCAAGTACGGCGGCTTCGCCCCGGGCATGCCCGACTGCCACAGCCCGGGCTGCAACCTGTTCAAGATCATGCGCCAGCGCGACGTGCTGGTGCACCACCCCTACGAATCCTTCCAGCCGGTGCTGGAGTTCATCCGCCAGGCCGCCACCGACCCGGATGTGCTGGCCATCAAGCAGACCCTCTACCGCACCGGCGAGGACTCCGACCTGGTGAAGGCCCTGGTGGCCGCGGCCAAGGCCGGCAAGGAGGTGACGGTGGTGGTGGAACTGCGCGCCCGCTTCGACGAGGCGGCCAACATCGAGCTGGCCACGCGCCTGCAGGACGCCGGCGCACACATCGTCTACGGCGTGGTGGGCTACAAGACCCACGCCAAGATGGCCCTGGTGGTGCGCCGCGAGAGAGGCCGTCTCAAGCGCTATGTGCACGTGGGCACCGGCAACTACCACGCCGGTACCGCACGCGCCTACACCGACCTCGGCCTGTTCACCACCGACCGGTTCATCTGCGAGGACGTGCACCGCGTGTTCCAGCAGCTCACCGGCCTGGGCAAGGCGACGAAGCTCAAGAAGCTGCTGCAGGCCCCCTTCACCCTGCACGAGGCGATGCTGGCGAAGATCAACCGCGAGGCCGAGCATGCCCGCGCCGGACAGCCTGCCCGCATCATGGCGCGCATGAACTCGCTGATCGAGCCGCAGGTGATCCGCGCGCTGTACGCGGCCTCGCAGGCCGGCGTGAAGATCGACCTCATCGTGCGCGGGGTGTGCAGCCTGCGGCCGGGGGTACCCGGGGTGTCGGACAACATCCAGGTGCGCTCGGTGATGGGGCGCTTCCTCGAACACTCGCGCGTGTTCCATTTCCACAACGCCGGCGAGTCCGAGGTCTACATCTCCAGCGCCGACTGGATGCCGCGCAACTTCTTCCGCCGGGTGGAGATCGCCACGCCGGTGGACGACCCGGTGCTGCGCGCACGGGTGATCGACGAGGGCCTGGAACGGTATCTGGCGGACAACACCCAGGCCTGGGTGCTGCAAAAGGACGGCAGCTATCGCCGCCTGAAACCGGGCACCCGCCCGCGCAGCGCACAGGAGAGCCTGCTCACCGAGCGCGCCACCCTGCTCAGCTGAACGTCAGGCGGAAGTCGAGGCCGCGTTCCAGCACCTCGGCCTCGTTGGCCAGGTCCGCCCGCGTCAGCGGCTGACGATCCAGCTCGCCCTCGGCGAAACGCAGCACCAGCCCGTCCGGCCGCGGCTCCAGCGCCGCGGGCAGCACGGCCTGGTCGTCGCGGCTGCGATTGAACAGCACGGCCAGACGCAGCAGCACCGTCAGGCGCAGCAGCGCCACGCGCCGCGCCTTGCGAAACTCCCCCAGCACGCTCTTGTTGGCCTTGCGCCGGTGCAGCCGCACCAGCGCGGAGAGCGCCTCCTGGCTGCGGCGCGAGAAGCCCGGCAGGTCGGCGTGCTCCAGCAGATAGGCCCCGTGCTTGTGGTACTGGGTGTGGGCGATGGACAGGCCCAGCTCGTGCAGGCCGGCCGCCCAGCCCAGCAGGTCGCGGGCCTCGGCATCGAGCTGCCAGCCGGCCTGCGCCTGGTCGAACAGGGCGAGGGCCGTGCGGCGCACCCGGCCGGCGTGCTCCGCGTCCACGTCGAAACGGCGCTGCAGCCGGTCGACCGTGTGGTCGCGCACGTCCTGGTGACGGATACGGCCGATGAGGTCGTAGATCGCCCCCTCGCGCAGGGCCCCGTCCGAGACCTCCATCTGCTTGATGCCCAGCCCCTCGAAGACCCCGGCCAGCACCGCCGCGCCGCCGACGAACACCGGCATGCGGTCGCCGGAGAGCCCGGGTACGCTCAGCAGATCGATACGCCCCTGCTTCACCAGCAGGTCGCGCAGCGTGACGAGCCCCTTGGGGGTGATGCCGTGGCGCGTCCAGCCGTTCTCGCGCAGGACCTTCTCCACGGCGAGGATGGTGCCCGAGGCACCGATGGCCTCGCCCCAGTTGAGCCCCCGGTAGCGACGGCGGATCGGCTGGATCTCCAGCATGGCGGCGGTGATGGCCGCCTCCCAGCGCTCGCGCGTGATCAGGCCGTCCGCGAAGAACTGCTGGGTCATGCTCACGCAGCCCATGTGCAGGCTCTCGCGCTCGATGGGCTCGAAGCCCTCGCCGACGATGAGCTCGGTGCTGCCGCCACCGATGTCCACCACCAGGCGACGGCCATCGCCGCTGGCCAGGGAGTGGGCCACACCGATGTAGATGAGTCGCGCCTCCTCGCGGCCGGCGATGATCTCGATCGGGTGGCCCAGGGCCTCCTCGGCCAGGGGCAGGAACTTGTCGGCGTTGCGCGCCAGGCGCAGGGTGTTGGTGCCCACCGCCCGCACGCAGGAGCGCGGCAGGCTGCGCACGCGCTGGCCGAAACGTTCGAGACAGGCCAGGGCGCGATCCATGGCCTCCTCGGTGAGACGACCCTTGTGATCCAGCCCGCCCCCCAGGCGCACCATCTCCTTCAGGCGATCGACGACGTGCACGTGACCGTTGTCCACACGCGCCACGATCATGTGAAAGCTGTTGGAACCCAGGTCGACGGCGGCAACGGTTTCGGGGCTGGCGGTGTCGGTCATGCGCAGGTCGATCGGTATTGAAAGGTGCCCCAAGTATTCGGGCAGGCGTGGCGATGTGCAAGCCGCGCCACCCTCCGGGCAAAAAAAAGCCCCGCACGAGGCGGGGCAGTAGAGGTCCTGTCATCACCCGGGGGGCCCGGGCTGGCTTGTTCTGGGTGAGGCTTACTTGAGCTTGGCCAGTTCCTGCTCGACGACCTTGGCCGGCAGCGGGAAGTAACCGTCCTTGACCACGACTTCCTGACCCTGCTGCGACAGCACCTGCTTGAAGAACTCGCGCTCCAGCGGCGGCAGCGGCTTGTTCGGGTGCTTGTTCACGTAGACGTAGAGGAAGCGGGCCAGCGGGTAGCTGCCGTTGATGGCGTTCTCGGCGGTGGCTTCGACGTAGGCGTCGCCGTCACGCTTGGCCAGCGGCACGGCCTTCACGCCGGTGGTCACGTAGCCGATACCGGAGTAACCGATGGCGTTCAGCGAGGTGGAGACGGACTGCACCACCGAGGCGGAACCCGGCTGCTCGTTCACGTTGGCCTTGAAGTCGCCCTTGCACAGCGCCTTGCTCTTGAAGTAGCCGTAGGTACCGGACACGGAGTTGCGGCCGTAGAGCTGGATGTCCTGGTTGGCGAGCTGACCGGTGACGCCGAGCTGGCCCCACTTGGTCACGTCGGCCGGGGCGCCGCACTTGCGGGTGCTGGAGAACACGGCGTCCACGTCGGCGATGCTCAGGCCCTTGATGGGGTTGTCCTTGTGGGCGAACACGGCCAGGGCGTCGATGGCGACGCGGATGGCGGTGGGCTTGTAGCCGTACTTCTCTTCGAAGGCCTGGATTTCCTTGTCCTTCATCGCGCGGCTCATCGGGCCGACGTTGGAGGTGCCTTCGGTCAGGGCCGGCGGCGCGGTGGAGGAACCGGCGGCCTGGATCTGGATGTTCACGTTCGGGTAGGCGCGCTTGAAGTCCTCGGCCCACAGGGTCATCAGATTGGCGAGGGTATCCGATCCCACGCTGGACAGGTTGCCGGACACGCCACTGGTCTTGGTATAGGCCGGGATGGCCGGATCAACTTTCTGCGCCAGGGCCGGGCCGGCAGCGACAAACGCGGCGGCCATGGTGCCGGCGGCGATCAGGTGCTTGAGCGATTTCATCTAAGAACTCCTCGCTGGATTGAATTACAGCGGATCAGCAGGTTTGAGATCCTGTGGCGAAGCATAGTCGGGATTTGTGACGCTTTCGTGACGCCGGCATGACGCCCGCGTGAAGACTCAAGGCGCCTGGCGGGAGGCGCCCGGGGCCTCACTGGCCGGGCGCAGAACGACGCGTTCGGCCGGAAAATCGGCGATGAAGGTGCTGCCCTCGCCGGGCGTGCTCTCGATGCGCAGGCTGGCGTCATGGCGGCGTAACACGTGCTTGACGATGGCCAGGCCCAGGCCGGTACCGCCGCTGGCGCGCGAGCGGGCCGTATCGACGCGGTAAAAGCGTTCGGTGAGCCGCGGGATGTGCTGGGGCTCGATGCCGATGCCAGTGTCCTCCACGGCATAGTGGGCACCGGCCTCGTCGCGATACCAGCGGATGCAGATACGCCCGCCGGGCGGCGTGTAGCGCACGGCATTGGACACCAGATTGGAGAGCGCACTGTGCAGTTCCGCGGAGCCGCCCCGCAGCCACAACGAGGCGTCCATCGTGAGCTGGATGTCGTGGTGCTTGTCGCCGGAGAGGATGCGCGCCTCCTCCTCGATGCTGGCGAGCAGCGCCGGTACCGGCACCTCGGCATCCTCGCGACCATTGGTGTCGCGGGTCTCCAGCCGCGAGAGCATGAGCAGGTCCTCGACGATGCGGCGCATGCGTTCGGCCTGGGACTGCATCTGCCTGAGCGAGGTGGTCACCTGCGCCGGGTCGGTGTCCTGCCCGTCGGTCAGGGCCTCGAGATAGCCGGTGATGACGGTGAGCGGGGTGCGCAGCTCGTGGGAGACGTTGCCGACGAAATCGCGGCGCATCTGCTCCAGGCGCGCGATGCGCGTGACGTCGCGGGCCGAGAGCAGGCGCTGGTTCTTGCCGTAGGGCACCACACGGATGCTGAGCTGCACGGCCTCGTCCATCGGCGAGGGGATCTCCAGGGCCTCGCTGTAGTCACCACGGGCGAGGAAGTCGACGAAGGCCGGGTGACGGATGAAGTTGCCGATGCGCCGGCCGACGTCCTGGCCGCTGCGCAGCCCGAGCAGGCGTTTGGCGGCGTCGTTGAACCACTCGATCTCCCCGTTTTCGCCGAGGATGACGGTGGCGTCCGGCAGGGCGGAACTCGATTCATAGAAGCGGTTGAGGACCTTGGCGAGCTTCTTCTTGCGGCGCCGGTCACGCTGGTACTGGCGGTAGATGTCGTAGACCACCTCGCCGGCGATGCCCTCGAGATCCGGCGGCGACTTCATGCGCCCGTTGCGCAGCCAGTCCAGCAGGCGCAGCTGCTGGCGATACTGCCAGGCCAGGGCCACCCCCAGACCGACGGCCAGGGACCAGCCCAGCTGCCCGGCGGCCAGACCGACCACCAGCGCGAGCAGCAGGATGCCGGCCAGGCGCCAGAACTCGGTGGTGATGCCTACCTTCAAGCCTCAGGCCTCGGCGGAGAAGCGGTAGCCGGCGCCGCGCACCGTCTGCACGAAGCGGTCGTAGCCGAATTTTCCCAGCACCTTGCGCAGGCGCAGGATGTGCACGTCCACGGTACGCTCCTCGACGTAGGCGTTGCGGCCCCAGACGCAGTCCAGCAACTGGCTGCGGCTGTAGACGCGCTCCGGGTGGGTCATGAAAAAGTGCAGCAGGCGGAACTCGGTGGGACCCATCTCCAGGCTCTGGTTGTCCACCGACACGCGATGCGAGCCCGGGTCCAGGCTGAGCCGCTCGACCACCAGCGGCTGGTCCTCGGGCTCGGGCTGGGCGCGGCGCAGCACCGCCTTGATGCGGGCCACCAGCTCGCGGGGCGAAAAGGGCTTGGTCACGTAGTCATCCGCGCCGGCCTCGAGCCCGCCGATGCGATCATCCTCCTCGCCGCGGGCGGTGAGCATGATGATCGGCACCTCGCGGGTATAGTCGTCACGCTTCATGCGCCGGGCCAGATCGATACCGCTCATGCCGGGCAGCATCCAGTCCAGCAGCACGAGATCGGGCAGCCCCTCTTCGAGACGCTCCTGTGCCTGCCGGGCATCCTCCGCCTCGACCAGCTCGAATCCCGCGCGGCTGAGGGCAAAGCCCACCATGTCGCGTATCGCCTGCTCGTCCTCGACGAGGAGTATCTTCTTGCCACTCATGATTGCATCCTCTTTCTGGATGCGGGTATTACAACGCGTCCATGTTACAGCGGCATGACACCGGCAACCAGCGCCGAATCAATCACTTGCCGGCGGGATGACAGCCAGGTGAACGCTGCCACGCCCCGGGGCGGGCCGACCGGGAAAATCCATCGACCGTCACAGGACACCTCGCAGACGGCGAGGGGCCCGGTGTCGGCACCCACAGGCGGTCTGCGAGGTGCGATCCGCGTGGAGACAGGCTAACATGCCCCACATGACCACCACACCGCAGGCCGCGCCGAGGGAGTCGCCATGTGCCGCATAGCCGCCTACCTGGGACCGGAGATCCCGCTTGCGCGTTTTCTCCTGGAGCCCGAACACAGCCTGGTGGTGCAGTCCTGGGCCCCGCGCGAACTGAAATACGCCAGGCTCAATGCCGACGGTTTCGGCTTTGCCTGGTACGGGCCGGACGACCGGCCGGCCACCTATGTGAACAGCCTGCCGATCTGGTCGGACGTGAACCTCGCCTCCCTGGGCCGCAGCCTCACCGGCGACCTGTGGCTGGCCAGCGTGCGTTCGGCCACCTCGGGCTTTGCCGCCGGCCCGGCCAATACCCAACCCTACTGCGACGAGGACGTGGTCTTCACCCACAACGGCTACCTGTCGAACTTTCACACCGCCACGCGTCCGGCGCTCTGCGACTTCCTGGCACCCCCCATCCTCGCCGCCATCCAGGGCAACACGGACTCGGAATACCTGTTCGCACT
>JAJLKJ010000035.1:0-5383 GCA_033839185.1 Gammaproteobacteria bacterium
GGGTGCTGATCAGGGCGGCCAGGCCGAGGAAACGGGCGGCGCGGTCCAGCGCCGTCTGCAGCTCGGGCTGGGCGTTGCGCGTGTCACGCAGCGAGGCATGCTGCCCCAGTTCGCGTTCGAGCCGCGCCTGCCAGCGGGCGACGTCGGCATCGGCACCCGCCAGCAGCCAGGTGTAGCGCACGCGGCTCGCGGGCGAGATCAGCCCGGTGGACTCGAGGTCCGCCAGGTTGAGCATGGCCCGCGGGGCGAGCTGGAAGAGGTTGGTGCTGCGGTCGGGCTCGAAGGCCAGCACCGCGCCGATGCGCAACTCGCGATGGCCGAGGCTGACGACCTCACCCACCTCGCGCTCGAGCTGTGCGAGCAGGCGGGCCTCCACCCACAGCTCGCCGGGCGCGGGGCCCTGCCCCACGGCCACGGCCTCGTCGTCGGGGCTGTGCTGGATGCGCAGCTCGCCGCGCAGCGGATAACCCTCGCCCACGGCCTTGATCTGGGCCAGCATGCTGCGGTCGCCGGCCAGCACCACGCTGGGGAACTCGACGTGCCGGGCGCTGGCCAGGCCCTCGGCCTGTGCCGCCTGCATCAGCGGTTCATCGAAGGGGCGCGAGGAGCTGATGGCCAGGTCGCCGCCGAGCACGGTGGCGGCCTGCCGGTCCATGGCCCGTTCCACGCGCTCGACGAAGAAACCCACCGAGGTCATGGCCGCCACCGCCACCACCAGGGCCAGGGCGATGACGCGGGATTCGCGCTGCCGCCAGTCACGGCGCCAGGCACGCCAGGCCATGCGCCAGATGGTCGACACCCTCATGCCGTAACCGCCTCCAGCACGCCGTTGCGCAGCTCGTAACGCCGTTCGCAACGGGCGGCCAGCCCGGCGTCGTGCGTCACCAGCACCAGGGCCGTGCCCATGGCCTCGCGCAGGCGGAAGATGAGATCGGAGACCTGCTGACCGGTGCGGGCATCGAGGTTGCCGGTGGGCTCGTCGGCGAACAGCACACGCGGCCCCGGGGCGAAGGCGCGGGCCACGGCCACGCGCTGCTGCTCACCGCCGGAGAGCTGATGGGGATAGTGATCCAGGCGCGGCGTGAGCCCCACGTCCGCCAGCGCCTGCCGGGCGAGCGCCGGCGCCTCGCGCTCGCGACCGGCGAGCTCCAGCGGCAGCATCACGTTCTCCAGGGCCGTGAGCCCCGGCAGCAGCTGGAAGGACTGGAAGACGAAGCCCACCTGCCCCGCGCGCACGGCGGCGCGGGCGTCCTCGTCCACCGCGTGCAGGGCCTGGCCGAGCAGGTGCACCTCGCCGCTGCTGGGCGCATCCAGACCGGCCAGCAGGCCGAGCAGGGTGGACTTGCCGGAGCCGGAGGCCCCGATGATGGCCACCGCCTCGCCGGCGGCGATCTCGAGCTCCACCCCCTCGAGGATGGAGAGTTCGCCGCCGGGTGCACGCACACGGCGGGTGAGCCCGTGGGCACTGACCACGGGATGCTTTACACTGTCGGACATGCGCAAGATGATCCTGTTGTTGTTGCTTTTCGGTGTGTTGCTGGCGGCCACTGCCGCCCAGGCCGCGCCGCGTATCCTCATCCTGGGCGACAGCCTCAGCGCCGCCTACGGGATCGACCCCGATGCCGGTTGGACCGAACTCCTGGCCAAAAGGTTGCAGGAGAACGGCCTGGATTACGAGGTCGTGAACGCCAGCATCACCGGCGATACCACGCGTGGCGGACTGGCCCGCCTGCCCCGGCTGCTGGAACGGCATCGGCCGGCCATCGTCATCCTCGAACTGGGCGGCAACGACGGCCTGCGCGGGCTGTCGCTGGACAGCATGCGCGACAATCTCGATCGCATGATCGCCCTCAGCCGCGACCAGGGCGCCGAGGTGCTGCTGCTCGGCATCCAGCTCCCGCCCAATTACGGCCCCACCTATACCGAGGCCATCCGCCGCGTGTACGAGGATCTCGCGACACAGCGCGACGTGGCACTTGTGCCCTTCTTCCTCGCCGGCGTCGCCGAGCGCGAGGAACTGTTCCTGCCCGACCGCATCCACCCGAACGAAGACGCGCAACCGCGGCTGATGGAGAACGTCTGGGCCGGGCTGGCCCCGCTGATCAACGCGCGCGCCGCCAGTCGTTCAGTATCCTCGGCACCTCGGCCAACCGCGTCACCGTAGCGTCCGGCAGGATCGTCTCCAGCGGCCAGGGCGCATCGCGCAGGTTCACCCAGATGGTGCGCATGCCGGCGCGCGCCGCCCCCTCGATGTCGCGCACCGGGTCATCGCCGATATGCACGGCCTCCGCCGCCGTCACGCCACCGGCGGCGAGCGCGGCGGCGAAGATCTCCGGATGCGGCTTGGCCGCACCGATCTCCTCGGAGCGGATCACGAAATCGAAATAGTGATCGATGCCGATGCGTCGCACGTCGGCGTTGCCGTTGGTCACCGCCCCCAGGCGATACTGTCCGCGCACGGACTCCAGCAGGGCATGCGCCTCGTCGAACACCTCCACCTCGTTGCGTGCCTCCCAGTACACGGTGAAACCCGGTTCCACCAGGGCCTCGTCATAGCCGCCCTCTCCGGCCAGCTGTCGCAGCCACTGCTTGCGCAGGCTGGTGAGGTCGTGCATGAGCTCGCTGCGTTCCCGCATGAAACCCTGGCGATGCGCCAGCAGGTCTTCGGTGCTGTAGCGCGCCGGGATGTTCGGGTAATGCATCTCCAGCCAGGCATAGAAACGGGCCTCGGCCCGCTGGATGACGGGACCACACCACCAGAGGGTGTCGTCGAGATCGAAGGTGAGACAGCGCAGGGTCATGGGCAGGAAAACGATGGGTGCGTCACGATTCTACCAAGCCGCCGCCCGGCGGGGGAATTTTGCCCATTGAGCGCGGGGTTGCCCACCGACAGACTCGGGCAGGCCATCAACAAACGTGTCATGGAGGACCGTCATGCAGATCACCCCGCTCAGGAACCGCCCGCCACAGGAGACCGTCCCCGCCCCCACGCCCACCCCTGAGCGAAGGACCGCACCCGCGGGCCGCGACGACACCTCCGCCGCGGAGGCCTGCCTGCTGTTCTCCTGCCCGGCGCATCGCGAGGTCATACCGGCCGTCACCCAGTTCCTCTATGGCCAGGGCGCGGACATCACCTCACTGGAGGAACACTGGACCGATATCGACGAGGGCCTGCTGTTCATGCGCATCGGCTTTCACACCCGGCGCCTGCGCCGCACGCGCGTGAACCTGGAATCGGCCTTTGCCCGCTGTATCGGCGCCCCCTTCAACATGGACTGGCGCATCGGCTATGCCGACCAGAAGAAACGCGTGGCCATCCTGGTGAGCCGTTACGACCATGCCCTGATGGAACTGCTCTGGCAGTGGTCGCGCGGCCTGCTGCCCTGCGAGATGACGATGGTGATCAGCAACCACGAGGATCTGCGCCCGGCGGTGGAGAACTTCGGCATTCCCTTCCACGTGGTGCCGATGACGGCACAGACCCGCGCGGCGGGCGAACGGCAGATGCTCAAGCTGCTGGAAGGCAAGACCGACCTCGTGGTGCTTGCCCGCTACATGCAGATCCTCAGCCAGGACTTTCTCGGCTATTACCCCAACCGCGTCATCAACATCCATCATTCCTTCCTGCCGGCCTTCAAGGGCGCGAACCCCTATCGCCAGGCACACGAACGCGGCGTGAAACTCATCGGGGCAACCGCGCACTACGTCACCGCCGAGCTGGACAACGGCCCCATCATCGAACAGGACGTGCAACGCGTCTCGCACCGGCGCGGCATCGAGCAGTTGCGCGAACTGGGCGAGCACATCGAACGCGGCACGCTGGCGCGCGCCGTGCGCTGGCACCTGGAGGACCGGGTGATCGTGCACGACAACCGCACCCTGGTCTTTTACGGCTGACGGGGAATCAGACGCCCTGCAGCGTGAAGGTGAGGCGACGCCGGTGCGGCGCCGTACGATGCTCCCACAGGTAAAGTCCCTGCCAGCTGCCCAGCGCACTGCGACCGCGCGAGACGGGAATGCCGAGGCCGGTCTGGGTGAGCACGGTGCGGATGTGTGCCGGCATGTCGTCCGGCCCTTCGTCGCGATGCACGAAGGCCGGGTCGCCATCGGGCGCCAGGCGTGACATGAAGGTCTCGAGGTCATGCCGTACGTCGGGGTCGGCATTCTCGCAGAGCATCAGCGAGGCGCTGGTGTGGTGGATGAAGACATGGCAGAGGCCGGTCTGGATGCCGGCGGCCTGGATGACGTCTTCGAGTCGGTCGGTGATGTCGTAAGTGCCGCGTCCGCGGGTCTCGACGATGAGGCTGTCCTGGAAGCAATGCATGGCTGACTGTCGGCGGATTGAAACGGCCGTCGATTCTACCACCCGATCCTCAGCTGCCGTTATGGCAGGGCCTCTGCACCTCGCCCGTCGCCTGGGCACGCAGATAGGCATCGAGCGCCTCGGCCGGCATGGGCCGCGCGAACAGGAAGCCCTGGCCTGCCTCGCAGCCCATGGCCACGAGCTCGCGGCATTGCGCCTCTTCCTCGATGCCCTCGGCGATCACGTCCATCTCCAGGCTGCGCGCCAGACCCAGCACCCCTTCCACCACGGCGCGGTGCCGCCGCCCGCGATGCATGGCGCGGATGAAGGAGCGGTCCATCTTGAGCGTGTCCATGGGCAGGTCGGTGAGATAGCCCAGCGAGGAGAAGCCGGTGCCGAAGTCGTCGATGGCCACCTCGATACCGGCCTCGCGCAGACACGCGATCTTGGCGCGACTGCCGTCCATGTCCTCGATCAGGGTGCTCTCGGTGAGCTCCACCTTCACGTGTTGCGGCTCGATGCCCGCGGCCTGGATGATGCGGAACATGTCCTGGCAGAAGTCTGCCTGCTGGAAGCGCCGTGCCGAGGCGTTCACCGACACCTTGATCAGGTGCCCTGCATCGTGCCACTGGCGCAGCTGGCGGCAGGCCTTCTCCGTCACCTGCGCATCGAGCTGGTGGATGCGACCGAGTTCCTCGGCCAGCGGGATGAAGGTATCGGGTGACAGATAGCTGCCGTCCGGCTGACGCCAGCGGGCCAGCGCCTCCACCGCGATCACCCGCCCGCTGCCGAGATCGACGATGGGCTGGTAATGCACCTCGATCTGCCCCTGGGTGATGGCCTCGCGCAGGCGACTCTCCCAGTGCACCGTGGCGGTGGCCTGATCGCCCATCTCCGGCGAGAAGAAGCGCATGCTCTCGTTGGCGCGCTTGGCCTGGTACATGGCCGCATCGGCGTTCTTGATCAGGGCCTCGGCACTGCGTCCGTCCGAGGGATACATGGCCACACCGAAACTCGCCCCCAGGCTGAAGCGCAGCCCTTCCTGCACGAAGGGTTCATCGGCAATCTGCAGCAGCTTGG
>JAJLKJ010000036.1:0-12327 GCA_033839185.1 Gammaproteobacteria bacterium
AAGGGCTGCCGGTCGTCGACCGCAATGGCGTTGCCCTGCCGGACGATTACTGGGAGGGACACTGGACCCTGGTGTTCTATGCCGATGGGGCCTGTGACCTGGCCTGCGAGGCGGCCCTGTTCAAGGCCCGGCAGACGCGCCTGGCGCTGGGGCGCGATGCGCCGCGCGTCCAGCGGCTTTATCTCCAGGCCGCCCCGAGCGCACACCCGGGCGAGCGTCTCCTGCAGGAGCACCCGGGCATGCCGCTGGCGAGTCTCGGCACAGGGGGTGGCGCCATGGCAGGCCTGCCCACGCAGCAGCTCTATCTGGTCGATCCGATGGGCAACATCGTGCTGGGCTATGACGACGATGCGACCGCCAAGGGCCTCATGAAGGATCTCAAACGTCTGCTGAAGGTGTCCAAAGTTGGCTAGTGACCGTCTGCATCGGCTGTTCCGCCGCCTGGCCCAGTTCGCCACGGTCTTCGCCCTGCTGGTGGTGATCCTCGGGGCCTATACCCGGCTGTCGGATGCCGGCCTGGGTTGCCCCGACTGGCCCGGCTGTTACGGCCACCTCGGTGTGCCGCAGGCCGAGCATGAGGTGGCGCGCGCCAATGCCAGCTTCCCGGAACGTCCGGTGGAGGCGCCCAAGGCCTGGAAGGAGATGGTGCATCGCTACTTTGCCGGCACCCTGGGGCTGCTGATCCTGGGGCTGGCCGTGCTGGCGCTGGTGAACCGCCAGCACGTGCGGCAGCCGGTCCTGCTGCCGTTGTTGCTGCTGGGGCTGGTGATCTTCCAGGCCCTGCTCGGGATGTGGACGGTCACCCTGCAGCTCAAGCCGGTGGTGGTCATGGGGCATCTGCTGGGCGGCTTCGCCACGCTCTCCCTGCTCTGGTGGCTGGCGATCGGCGGCCGTGAAACGCCGCTGATCGCGCGCAACGGGAACCGGCGTTTCCTGCCCTGGGTGAGCCTGGGGGTGGTGATCCTGGTGGGGCAGATCGCGCTCGGTGGCTGGACCAGTTCCAACTATGCGGCGCTGGCCTGCCCGGACTTCCCCCAGTGCCAGTCACGCTGGTGGCCCGAGATGGATTTTCGTGAGGGCTTCGTGCTCTGGCGTGGTCTGGGCGTGAACTACGAGTTCGGCGTGCTGGATCATCCCGCGCGCACCGCCATCCACTACGCCCATCGCCTGGGTGCACTGGTCACCGCGCTCTATCTCGGTCTCCTGGCGCTGGGCCTGCTCTTTGGTCGCCGCAGCGACGGCCTGCGCGGTGCGGCCCTGATCGTCCTGCTGGTGCTTGGCGCGCAGGTCTCCTTGGGTATTTCAAACATCGTCTACCAGCTGCCGCTGTCGGTGGCCGTGGCGCACAACGCGGTCGCGGCCATCCTGCTGCTGTCGCTCCTCACGCTGCTCGCCGCGATCCTGCGGTCGGGGGCTTCGTCCTTTGAACAGCGAGGTTAGAACCATGTCATCACTGATCCGTGCACTGCATCTGCATTCCGGCCCCTGGACCCACTGGCGGGACTATCTCGAGCTGTGCAAGCCGAAGGTGGTCGCGCTGATGCTCTTCACGGCCTGGGTGGGCATGCTGCTGGCCTCGCCCGAGGCGATGCCCTGGAACGCGCTGCTGTTCGGTACGCTGGGCATCGGCCTGGTGGCGGGTTCGGCGGCGGCCATCAACCACGTGGTGGACCGTCATGTCGACGGCGTGATGCGCCGCACCCAGCGCCGCCCGCTGCCCGCCGGGCATCTGGACGTGCGCCGCTGCCTGACCTTTGCCGGCCTGATCGGCGCCCTTGGCATGGCCATCCTGGTGCTGCAGGTCAACATGCTCACGGCCGTGCTCACCTTCCTCTCGCTGGTGGGCTACGCCTTCGTCTACACCATGTTCCTCAAGCGGGCCACGCCGCAGAACATCGTCATCGGCGGTGCGGCCGGCGCCACACCGCCGCTGCTGGGCTGGACCGCGGTGACCGGGCAGGTCGATGCCTACGCCCTGGTCCTGTTCCTGATCATCTTCACCTGGACCCCGCCGCACTTCTGGGCCCTGGCCATCTACCGCAAGGAGGATTACGCCAAGGTCGGCATCCCCATGCTGCCGGTGACTCACGGAGACGAATTCACCCGCTGGCACGTGCTGTTTTACACCATCCTTCTGGTGCTGGTGACCCTGCTGCCCTACCTGATGGGGGAGAACGGCGTTCTCTATCTGGTCGGCGCCCTGCTGCTCGGCGGGGTGTTCATCCACCACGCGGTGCGGATGCTGCGCTCGCGCGACCCGCGCGATGCGATCAAAACATTCGTCTTTTCAATCGTCTACCTGATGGTGCTGTTCGCCTTCCTCATCATCGACCGCTTCCTGCCGGTGATCAGCGAGCGTCTCGCGCAAATCTGATCTGCCTCAATACGGGCGTCATCCCGGGGTTGTAGGATGCTGGCTGGCATCCTATAACCCACTGTCCTGCTCGGCCTTAATTTGCCATTTGCAAATTTTTCTGTATGCTTCGCAGGCTAAATTTTTGCCTTTTGGACGTTTCACCAGGCTTTAAGGGGCACACGATGGCGCACTCGGCAGTAACATCGACAGACCAATATAATTACGAAATCATCAAGAAATTCGCCATTATGGCCGTTGTTTGGGCCGTTTTGGGCATGGGAGCGGGGGTTTACATCGCCAGCGAGCTGGCCTGGCCGTTCCTGAACTTCGACATCGCGGAGATCACCTTCGGGCGTCTGCGTCCGGTGCACACCACCCTCGTGATCTTCGGTTTCGGCGGTAACGCACTCTTCGCCACCTCTTATTATGTGGTGCAGCGTACCTCCCAGGCCCGCCTCTACAGCGATGCCCTGGCCGGCTTCACCTTCTGGGGCTGGAACATCGCCCTGCTGCTCGGGATCATCGGCTACATGTCCGGTTATTCCCAGGGCCGTGAATATGCCGAGTTCATCTGGCCGATCGATATCCTGATTGCCGTCACCTGGGTGGTCTACTTCTGGATCTACGTCCAGACCCTGCGCCGTCGTTCCCAGCCGCACATCTACGTGGCGAACTGGTTCTACCTGGCCTTCATCCTGGCCACCGCCCTGCTGCACATCTTCAACAACCTGGCGGTGCCGGTCTCGATGTTCAGCCTGGAATCCTACAGCCTGTTCTCGGGCGTACAGGATGCCATGACGCAGTGGTGGTACGGCCATAACGCGGTGGGCTTCTTCCTGACCGCGGCCTTCCTCGGCATGATGTACTACTTCGTGCCCAAGCAGGCGGGCCGTCCGGTGTATTCCTACCGTCTGTCCATCATCCACTTCTGGGCGATCATCTTCCTGTACATGTGGGTGGGTGCACATCACCTGCACTGGACCGCACTGCCGGACTGGACCTCGTCGCTGGCCGCGACCTTCTCCATCCTGCTGCTGCTGCCGTCCTGGGGTGGCATGATCAACGGCATCATGACCCTGTCGGGCGCCTGGGATAAGCTGCGTTCCGACCCGATCATGCTGTTCCTGATCACCTCGCTGTCGTTCTACGGCATGTCGACCTTCGAAGGCCCGATGATGTCGCTGAAGAGCGTCAACGCCCTGTCGCACTACACCGACTGGACCGTCGGCCACGTGCACTCCGGTGCGCTGGGCTGGGTGGCGATGGTGTCCATCGGCTCGCTGTATCACATGGTGCCGCGTCTGTGGGATACGAAGATCTACAGCATCAAGCTGATCTACGTGCACTTCTTCCTGGCCACCATCGGTATCGTGCTCTACATCACCGCGATGTGGGTTGCCGGTATCGGTCAGGGCCTGATGCTGCGTGCCTTCGATGAGTACGGCAACCTGGCCTACACCTTCGTCGAATCCGTGACCTTCCTGCACGGCCCGTACGTGGTCCGCGCCATCGGTGGCATGTTCTTCCTCACCGGTGCCGTGATCATGGCGTACAACTTCTACATGACCGTGCGCGCTGCCAAGCGCGAGCAGGCCGCGATCGAAGCCAAGATCGCCGCCAAGATGGCCAACGCTTAATTCGGGAGTTGTAAGACCATGATGAAGCACGAAAGTATCGAAACGAACGCGGGCCTGCTCATTGTCCTGACCATGCTCGCGATCAGCGTCGGCGGTCTGGTCGAGATCGTGCCGCTGTTCTACATCGACGAGACCATCGAGAAGGTCGAGGGCGTGCGTCCGTACACGCCGCTCGAACAGCGTGGTCGCGACATCTACATCCGCGAAGGCTGCTACACCTGCCACTCGCAGATGGTGCGTCCGTTCCGCGACGAGGACTTGCGTTACGGTCACTACTCGCTGGCCGCCGAGTCGCAGTACGACCACCCGTTCCAGTGGGGCTCCAAGCGCACCGGTCCGGACCTGGCCCGCGTGGGTGGCAAGTACTCCAACGAATGGCATGTGCAGCATCTGCTCGCGCCGCGTTCGGTGGTGCCGGAATCCATCATGCCGAACTACCCGTGGCTGCTGGAGAACGATCTGGCCTATTCCGACATCGCCAGCCGCATGCGTGCCCTGAAGGCCGTCGGCGTGCCCTACTCGGAGACCGACGAGGAGTACCAGGCCAATGTCGAGAAGTTCGGTGAGGATGTCGCCAAGCTGCTCGACATCAACAGCGCCGAGGCCACCCTGCTGGCCCAGGCCCAGTCGGGCAACTATGACGGTATCCCCGGCCGCGTGACCGAAATGGAGGCGCTGGTCGCCTACCTGCAGGTGCTCGGTACCATGGTCGACTTCAGCCGGTACGACGAGGAATACTTCGTCCAGTTCCGTTGATCGCGAACCGGGCCGCCCGCGTGGCGGCCCTGATTTCGAGGGGTGAGCACGTTGCAGGATCTGTGGAACTGGATCACCCAACTGGGTAACAGCAAGATCGTCGCGCTGGTGATCTTCTTCACCACATACGTCGGGATTCTTCTCTACGTATACAGCAGCAAACGGCGATCGAAGCGACTTGAAAGTTACAAGTACATTCCTCTGCAAGACGAGGAAGGTGCCGACGTAGACAAGAAGGCGGAAAGCAATCATGAGCAACGCGACTGATAAGCAAACCGGTGCCGTGCAGACGACGGGTCATGCCTGGGACGGCGATCTGCAGGAGTACAACAACCCGCTTCCCCGCTGGTGGGTGTGGGCGTTTTACGCGACCTTTGTTTTCGCGATCATTTACTGGATCATCTATCCGGCCTGGCCGGTAGGCACCTCCTTCACCAAGGGGGTGGGCAACAACATCACCTTCACCAACGATGCAGGTGAAACGGTGAGCACGCACTGGAACACCCGTGCCAAGCTTGCCTATGACATGGAGTTCTCGGACGGCGCGGTGAAGCAGCGCGAGTACCTGGAACAGATCCTCGGCGCTTCGTACGACGAGATCCTGTCCGATCCGGACAAGGCGGCCTTCATGCGCTCCTATGCCAAGGGCCTGTTCGGCGACAACTGCGCGGCCTGCCATGGCACCGGTGGTACCGGCGTTGTCGGCCTGTTCCCGAACCTGGTGGACGACGCCTGGCTGTGGGGCGGTAGCACCGCCAAGATCGAGGAAACCCTGCGTCAGGGTCGCATGGGCTACATGCCGGCCTTCGCTGCCACCTTCAGCGACGAGCAGCTGGATGCCGTGACCGCCTATGCCCTGAGCCTTTCCGGGCATGAGGGTGATGCCGGACAGGTCGCCATGGGTCAGAAGATCTTCCAGGGCGAGGAAGGCGGTTGCTACTACTGCCATACCGCAGCAGGTACCGGTCTGGAGTCCGTTGGTTCCGCCAACCTGACCGATTCCATCTGGACGGTGGCCGATGTCAACGGGGCCGAAGGCTACGAGGCCAAGCACGCGGCCGTACGCAATGTCATCGCCAACGGCATTTCGCGCCAGATGCCGGCCTGGGAAGGCCGTCTCTCCGACGGTGAGATCAAGCTGCTCACCGCCTACGTGTACAGCCTGTCGGGCGGCGAATAAAGCACACGGTAGTCTACGACGGCGCCTGAGGGCGCCGTCGTTCCCTTCCGCGCCCACCACTCACTTCAACTGGTCGAGGCGATGAGTTCAGAAGAGCAGGTCGAGTTATACGCCAAGCGCATCCCCATCTATCCGCGTTCGGTGAAGGGCCGCTACCGGCGACTCAAGTGGGGCATTCTCGCCCTGGCTTACGGTGTTTATTTCCTGCTGCCCTGGCTGCGCTGGGAGCGTCCGGTCGGGCCTGACCAGGCCGTGCTCTGGGACCTGCCAGGCCGTCGTTTCTACCTCTTCGATCTCATCGTCCATCCCCAGGACATCTTCTGGCTCGCCTGGCTGCTGGCGATTGCCGCCTTCCTGCTGTTCTTCGTCACCGGTATCGCCGGCCGCGTCTTCTGCGGCTATTTCTGTTTCCAGACCCTGTGGACCGACGTCTTCATCGCCATCGAGAAGCTGACCCAGGGCGAGAGACCGGCGCGTATCCGCCTGGCCAAACAGCCCTGGGGTGGTGAAAAGATCGCCCGCCTCGGCGCCACGCATCTCCTGTGGCTGGCCGTCGCCTTCGTCACGGGCTTCAGTTTCACCATGTACTGGGGCAACGCCCCGGAACTGGCCGTCGCCTTCTTTACGGGGCAGGCGCCGTTTGCCGCCTATGGAACGACCTTCTTCCTCATGACGACCACCTACGTCATGGCGGGTCTCGCGCGCGAGCAGGTCTGCACCTACATGTGCCCCTATTCGCGTTTTCAGGCGGCCATGTTCGACAAGGACACGCTGATCGTCTCCTATGACGAGCAGCGCGGCGAGGGGATGGCGGGCCATGCCAAGGTGATGAAGGGTCTGAAGTCGCGGGAGGAGCGCCAGGCAAAGGGCGTGGGTGACTGCATCGACTGCGGCTATTGCGTGCAGGTCTGTCCTGCCGGGATCGATATCCGCAACGGCATGCAGTACCAGTGTATCCACTGTGCGCTCTGCATCGATGCCTGCGACAGCATCATGGACAAGATGGAGTGGCCGCGTGGACTGATCCGCTACACCTCCGAGCATGCGCTGGAAGGCAAGAAGACGCGCCTGCTCAAGTTCAAGACGATCGGTTACGGCATTATCCTGGCCGTGCTCAGCGGTATGCTCGTCTGGAATGTCGCCTCGCAGGCGCCGTACGACGCGAGTGTCAGCCAGATCCGTCAGCCGCTGTATGTACAGCTGTCCGATGGGCGCATACGCAATACCTACGAACTCAAGGCCAACAACAAGACCACGCGTGAACTGGATCTCGTCGTGTCGGTACAGGGGCTGCCCGATGCAGAGCTGGAGACCGGGCGTATCGAGATGCTCGCGGTCGAGCCCGAGAAGAGCGCACGACTGCTGCTGCAGGTCATCGCGCCGCGCCCTGCGGGTGCAGGTCCGACGCAGCGGGATTTCCAGTTCGTCCTGACGCCGGTCGGTCGTGATGACGTATCTCCGATCATCGTGGATGCGCGCTTCCATACACCCTGATTTTCGGGCTATTACGGGATACCCATGATGTCCAACCTGCTGGTCAGCCTCGGTGTAGGCGTCGCCCTGGCGTTTATCGCTTTCCTGCTCCTGTACCGCTTCACGCGGTTGAGCGGCAAGCATGTGGCGGGGATCGTGATCTTTGCCGTCATCGGCATCTACGTGCCGGTTTCGATCATGTCCTGGCCCGGTGCCGATGTCTTTGCCATACACATCGCGCTGTATCTGATCACACCCTACGGGCTAGGCATCATCACCACCGCGCGCGAGGCCCGCGCCCACGAGCAACGTGAAGGGCGCTGGTTCCACTGGGGGCCGCTGGCTCTGGTGCTGTTCTTCATCGGTCTGGTGATCGTGGACTCGACCATCATCACGCTCTCGGACAAGGGCATGAGCCAGCGCATGGCGTCCCTGCTCCTGCCCGAGCCGCAGGCCGGTGGTGGCGCCATGACCTCCTTCTTTCCGGGAACCGTGGCGTACGATTACCAGAAAAAGGAAGCGCTCTATAACGATTACCTCGTGCGCCTGGAAGAGCAGCGGGCCCGCGGCTGGCAGCTGAAACGTGGTTTCGTCGAGGCGCCGGTGGCTGGCGAGCCGGCCGTGTTCCGCGTCGCCATCAGCGACCGCGAAGGCCAGCCGATCGATGGGGCGGCAGTGCATGTGGAATTCCTGCGGCCATCGGATCAGCGCCAGGATGTCGCCTATGATCTCACCGAGATCGAGCCCGGCCTCTACGAGACCCGGATGATGCTGCCGTTGCCCGGTATCTGGAGCGTGGTGCTCACGGTGCAGCGTGGCGACGACCTGCACGAGAGTCGCGGCACCACCTCAATCGGTGCCGCCGGTAGCTAGGGTCACCATATCGGGGCATTGTGGGTGCCTCACCGCGCGCCGACAGGCTGCGCGCGACTCATTCCATCCGGCATGACTGAATCCGCACGCACAGACTGTTACCACTGCGGCCAGCCGATCCCGCCCGGCGTCACGCTGCAAGTGACGATCGATGGCCAGGCGCGCCCCATGTGCTGCGCCGGCTGCCAGGCCGTGGCCCAGGCCATCGTCGACAACCACCTCACCGACTACTACCGATACCGCACGGACGCGGCGCAGACGGCCGAAGACCTCGTGCCGCAGGAACTGCGCGACCTCTCGTTCTACGACCACCCTGAACTGCAGCGCAGCTTCGTGCATGCCGAGGAGGGCGACGTGCGCGAGGCGGCGCTGATCCTCGAGGGCATCACCTGTGCGGCCTGCGTCTGGCTGAACGAGCGGCATGTGGGCAGCCTGCCCGGCGTGCTCGAATTCCGCGTCAACTATTCCACCCACCGGGCCCGCCTGCGCTGGGACGACAGCCGGATCCACCTGAGCCAGATCCTCGAGGCCATCGCCGCCATCGGCTACTACGCCCATCCCTTCGACCCCGGGCGACAGGAGGCGGTATACCAGCGCGAGCGGGGCGCGGCCCTGCGCCGGCTCGCCGTGGCCGGTATCGGTGCCATGCAGGTGATGATGCTCGCCGTGGCCCTCTACATCGGCGAGTCGGACGAGACCCAGGGTGAGATGATGCAGTTCCTGCGCTGGGTGAGCCTGGTGCTGACCACGCCGGTGGTGTTCTACTCCGGCAGCACCTTCCTCGTCTCGGCCTGGCGTGACCTGCGCCGCCGCCGTTTCGGCATGGACGTGCCGGTGAGCCTCGCCATCCTCAGCACCTATTTCGCCAGCACCTGGGCCACCCTCACGCACAGCGGCCAGGTGTACTTCGAGTCGGTCACCATGTTCGTGTTCTTTCTGCTGGCCGGGCGCTTCCTGGAGATGGGTGTGCGTCAGCGGGCCGGACAGGCGACCGAGGCGATCAACCGCCTGCTGCCGCCCATGGCCACGCGCCTGGGCGAAGACGGGGACGAACTGGTGTCCGTGCACGACCTCGAGCCGGGCGACCGGGTGCGCATCCGCCCCGGCGAGACCGTGCCGGCCGACGGGACGGTGGTGGACGGGCGATCCAGCATCGACGAGTCCATGCTCACCGGCGAGAGCCTGCCGCGGGCCCGTGCACCGGGCGAGCCCCTCACCGGCGGCACGCTGAACGTGGAGAGCCCGCTCATCATGCGCGTGGAGCGGGTGGGTGAGGACACCACGCTCTCCGCCATCCAGCGCCTGCTGGAACGTGCCCAGACCGAACGCCCGCGACTCGCGCGCCTGGCCGAGCAGGGGACCGGATGGTTCGTCAGCATCGTGCTGCTGCTGACGGCCATCGTGGGGTTCGTCTGGTGGCAGTGGATCGATGCCGACCGCGCCTTCTGGGTGGTGGTGGCCATGCTGGTCGCCACCTGTCCCTGTGCGCTGGCGCTGGCCACGCCGGTGGCGATCACGGCGGCCACCGGGGCCCTCATGCGCGAGGGGCTGCTGACCACGCGCGGTCACGCCCTGGAGACCCTGTCGCAGGTCACCGATATCGTCTTCGACAAGACCGGCACGCTCACCGAGGGGCGGCTGAGCCTGGTCGGCGTGGAGCCGCTGGGCGCACGTGACGAGGCCGCCTGCCGGCGGCTGGCCGCCATCCTCGAACAGGACTCCGAACACCCGGTGGCGCGCGTGCTGGCCAGGGGGGAGGCGGGCACGATACGGGCACAGGGCCTGACCGCCAGCCCCGGTCACGGCCTGGAGGGGGCGATCGACGGCGAGTGCCTGCGCATCGGCTCGCCGCGTTTCGTGCAAGAACTCGCCGGGGATGATCCGGCACAGCAGGCCCGGCTGGACGCGCTGGTCGCGGCCCATCCCGAGGCGACCCTGGTCCTGCTGGGCAGCGCGCAGGGTCTGCTGGCCGCCTTCCTGCTGGCCGACCGACTGCGCGAGGATGCCGTCGAGACCGTGGCACGTCTGCAGGCCCTGGGCCTGCGGGTGCACCTCTATTCGGGGGATGCCCCGGCGACGGTGAGCGTCATCGCCAAGCGGCTCGGCATCGAGCGGCAGGCCGGACAGCTCACGCCGGCGGACAAGCTCGAGCGGGTGCGTGCCCTGCAGGGGGAGGGTGCCGTCGTCGCCATGGTCGGCGACGGGGTGAACGATGCGCCCGTGCTCTCCCAGGCCCAGGTCTCGGTGGCCATGGCCGAGGGCACCCAGCTCGCCCATGCCAGTGCCGACATGGTGCTCTACTCGCGACGGCTGGCGCCGCTGGCCGGGGCCGTGCAGAAGGCCCGGGCGACGGTGCGAATCATCCGCCAGAACTACGCCTGGGCCCTCGGGTATAATGGCGTGGCGCTGCCGGTGGCGGCCGTCGGGCTGCTCACGCCCTGGCTGGCCGCGCTGGGCATGTCGCTGAGTTCGCTGCTGGTGGTGGTCAACGCCCTGCGTCTCGCCCCCGCCGGCGCGCGCAGGCTGCGCCGCGACCGCTGAGGCGGGCCGGCCCAAACAACCCGGGTACAACAAGCCAGGAGGCGTCGTGGAGATACTCTACCTGCTGATCCCGCTGGGCGTGGTGGTGATCGTCGTGGCCGTGGTGGCCTTTGCCTGGTCGGTGAAGAGCGGCCAGTTCGAGGACCTGGAGGGGCCCGCCCATCGCATCCTCATGGACGACGACGACCCCATGATTCCCCGCCGCCCGCGTCCCGAGGAACCCCGCGACTTGAAGCGGAAGGACTGATGGCGTAGGATGCGCACCAGTCATAACTGCACGAAACAGAGGTGAATGCCGTGTTCAGTTTCTACAATGGTCTGCCCCTGACCCTGGTCATCGCCCTGATCACCTGGTCCTGGATCAGCTTCTTCTCCGTGATCATCGCCGGCTGAGCCGCAGCGCATCACGCAGCAAAACGCCCCGCATTGCGGGGCGTTTTGCGTTTGAGGGCTTGGGGCCCCCGGCAGGGGAGAGAAGCCGGCGCGGGCCTCAGGCCGTGAAGGCGCTGCGCAGTTTGCGAATGGCGTTGTTCTCGATCTGGCGGATGCGCTCGGCGGAGACGTCGTAGCGGTCGGCCAGCTCGTGCAGGGTGGCCTTGTCCTCGGTGAGCCAGCGGCTGGCGAGGATGTCGCGGCTGCGCGGGTCCAGCTCATCCAGGGCGCGGGTCAGGCGCTGACGGCTGTACCGGTCCCAGTCCTCGGCCTCGGCCTGGTTCGCCGGGTCGGTGTCCTCGTCCGCCGCCAGGAAGGCGGCGGGGGCGAAGCTGGACTCCTCGTCCTCGTCGCTGCGCGCCTCGAAGGCGGTGTCGTGGTGGCTCAGGCGGGCCTCCATCTCCATCACCTCCTCGGGCTTCACGCCGAGGTCGCGGGCCACGGTCTCCACCTCTTCGCGGTTCATCCAGCCCAGGCGCTTCTTCGCCCCGCGCAGGTTGAAGAACAGCTTGCGCTGGGCCTTGGTGGTAGCCACCTTGACGATGCGCCAGTTGCGCAGGATGAACTCGTGCATCTCGGCACGAATCCAGTGCACTGCGAAGCTGACCAGACGCACACCCTGATCCGGGTCGAAGCGCTTGACCGCCTTCATCAGGCCGATATTGCCCTCCTGGATCAGATCAGCCAGCTGCAGGCCATAGCCGTTGTAGCCGCGCGCCACGTGCACAACGAAGCGCAGGTGCGAGAGCACCAGTTTGCGCGCGGATTCGAGGTCCTGCTCGGCCTGGTACTGGCGCGCGAGGGCCTGCTCGTCCTCGACGCTCAAGACGGGAATGCGGTTGACCGTGCTGATATAGGCGTCGAGCGTCCCGATCGCGGTCGGGATCGGAAGATTGTTTGCAACGAGCGCGTGGGTCATGTCGGTCTCCATGCCAGGACTTTAGCAGTCTAGCCATGAGAGTGCTAAACCGCGGGTGAAGTTCCCCGAAGGGCAGAGGGGAACGCGCTCGGGCCGTCGCCGGATCCTTGGCGTGGATCCAAACTGGGGGCGAAACCGCCGGCTTCAAGCCTGATCGAGG
>JAJLKJ010000037.1:0-41710 GCA_033839185.1 Gammaproteobacteria bacterium
GCCGAGCACGCGTCGGCCGGTCTGTGCATAGATGTCGAGGTGACGGTTGGCGCTGATGAGGATCTCGTCGCAGCAGTTGCCGAGATTGGCCAGTGCGATGTCGACCAGGCGTTGCCCGCCATAGTCCAGCAGGCCCTTGTCACGGCCGCCCAGGCGGCTGCCTTGGCCACCGGTGAGGATCAGGGCTGTAAGGGCGTGGGTCGTCATCGGCTTGCGGTTGCGGTCTTGGGCCAGACGCGCGATGCTACCACAATCGCAGGGCCTGAAACGGGAGCGAGGAATGGGCAGAGGATGGCGCAGGCTGGTGTTTCTGACGCTGTTTGCCGTGGGTGGTCTGCTGGCCGTGCAGGCGCAGACCCCGCCCCCGGCCATGGTGCTCGACATCAAGGGTGCGATCGGCCCGGCCACGGCCGACTATGTCGTGCGCGGGATCGAGCGCGCCGAGGAGCGTGACGCCGCGGTGGTGGTGCTGCGCATGGATACGCCCGGTGGGCTCGACACCTCCATGCGGCAGATGATCAAGGCCATTCTCGGCTCGCGCGTGCCCGTCGCGACCTATGTCTATCCCTCCGGCTCGCGCGCCGCCAGTGCCGGCACCTACATCCTCTACGCCAGTCACGTGGCGGCCATGGCGCCCGCCACCAATCTCGGTTCGGCCACGCCGGTACAGATCGGCGGCATGCCGGGCATGCCCGAGGAACCGAAATCGCCGGCAAGTCCCGCCAGCCCTGAGCAGCCGGACAAGGAGGGTGAACCGGCGGCAGAGGAGGAGTCGAAGGCGCCGAAACCGGGCGATGGCAGCACCGCCATGGAGCGCAAGGTCATCAACGACGCGGCCGCCTACATCCGCGGTCTGGCCGAGCGGCATGGCCGCAATGCCGAGTGGGCGGAGCGCGCGGTGCGCGAGGCGGTCAATCTCACCGCCGAGGAGGCGGCGGCCCAGAACGTCATCGACCTGGTGGCCGGGGATCTCGGCGATCTCCTGCGGCAGATGCACGGTCGTACGGTAAAGATGGAGATCGGGGAGATCAGCCTGGATACCGCCAATGCGCCGGTGGAATTCGTCGAGCCCGACTGGCGCTACGAGCTGCTGTCCATCATCACCGACCCGAACATCGCCTACATCCTGATGCTCATCGGCATCTACGGCCTGATCTTCGAGTTTTCCAATCCGGGGTACGTGCTGCCGGGCGTGGTCGGCGCCATCTGTCTGGTGCTGGCGCTGTATGCCTTCCAGGTGCTGCCGATCAACTACGCCGGCCTGGCGCTCATCCTGCTGGGGATCATCTTCATGATCGGCGAGGCCTTCATGCCGAGTTTCGGGGCACTGGGGCTCGGAGGTGTGATCGCCTTTGCGGTCGGTTCCGTGATCTTGCTGGACGAGGAGAACCTGAGTGTGTCACTGCCTTTGATCGGGGGTACGGCGCTGCTGTCGGCGGTGTTTTTCCTGTGGGTTGCGGGCATGTTCATCCGCATGCGCCGGAAGAAATACGTCAGCGGTGCGGAAGAGATGGTCGGCGCGCAGGGTGAGGCGCTGGAGGATTTCGACAGGAGCGGACACATCCGCGTGCACAGCGAACTGTGGACGGGCGTGAGCGAACAGCCCGTACGCAAGGGGCAGCGCGTCGAGGTGCTGTCCATGGATGGATTGAAGCTGAACATCAAGGTGTTGGAGGACAACTGATATGGGCATCACGCTGCTGGTACCGCTGGCGATCATCGTCGGCTTTCTCTTTCTCTCCATCAAGATCGTGCCGGAATACGAGCGCCTGGTGGTGTTCTTCCTCGGTCGCTTCCAGACCGTCAAGCAGCCGGGTCTGCGCATCGTGGTGCCGGGCATTCAACAGATGGTGCGCGTGGACATGCGCGTCATCACCATGGACGTGCCCAGCCAGGACGTGATCTCGCGCGACAACGTCACCGTGCGTGTGAACGCGGTGCTGTATTTCCGCGTGGTCGACCCCGAGCGCTCCATCATCCAGGTCGAGGACTACTACGCCGCCACCAGCCAGCTGGCGCAGACCACCCTGCGTTCGGTGCTGGGCCAGCACGAGCTGGACGAGATGCTGGCCGAGCGCGACAAGCTCAACGCCGACATCCAGGGCATCCTCGATTCGCAGACCGACGCCTGGGGCATCAAGGTGACCAACGTCGAGATCAAGCACGTGGACCTGGACGAGAGCATGATCCGCGCCATCGCCCGCCAGGCGGAGGCCGAGCGCGAACGTCGCGCCAAGGTGATCAACGCCGAGGGCGAATACCAGGCCTCCAAGCGCCTGCTGGCGGCCGCGGCCATCATCTCCAAGAACCCGCAGGCCCTGCAGCTGCGCTACCTGCAGACCATGGCCGACATGTCGAGCAAGAACTCGAGCACCGTGTTCTTCCCGCTGCCCTTCGATATGCTCAAGGCCTTCAGCGACAAGTTCACGCCGCCGAGCCCGCCGGACTTCCCGGAGCTCGATGACGAGGACGACGACACCACCGCATGAGCCGGCCGGCGGGGTCGATGGCGTCCTCCGCCTCCCGGCGCGCCATCGACCGTTTTCTCGACGCCATGTGGATGGAGCGGGGGCTGAGCGACAACACGCTCGCGGCCTACCGCAACGACCTCGCCGGCCTGGCCGGCTGGCTGGAGGGGCAGGGGCATGCACTGCTCGCCGCCGGTCGTGGCGACCTGCAGGGCTATCTGGCGCACCGCCTGCAGCAGGGCGCACGGCCGCGCTCCACCGCACGCCTGCTCTCCAGCCTGCGCCGTTTCTATCGCTGGTCCCTGCGCGAAGGGCTGGTGACCGCCGATCCCAGCGCCCAGATCGAATCCCCGCGGCTGGGCCGGCCGCTGCCCGACACCCTCACCGAGGCCGACGTGGAGGCCCTGCTGGCCGCCCCCGATCTGGCCACCGACCTGGGACTGCGCGACCGCGCCATGCTGGAACTGCTCTATGCCACCGGTCTGCGCGTCTCCGAGTTGGTGGCGCTCCGGCTGGATCAGGTCAGCCTGCGCCAGGGCGTGCTGCGCGTGATGGGCAAGGGCAGCAAGGAGCGCCTGGTGCCGATGGGCGAGGAGGCCGTGGCGCGCATCGAGGACTACCTGCGCGGTGCGCGCGGCGATCTCCTGAAGGGGGCGGGGGTCTCCGATGCCCTGTTCGTCACGCGCCGCGGTGGCGCCATGACGCGGCAGGCCTTCTGGTACCTGATCCGTCGCTACGCCGAACAGGCGGGCATACGCCGTCACCTCTCGCCGCATACCCTGCGCCACGCCTTCGCCACCCACCTGCTGAACCACGGCGCCGACCTGCGCGTGGTGCAGATGCTGCTCGGCCACAGTGACCTTTCCACCACGCAGATTTATACTCACGTCGCCCGCGCCCGGCTCAAGGACCTGCATGCGGCGCATCACCCGCGCGGCTGAGCCGCGGGACGGCAACGGAATTTCCGCCGCCACCGGCGGTCACACCCACATCAAGCCCATTTCATACAGAGCCCTTTCCCGATGATTCGCACGCATGTATTCGGCGTCTTCGCCGCCGCCCTCATGGCCCTGGCCGTCACCACGCCCGTCCTGGCCGAACCGGCCGACGCCGCCCAGGTCAAGGAGCTCGAGTCCACGCTCACCACCATGATGAAGGGTCGCAAGCCCGATGCCATCAGCGAGACCCCCATCCCCGGCCTGTATCAGGTGAGCTACGGCGTGGACGTCTTCTACATGACGGCCGACGCCCGCTATCTGGTCGACGGTGCGCTCATCGACCTGGCCAACCGCCACAACTACACCGAGACCGCCAAGGCCGCGGGCCGCAAGACCGCCATCGACGGGCTGGCTGACGCTGGCATGCTCGTCTACCCGGCCAAGGACGAGAAGCACCGCATCACCGTGTTCACCGACATCGACTGCCCCTACTGCCAGATGCTGCACCGCGAGGTCGAGGCGCTGAACGCGCAGGGCGTCACCGTGCGCTACCTGTTGTTCCCGCGTGCCGGGCTCAACTCCGCCTCCTACCGCAAGGCCGTCAACGTCTGGTGCAGCGAGGACCGCAACGACGCGCTCAGCCGGGCCAAGGCCGGCGAGCCGGTGCCGGAGCAGATCTGCGACAACCCGGTGCGCGAGCACATGCAGCTCGGCGAGGCCATCGGCGTCAGCGGCACCCCGGCCATCGTGCTGGACAACGGCCAGCTGATCCCGGGCTACCGTCCGGCCAGGGAGCTGGTGCAGGTCCTGGAGCACCAGACCGCTGCCCGATAGGCGTCTCTTCGCCGCCTGCACAAGCCCCGCCCCGTGCGGGGCTTTTCGTTGGGGAACACGGCGGGGGTTGCGGGTTCTACACTCTTGTGGCGGTTTTCTGTCGATGAAGAGGACATGACGATGCGATTGCTCACCCTGTGCCTGCTGCTGCTGCTGTGTACCCTGGCGCCCCTCCAGGCCGCCGAGCGGCAGGCGGCGCCCGACTTCACGCTGGAACCCGTCGCCGACGGACTGGGCGTGACCTGGGGCATGGCCTTCCTCGATGCCGACACGCTGATCTTCACCGAGCGCGAGGGCCGTGTGGGGCGCCTCGCGATCGGCAGCGGCGAGGTCGCCTACCTCGACGGCCTGCCCGAGGTCTATGCCAACGGGCAGGGCGGGCTGCTCGACGTGGCGCGGGCGCCGGACTTCGCCGAGAGCCGCCAGCTCTACTTCACCTACAGCAAGCCCGTACGCGGCGAGGGGGCCACCGCCCTGGCCCGCGCGCGGCTCGACGGGAACCGCCTGCGCGACTGGCAGGACCTCATCGTCACCCGCTCCACCAGCGACACCACCCGCCACTTCGGCAGCCGCATCGCCTTCGACGGCAAGGGGCACGTCTTCTTCGGCATCGGCGACCGCGGCGTGCGCGAGAACGGCCAGGATCTGACCACCCACGCCAGCTGCGTGCTGCGCCTGAACCTCGACGGCACGGTGCCGCAGGACAACCCCTTCGTCGGCCGCCGCGACGCCCTGCCCGAGATCTGGAGCTATGGCCACCGCAACCCGCAGGGCCTGGTCTTCGACGCGAGGCACGAGCGCCTCTGGCTCATCGAGCACGGCCCGCGTGGCGGCGACGAGATCAACCTCGTGCTGCCCGGGCGCAACTACGGCTGGGCGGTGGTCTCCCACGGCCAGGAATACTGGGGCCCGATGGACGTCGGCGAGGCGAAATCCAAGCCCGGCATGGAAGACCCGGTGAAGGTCTATACCCCCTCCATCGCCCCCGGCAGCCTGCTGCTGTATTCCGGCAAGGCCTTCCCCGCCTGGGAGGGCGACCTGTTCTCCGGCGCCCTCAAGCTGCGCCATCTCAACCGCGTGGAGCTCAATGAGAAAGGGGAGGCGGTGGGCGAAGAGCGCCTGCTGCAGGATCTGAATGATCGCATCCGCGCCCTGGCCGAGAGCCCCGAGGGGTGGATCTATTTCTCCACGGACAGCGGCCATATCTACCGTATCCGTCCCTGACCGAACGCGGCCATGAAGCTCGTCTACCAGGCCGACCGCGAGGATGAGGCGCGCGGCATCAAGCTGATGCTCGAGGCCAACGGCATCCCGGCCGCGTTGACGGGTGAGTTCATGTTCAGCGCGATGAGCGTCGGCATCCCGAAGGTGGTCGGCGTCTGGGTCTACCTCGACCGGCAGGCCGAGGACGCCCGCCGCCTGCTGGACGACCCGGCCCATGTGGTCGCCGAGCCGGTGGACGTGGCCGAGTTCTACCGGCTCAGTGAGGATGCGGCCCGGCAGGCCATGCTGAACCGGATGCTCCGGTTTGTCCTGTGGGCCCTTGGGGGGATGCTGGCGCTGATTGCCCTGCTGATCTGGCTAGGCCAGGAAGGAACCGGTATCTAGCCCGGTTGGTGACTATCCGGTCTCCCCAAACGCCGCTCGAATACAGCGCAGTATCTCGTAGCTGTACTTCCCCTCCAGCTCGTCAAAAATCGGCTTGAGCCGTTTCCCGTCCTCGTGCTGGTCGAACACGAAGCGAATGCCTTCCAGGGTCTTCTCGTCCAGCTTCACCACGTCCGACAGTTGCAGCAGCCCGTGTTCGATGGCCTCGGCCAGGTGGCCGTAGACGGTGGTGGGTTTGACGCCGCGCTCGCTGGCGATGGCGTCGATGTCCATGCCGCTCTGAAACAGACGCAGGGTCTCGTCGGCGCTGTCGATCGGGTTGGCATCCTCGCTGCCGGTGCCGGCGTACTCGTGCAGCACGTCGAGGAAGGCCTCGCCGTAGGCGTCGAGCTTGCGGTCGCCGACACCGGAAATCTGGCTCATCTGTGACAAGGTCTCGGGCCTGTTCTCGATGAACTCCATGAGTGTGGCGTCGTGGAA
The DNA here is from genome assembly GCA_033839185.1 of Gammaproteobacteria bacterium. Lineage (GTDB taxonomy): Bacteria > Pseudomonadota > Gammaproteobacteria > SpSt-1174 > SpSt-1174 > SpSt-1174. Next base: position 6,329 of record JAJLKJ010000037.1, read on the forward strand.
GATCATGTAGGGCGGCACGCCCTGTTCGTCGGCCAGTTCCTGACGGCGTTTACGCAGGGCCTCCCACAGCTTGCTTTCCGGCCGGTCGGTGTAACGGCTGGCCTTCTCGCGCTTGCCCTGTCTGGCGGCGGCCGCGCGGCTGAGCTTGCGCAGCATGAGCCTCGTCTCGCCGCGCAGGACGGGGCGGGCCTCCTCGGTGAGGTGCAGGCCGCCGTGGCCCTCCACGTCCACGGCCAGCAGGCCGCGGGCGATGAGCTGGCGGTAGAGGTCGCGCCACTGGGCCTGGTTGAGTTCGGTGCCGATGCCGTAGGTGGTGACCTGGTCGTGGCCGAACTGCTGGATGCGGGCGTTCTCGCGGCCGAGCAGCACGTCGATGAGGTAGTTCACGCCGAAGCGCTGGCCGGTGCGGTGCACGCAGGACAGGGCCTTTTGCGCGGCGACGGTGGCGTCCCAGGTCTCGGGCGGGGTCAGGCAGTTGTCGCAGTTGCCGCAGGGTTCCTCCAGCGTCTCGCCGAAGTAGCGCAGCAGGGCCTGGCGGCGGCAGGTGGTGAGCTCGCAGAAGCCGAGCATGGCATCGAGCTTGTGGCGTTCGACGCGCTTGAACTCCTCGCCGGCCTCGGAGCCTTCCTGCATCTGACGCAGGGTGATGACGTCCTGCAGGCCGTAGACCATCCAGGCGTTGGAGGGCAGGCCGTCGCGGCCGGCGCGGCCGGTCTCCTGGTAGTAGGCCTCGAGGCTCTTGGGCAGGTTGAGGTGGGCGACGAAGCGCACGTCGGGCTTGTCGATGCCCATGCCGAAGGCGATGGTGGCGACGATGATCACGCCTTCCTCGCGCAGGAAGCGTTCCTGGTGCTCGCGGCGGGCATCGGCGGTGAGGCCGGCGTGATAGGGCAGGGCGTTGAGGCCCTGCTTGGTGAGCCAGGCGGCGATCTCGTCCACGCGCTTGCGCGACAGGCAGTAGACGATGCCAGCGTCGTTCGGGTGTTCATCGCGGATGAAACGCAGCAGCCGGTCGCGGGCGTTGCCGTGGTTCTCGCTGATGCCGTAGCGGATGTTGGGCCGGTCGAAGCTGCTGACGAACTGGCGGGCATCCTCCAGGGCCAGGCGCTGGAGGATCTCGCGGCGGGTGGGGGCGTCGGCTGTGGCGGTGAGCGCGATGCGCGGTACGTCGGGGAAGCGCTCGTGCAGGATGGAGAGCTGGATGTACTCGGGGCGGAAGTCGTGGCCCCACTGCGAGACACAGTGCGCCTCGTCGATGGCGAACAGCGCGATGTGCACCCGTTCCAGCAGCTCGAGGGTGCGCGAGAGCATCAGGCGTTCGGGGGCGACGTAGAGCAGATCCAGTTCGCCGCGCTGCAGCTGCCCCTCGATCGCGCGCGCCTCCTCGGCGCCCAGGGACGAATTGAGAAAGGCGGCCTTCACGCCGTTCTGGCGTAGGGCGTCGACCTGGTCCTGCATGAGCGCGATCAGCGGGGAGACGACGATGCCGGTACCCTCGCGCACCAGCGCGGGGATCTGGTAGCACAGCGATTTGCCGCCGCCGGTGGGCATGAGCACCAGGGCGTCGTTGCCCTGGATCAGGTGCTCGACGATGTCGCCCTGGGTGTGGCGGAAGGCGTCATAGCCGAAGACGCTGTGCAGGACCTCGCGGGCGCGGTCCGAAGACGGGGAGACTGGATTCATCATGGGCTCGGGTGCTCCTTCACCGTTGGCGTCCGCCGTCCTGGCGGCCCGGGTTGACTGTGAATGCGTGCGCGATCTTCAGGCCTTCACCTTCCAGTGCACGGTGCTGCCGGCCTGGAAGGGGACGATGGGCCGCCCGCTGGGCAGGGTGATCTCCTCCGGGATCTGCCAGTCCTCGCGCACCAGGGTGACGGTGCCCTGGTTGCGCGGCAGGCCGTAGAAGTCCGGGCCGTGGTGGCTGGCGAAGCCCTCGAGCTGGTCCAGCGCACCGATCTCGTCGAAGACCTGGGCATAGAGCTCCAGCGCGCTCCAGGCGCTGTAGCAGCCGGCGCAGCCGCAGGCGGATTCCTTCTTCGCCTTCTCGTGCGGCGCGGAATCGGTGCCGAGGAAGAACTTGTTCGAGCCGGTGGCGACCACGTCGCGCAGGGCCCGCTGGTGCACATTGCGCTTGAGCACCGGCAGGCAGAAGTTGTGCGGACGGATGCCGCCGACCAGCATGTCGTTGCGGTTGAGCATGAGGTGCTGTGGCGTGATGGTGGCCGCGACGTTGTCCGAGGCGCCGCTGACGAACTCCACGGCGTCCCTGGTGGTGATGTGTTCGAGCACCACCTTGAGCGTCGGCATGTCGGCGACGAGCCGTTCGAGGTACTGCTCGATGAAGACCTTCTCGCGGTCGAAGATGTCCACGGCCGGATCGGTGGACTCGCCGTGGATCAGGAACAGCAGCCCTTCCTCGGCCATGGTCGCCAGCACGTCGTAGGATCCGCTGAGGTCCTTCACGCCGGCATCCGAGTGCGTGGTGGCGCCGGCGGGGTAGAGCTTCACCGCGACCACGCCGGCCTCCTTGGCCTTTCTGATCTCCCCGGGCGTGGTGTTCGGCGTGAGGTAGAGCGTCATCAGCGGTTCGAAGTCCGAGCCCGCCGGGCGCGCGTCGAGGATGCGCTGTCTGTAGGCCAGGGCCTGCTCGGCCGTGGCGATGGGCGGCACCAGGTTGGGCATGACGATGGCGCGGTGGAAGCAGCGTGCCGTGGCCGGCACGGTCTCGCCCAGCATGTCGCCGTCGCGCAGGTGGACGTGCCAGTCGTCCGGGGTGGTGAGGGTGATCTCGTTCATGCCTGCTCCTGCAGTGACGGCGGTGGTTGCGTGGTCGGCGGCGATGTCAGTACATCATCGCCGCCATCTTGCGGCGGTAGGTGGAGACCAGCTCGCCCTGGCCACCCAGCATCTCGAACACGGAGAGCATGCCCTCGCGGCCGGCGTCGTTCTCGAACTTGCGGTCGCGCTTCATGATCTCCAGGTACTGCTCCAGCGCGCCCTCGAGCTGGTCGTCGGCGACCAGGCGCGCGGCGAGCTGCAGCCGGGCGTTCAGGTCGGCCGGGTCCTTCTCGATGGCCTGGCGCAGGGTGGCGGTGTCCGGGGCGTTCTCGGTGAGGCGAATGGCCTTGATGCGCTGCATCAGCGCCTTCACGTCCTCTTCCTGCTGGATGTTGAGCGGCACGGTGCGCATCAGCTCGTCGGCCTCGTCGGCGCGGCCGGTCTGGGCGAGGATGCTGGCCAGGTCCACCTTGGCGCGTTCGAGGCTGGGATCGGCGGCGAGCAGGTCGCGCAGGACCTTCTCCGCGCCGGCGATGTCGCCCTCGCGGGCCAGGCGCAGGGCCTCGGCGCGGGTGAGGTCGGACTCGCGCACCACGTGGCGCTCGATGATCTCGCGGATGGCGGGCTCGGGCTGCACGCCCATGAACTCGTCGACCACGCGGCCTTCCCTGAAGACCTTCACCGTCGGCAGGCTGCGCACGCCGAAGCGGCCGGCCAGTTCCTGCTGCTCGTCGCTGTTCACCTTGGCCAGCAGCACCTTGCCGTCATATTCCTCGATGAGTCTGGCCAGCACCGGCATGAGCATCTGGCAGGGCTGGCACCAGCCGGCCCAGAAGTCGACCAGGACCGGCACCTGGTGGGAGTTCTGGAGGACGTAGGTGTCGAAGGTCTCGCTGGTGACATCGAAGATGTAACGGGAATCTGCCATCGGCCTGGGGCCTCCTGTGGATATGTTCGGTGATGGGTCGGGGGGACCAATATAGGGATGCGGTCAGGCGCCTTCAAGGTCGACGCGTACCTGGCGGCCGGCGTGGGTGAAGAGCAGGCGGGCATCGATGGCCTTCTCGGGCCACAGGCGGCGCAGGCCGTCGGCGTAGAGCCTGAGCTGCGGTGCGTAGTGCGCGGCCAGGGCGTCGCACTGCCCGGCGTCGACGCGATGGGTCTTGTAGTCGACGACCACCACGCGGTCGTCGCCGATGAGCAGGCGGTCGATGAGGCCGTAGACGCGCCGGCCGTCGCGGGCGTAGAGGATCGGCAGCTCGTTGCGGGCCTCGATGCCGGCGGCGGGGCGGAAGACATCGGCGAAGGCGGGGTGGTCGAGCGCCGCCTGCGCCTCGCCGATCCATACCGCGAGTTCCTCGCGGCGCGCGGCCAGGGCGAGTTCGGCGGCGATGCGCGCGGCCAGCGTGTGGGCGTCCGGCGGCGTCGGGCCGGTGAGCAGTTCCAGGGCGCGGTGGATGGCCACGCCGCGGGCGAGGCCGTCCTCGTCCTCGGCCTCGACGAGTCCGCCGGTGCCGACCTGGCGGCTGGGCGCGATCTCGGCGGTGGTGGGCGGGGTCGCCAGCCGCCGGTCGAGCCCGGACGGGACGGGGGGACTTTCGGGGGTGGCCGCGGGTGCGGCGGGGGTCGGCGGCTCGCCGTGTTCCAGCACCCAGGTGCCCTCGTCGTCGCGTGCGCCGAGGCCGTCGATGGCCTGCTCGATGGCGGCGTACCAGTGGTCCTCCCCGCCCTTGCCGCGGGCGTGCCCGCTCACGATCAGCAGCTGCCGGGCGCGGGTGAGGGCGACGTAGAGCAGGTTCGCGTCTTCGCGGGCGTCGCGCAGCTGTTTCTCGTCCAGCAGGGCGCGGACGGGCTCGGGCAGGTCGTCCTTGCGTCCCGGCAGGAGGAAGCGCGCCGGGCGCTCGGCGTCGGCCGGCCAGTCGACCAGTGCGGCGTAGGTGCTGCGGCCGTTGGCCGTGGCGGTACTGTCGGCCAGGATCACCACGGGGGCCTCCAGGCCCTTGGACCCGTGTACGGTCAGGATGCGCACGCGGGCGTCGACGCCCTGGGCGGGCGGGGTGTCCGGGGCCTCGTTGGCGCCGGCGCGCAGCTGGCGCAGCCGGTCGAGGAACTTGATCAGGCTCGGGTAGCGGCCGGCGTCCACCTCCAGGGCGAGTTCCAGGAAGCGGGAGAGGTTGGCCATGACCACGGGCCGCTGGTCCTCGGGCGTGGCGGCGCGGTAGCGCGCCAGCACGTCGCCCTCGGTGTAGATGTGGTCCAGCAGGTCGTGGATGGGCAGGGCCCCGGCCAGGGGCTGCCAGGCCGAGAGACGGGTCTGTGCCGCGCGGATCGCCGGCGAGGCGCCCGGGTCCTCCGCGAGCCTGGCCAGCCGGTCCAGCCAGTAGCGGCCCTCGCTGCTGGCCAGGGCGATGAGGTCGTCGTCGCTGGCGGCGAAGAGTGGCGACTTCAGCACCTGCGCGAGGCGCAGGTTGTCGAAGGGCGTGACCAGCAGCTCCAGCAGGGCCAGCAGGTCCTGGATCTCCAGGGCCTCGAGCAGTCCGCCACGCTCGCTGCCCAGATAGGGGATGCCGGCCTCGCGCAGGGCGCGTTCCAGCTGGGCGCTGGCGGTGCGGTTGCGCAGCAGGATGAGGATGTCGTCCAGGCGCAGCGGGCGGGCCTGCGTGCCGTGGCCCACCGGCAGGCCGCTGTCGATCAGTGCGCGGATGCGCCGGGCGATGGCCTGGCCCTCGCGATAGGCGGTGTCGTCCTCGTACACGGGGCGGGGCTGTTCCAGCGGGTTGCGCAGCACCGGCGGGGCCTCGGGGTCGGCCGGCCCGGGCCGGTCCCGCTTCGGCACCAGCGGCAGCACCTCGACGCGGCCCCAGAGGTCGTGGTGATGGGTGTCGTGGGTCTGGAACCCGGAAAGCTGCGCGCCGAGCGGGGTGGCGTCGAACAGCCGGTTGACGAAGACCATCACGGCAGGCGAGGAGCGCCAGGACTTGCTGAGCGGGACCTGGCGGCCGGCCAGACGCTCTTCCAGCCAGTGCGAGGCCTCGGCCTGCAGCTCGGGCTGGGCGCGGCGGAAGCCGTAGATCGACTGCTTGGGGTCGCCCACCAGGAACACGCTGCGCGCCCGCTCCGGGTCGCCGGCGGCGATCTCCTCCAGCAGCGGGAGCAGCAGGCGCCACTGGGTGGGGTTGGTGTCCTGGAATTCGTCAATCAGCAGGTGATCGATGCGCTGGTCCAGCTTGTACTGCACCCAGGCGGCGTTGTCCGAGTGGTTGAGCAGGCGGTAGGCCCGCCACTCCAGGTCGGCGAAGTCCAGCATCCGGCGCTCGCGCTTGATGCGCTGGTAGTGGTCGAGATAGCACTGACCGGCGCGGTACCAGGCGAGGTTCACGGCCAGGGCCTGCTGCCGGGCCAGGGCCTCGCGGCAGCGGGCGAGATCGGCGCAGAACTCGGCGTGCAGGGCGAGGAAGCGGTCCTGGCCGGCGGCCCCCATGGCCTTTTCCTGCGCGCCGGATGGCTTGCGCGCACGCGGCTTGCCCTGGGTGGTGAGGAACACGAGCTGCAGGGCGGCGTAGCGGTCCGTGCGCGAGCGCTCCTCGTGCAGCACCGTGGCGATGCGCTCGATGGCCTCCTGGTTGCCCTTGTTGACGTGCTTCTCCAGCAGGCCGCGGAATTCCACCAGCCGCTGCAGGCTGCTGGCGTCGAGCAGTTCGGCGACGGGGTCGGCGTGCGGGTCGACCTGGAGGAATTCGCGCAGGCGGGCGTCGGCGAAGGCCAGCGGGTCGGCGGCGGTCTCGGTATAGGCCCACCAGTCGGCGCGGTAGGCGAGGAAGCTCTCCAGCGCGCCGCGCGTGTTGTCGATGCCGTTGAGCGCGTCGAACAGGACCTCCAGTCCCCGGGCGACCGCCGTCTCGGGGTCGCGGGTGGCGTCGGCGATCATGGCCTCGAAGGCCGCATCGCGCAGTTCGCCGGTGGTCTCGGCCAGCTCGAAGCCCGGCGGCACGTCGGCCTCCAGCGGGAAGCGGCGCAGCAGTTCCTGGCACAGGGCGTGGAAGGTGGTGGTGCGCACGCCGCGTTCGGCATGCAGCAGCTGTTCGTAGAGGTGGCGGGCCCGCCGGCGCGTGGCCAGGTCGGTGGCCTCGCCGATCCCGCCCAGGGCGGCGGCGAGCCGGTCGTCGTCCATGCCCGCCCAGTCCCGCACCCGGGCGAGCAGGCGCTCCTGCATCTCGCCGGCGGCCTTGCGGGTGAAGGTCACGGCCAGGATGCCGTCCGGGCGGGCGCCGGCCAGCAACAGGCGCACCAGGCGGGTGACGAGCTGGTAGGTCTTGCCGGAGCCGGCCGAGGCGAAGACGGCGGCGTTGACGCCGGGGTCGGTGGGGTTGAGCGACATGGCCGTAGCTTACTAAGACCCCTCGTGGCAAAGCCACCACCAATATTCGCGCCCCGGATGGCGGTTTTGTCACGGATCGGCCCGCGGGTGCTTGAAGGCGGCGGCGCATACCTCCCATAATGGGCCCCCAGATATTGGGCCTTCGAGACAACCATCCCCCTCATCTTGGGGTTTCCCGGAAGATTATGAGCCAAGCCTATAACGCCGCCGATATCGAGGTATTGAGCGGGCTGGAGCCGGTGCGCAAGCGTCCCGGCATGTACACCGACACCAGCCGCCCCAACCACCTCGCCCAGGAAGTGATCGACAACAGCGTCGACGAGGCCATCGCCGGCCACGCCAGCAAGGTGGGCGTGACGCTGTACCGCGACGGCTCGCTCGAGGTGGTGGACGACGGCCGCGGCATGCCGGTGGACCTGCATCCGCAGAAGAAGCTGCCCGGGGTGGAGGTGATCCTCACCACCCTGCACGCGGGCGGCAAGTTCTCGGACAAGAACTACCAGTTCTCCGGCGGCCTGCATGGGGTGGGCGTGTCGGTGGTCAACGCCCTGTCCAAGCGCCTGGAGATCGAGGTGCGCCGCGACGGCAAGCGCCACGCCATGGCCTTCGCCGGCGGCGCCAAGGCCAGCGACCTTACCGTGGTGGGCGAGGTGGGCAAGCGCAACACCGGCACCACGGTGCGCTTCTGGCCCGACGCCCAGTATTTCGACAGCATCAAGTTCTCGGTGCCGCGCCTCAAACACGTGCTGCGCGCCAAGGCCGTGCTGTGCCCGGGACTGCTGATCGAGTTCTTCGACGAGCAGAGCGGCGAACGCGAGACCTGGCAGTACGAGGACGGCCTGCGCGACTACCTAATGGAGGCCGTGCAGGGCTACGAGCTGCTGCCGGAGGAGCCCTTCATCGGTTCGCTCCACGGCGAGAAGGAGGCCGTGGACTGGGCGGTGGTGTGGCTGCCGGAGGGCGGCGAGGGCGTGCAGGAGAGTTATGTCAACCTGATCCCCACCGCCCAGGGCGGCACGCACGTGAACGGCCTGCGTCAGGGCCTGACCGAGGCGGTGCGCGAGTTCTGCGAGTTCCGCAACCTGATCCCGCGCGGCGTGAAGCTCTCGCCCGAGGACGTGTGGGACCGCGTGAGCTACATCGTCTCGCTGAAGATGCAGGACCCGCAGTTCGCCGGCCAGACCAAGGAGCGGCTGTCCTCGCGCGAGTCGGCCGCCTTCGTCTCCGGGGTGGTGAAGGACGCCTTCAGCCTGTGGCTCAACCAGCACGCCGAGACCGGCGAGCGCCTCGCGCAGTTCGCCATCGGCAACGCCCAGCGCCGTCTGCGCGCGGGCAAGAAGGTGGTGCGCAAGAAGGTCACCCAGGGCCCGGCGCTGCCGGGCAAGCTGGCCGACTGCGCCGCGCAGGACCTGTCGCGCACCGAGCTGTTCCTGGTGGAGGGCGACTCGGCCGGCGGCTCGGCCAAGCAGGCGCGCGACCGCGAGTTCCAGGCCATCATGCCGCTGCGCGGCAAGATCCTGAACACCTGGGAGGTGGACCCGGACCAGATCCTCGCCTCGCAGGAGATCCACGACATCTCCGTGGCCATCGGCGTGGAGCCGGGCGCCGAGGACCTCAGCAAGCTGCGCTACGGCAAGATCTGCATCCTCGCCGACGCCGACTCCGACGGCCTGCACATCGCCACCCTGCTCTGCGCGCTGTTCGTGCGCCACTACCGCCCGCTGGTGACGGCCGGACACATCCATGTCGCCATGCCGCCGCTGTTCCGCATCGACATCGGCAAGGACGTCTACTACGCCCTGGACGAGTCGGAGAAGGCGGGCGTGATCGACCGCATCAAGGCTGAGGGCAAGCGCGGCAAGATCACCGTCACCCGCTTCAAGGGCCTGGGCGAGATGAACCCGCTGCAGCTGCGCGAGACCACCATGGCGCCCGAGACGCGCCGCCTGGTGCAGCTCACGCTGGAGGCCGCGGACGACACCAACACGCTGCTGGACATGCTGCTGTCGAAGAAACGCGCCTCCGACCGCAAGACCTGGCTGGAACAGAAGGGCGACCTCGCCGAGGTCTGAGCCACCACCACGAATCGATAGGCACCCATGAGCAACAACGCCGAAATCAACTACGAAGGCATCGAGCAGCTGCCGCTGGGCCGTTTCACCGAGAAGGCCTACCTCGATTACTCCATGTACGTGATCATGGACCGCGCCCTGCCGAACCTGGGCGACGGCCTCAAGCCGGTGCAGCGGCGCATCGTCTACGCCATGTCCGAGCTCGGCCTGGCCGCCACCGCCAAGTACAAGAAGTCGGCACGCACCGTGGGTGACGTGCTCGGCAAGTTCCACCCGCACGGCGATTCGGCCTGCTACGAGGCCATGGTGCTGATGGCCCAGCCCTTCTCCTACCGCTACCCGCTGGTGGACGGTCAGGGCAACTGGGGCTCGCCGGACGATCCCAAGTCCTTCGCCGCCATGCGTTACACCGAGTCGCGCCTGGCGCCCTACGCCGAGGTGCTGCTGCGCGAGCTCGGGCAGGGGACGGTGGACTGGGTGCCGAACTTCGACGGCACCCTGGACGAGCCGGCCGTGCTGCCGGCGCGCCTGCCGAACGTGCTGCTCAACGGCTCCACCGGTATCGCCGTGGGCATGTCCACCGACATCCCGCCGCACAACCTGCGCGAGGTGGCTGCCGCCTGCATCCACCTGCTGGACAGCCCGAAGGCCACGGTGGCCGAGCTCTGCGAACACATCCAGGGGCCGGACTTCCCCACCGATGCGGAGCTCATCACGCCGCCCGCCGACATCCAGCGCATGTACGAGACCGGCAACGGCAGCCTGCGCATGCGCGCGCGTTTCGAGAAGGAAGAGGGCGACATCGTCGTCACCGCGCTGCCCTACCAGGTCTCGGGTGCCAAGGTGCTGGAACAGATCGCCCAGCAGATGCAGGCGAAGAAGCTGCCCATGGTCGAGGACCTGCGCGACGAGTCCGACCACGAACACCCGACGCGGCTGGTGATCGTGCCGCGCTCCAACCGGATCGACGTCGAGGCCCTGATGGCGCACCTGTTCGCCACCACCGATCTCGAGCGCACCTACCGCGTCAACATGAACATGATCGGCATCAACGGCCGGCCGGCGGTGAAGGACCTGCGCACCCTGCTCAAGGAGTGGCTGAGTTTCCGCCTGCAGACGGTGCGCCGGCGCCTGGAGTACCGCCTCGACAAGGTCAACGATCGCCTGCACCTGCTGGAAGGCCTGCTGATCGCCTTCCTCAATATCGACGAGGTCATCCACATCATCCGCACCGAGGACGAGCCGAAGGCGGTGCTGATGGAGCGCTTCGGACTCACCGCCACCCAGGCCGACTACGTGCTCGACACCAAGCTGCGCCAGCTCGCGCGCCTGGAGGAGATGAAGATCCGCGCCGAGCAGGAGGAACTGGCGAAGGAGCGCGACTGGCTGGAGAAGACGCTGGGTTCCGAGCAGCGCATGAAGACCCTGATCAAGAAGGAGCTGGCGGAGGACGCCGAGAAATACGGCGACGCACGCCGCTCGCCCATCGTCGCACGCGAGGCCGCCCAGGCCCTGGACGAGTCCGCCCTGGTGCCCACCGAGCCCGTGACCGTGGTGATCTCGCAGAAGGGCTGGGTGCGCGCCGGCAAGGGCCACGAACTCGATCCGGTCTCGCTCAGCTACAAGGCGGGCGACGGCTTCCAGCACGCCGCGCGCGGGCGCTCCAACCAGCTCGCGGTATTCATCGACTCCACCGGCCGCACCTACAGCCTGCCGGCCCATACGCTGCCATCGGCGCGCAGCCAGGGCGAACCGCTCTCCGGGCGCCTCAACCCGCCGGACGGGGCGACCTTCGTCGGTGTGGTGATGGGCCAGCCCGAGGACCTCTTCCTGCTGGCCACCGACTTCGGCTACGGCTTCGTCTGCCGGTTCGAGGACATGGTTACGCGCAACAAGGCCGGCAAGTCCACGCTCACCGTGCCCAAGGGCGCGCGCGTGCTGCCGCCGGTGAAGGTGCGCTCGCTGGAGGACGACTGGATCGTGGCCGTCACCTCCGAGGGTTACATGCTGGTCACGCATCTGGGTGAACTGCCGCAGATGCCGCGCGGCAAGGGCAACAAGATCATCAACGTGCCCGGGCCCAAGCTGAAGGCCCGCGAGGAGGTGGTGATGGCCACCATCCTGGTGCAGGACGGGGAGGCCATCCGCGTGACCGCCGGCAGGAAGTTCAAGGTGATGAAGGGTGCCGAGGTGGACGAATATGCCGGCGAGCGCGGCCGGCGGGGTTCCAGGCTGCCGCGTGGCTTCCAGAAGGTGGATGCCCTGGCGCTGGAGGAGTGAGCCGGCGGGGTGGGAAATTCACGCCTGCGTGATTGAATTTTTCACCCCGGCCCCTATCTAATGGGTTCGGATATCAACCGGTATAGAGACTGGAACAATAACCTATGAAACGCATCTTTCTGTTTCTGGCTACCAACATCGCCATCCTCGTGGTGCTGTCGATCGTCCTGAACATCCTCGGTGTCGACAGCCTGCTGCAGCAGAACGGCGTCGACCTGAACATGCAGGCGGTGCTCATCTTCGCGGCCGTGTTCGGCTTCGGCGGCTCGTTCATCTCCCTGGCCATGTCCAAGTGGATGGCCAAGCGCGCCATGGGCGTGCAGATCATCGAGCGGCCGGGCAATTCCAATGAGCAGTGGCTGGTGGAGACGGTGCGTCGCCAGGCCCAGGCGGCCGGCATCGGCATGCCCGAGGTGGGGATCTTCAACTCCCCCGAGCCCAATGCCTTCGCCACGGGCGCGAGCAGGAACAACGCCCTGGTGGCGGTGAGCACGGGCCTGCTGCAGAACATGACGGCCGACGAGGTCGAGGCGGTGCTCGGTCACGAGGTCGCGCACGTGGCCAACGGTGACATGGTGACCATGGCCCTGATCCAGGGCGTGATCAACACCTTCGTCATCGCAATCTCGCGTGTCATCGGTCACGTGGTCGATCGCGTCGTGTTCAAGACGGAGCAGGGCTATGGCCCGGCCTATTTCATCACCGTGATCGTCGCCGAGATCTTCCTCGCCGTGCTGGCCTCGATCATCGTCATGTGGTTCTCGCGCCAGCGCGAGTTCCGTGCCGACCGTGGTGGTGCCGACCTGGCCGGACGCGAGAAGATGGTCGCCGCGCTGCGCCGGCTGCAGCAGCGTGCCCATGGCGAGGACATGCCGGGGCAGCTCGCCGCCTTCGGCATCAGCGGCAGGGGCAAGCATGGCTTTGCCCGGCTGTTCATGAGCCATCCTCCGCTGGAGGAGCGCATCGCCGCGCTGGAGCAGATGCGCTGATAGCAGATGCGCTGACCGATCCGCAGGGGTTCTGCAAAAAAACAGGCCGCGAATTCGCGGCCTGTTTTTTTTGCTGCTGACTTCGGTTGGGGTTACATCGAGCTGAAGTCGTAGTTGAGTTCCTCGCTCGGTGCCTGCAGGAAGGAGCCCTGGATGTAGTTCACGCCCATGCCCCACAGCACGGACAGGGCATTCGGGTCTTCTACGAACTGCGCGACGATGAGCTTGTTCATGGAATGGGCCGTATCGGTGAGGTTCTTCACCGCATCCTGGTTTTCCTGGTTGCCCGTGATGTTCTGCATGAAGCCGCGGTCGATCTTGAGGTAGTCGGCGTTCACGTGCTTGAGCAGCTGGAAGGGGTCCAGGCCCGCGCCGAACTCGTCCAGCGCGAAGGAACATTTGAGCTGCTTGAGGCCATTGACGAATTCCTTGGCCTGCTTGAGGTAGTTGAGCAGCGTGTCTTCCTTCATCTCCAGCACCAGGCTCTCGGCGGGCAGTCGCGACTCCTTGAGCTTCTCGGCTATCCAGGGCAGGGCGCCCGGGTCCTGCAGCGAGCCGGCGGTGAGCTTGATGAAGAAGATGGTCTCCGGATGCGTCTTGCGGCGCTCGGCGAGCTTCTTCAGGGCATTGATCAGCACCCAGCGGTCCAGGCCCTTGGCCATGTTGGTGCGCTCGGCACTGGGCAGGAACTCGCCCGGACTGACGGGGTTGCCCTCCTTGTCCAGCAGGCGCAGATAGACCTCGTAACGCTCGCCCGGGTCGCCGTGCAGGCTGACGATGGGCTGGTAGAGCAGGCGCAGGCGATTGTCCTTGAGGGCGTCGCGGATGACCTCGCTCCATTGCTCGTCGAGCTGCTTCTGCGTCATCTCGCCGGCCTTGGGCTGGTAGATGACGGACTTGCCGCCATCGCCCTGGGCCGCCTCGCCGCGGGCCGTTTCGCTGCGCGCGATCAGCTCGTTGGGGTCGGGGGTGTTCTCGTCGATGATGGCCGCGCCCGAGCTGATGGTGCAGGTGATGGACTTGCCCTCGACCTCGTAGATGCTGTCGGTGATCGACTTGAGCAGCTTGCCCATGTAGGCGGTGAGTGCGGCCTTCTCCCAGTGTCTGGTGAGGATGGCGAAGTTGGGGCCGTCCATGCGGGCCACCAGGTCGCCTTCGTCTGCATTCTGGTCCAGGGTCTTGCCCACGTCGGCGATCACGAGGTCGCTGCCGGAGACGCCGACGACGCCCTTGATGTCGTCGAACTTGTCGATGACGATCTGCACCAGCGCGGTATTGCCCTGGCCCTGGCTGGCGACGCCGACCCGCGTGGTCAGCTGCTCGATGAAGTGCTGGCGGTTGTAGAGGCCGGTGAGCAGGTCGCGCTGGCTCAGGTAGTTGAGCTGCTGCTCGAGTTCCTTGGCGTTCGCCTGGTCACGGATCAGGATCTGCGTGCAGGGCTCGCCGTCGATGGAGGCCGGGCTGAACTCGATGTTGGCCTTGAATTCCTTGTCGTTGGTGTCGCGCAGGGTGATGTCCAGTTCCTGCTTCTGTTCCTTGCCCTTGGCGTAGTTGCGCAGGAAATCCTTCATCTTGTTCTGGTCGGCGGGTGCGACCATGTCCATGATGGGCGTGCCTTCCACGTCATCGATCCCGGCGTAGCCAAAGAGCTCCAGGTAGGACTCGTTGGCGAAGATGTGCATGCCTTCGTGCACGTAGGCGATGGCGTCGCGCGAGCTCTGCAGCAGGGTCTTGCAGCGGCGGTCGGTCTCGCGTAGGGCGGTTTCCAGCTGCTTGAGCTGGCGCCATTGCGACTGGCAGGTGGCCGTGCGGGAGACGACCAGCTTGAGGTGTTCGGGCTGGCCCTTCTGTACCAGGTCCGCAGCGCCGAGCTGCATGCAGTCGATCACGTCCGCCGGGCCGTCGGTGACGGCCACCACGGGGGCGCTGCGACCGGCGTCGCGGATGCCGGTAATGGTCTGCTCCAGCGTGAGGCCGCCGACCTTGAGCGAGCAGATGACGATGTCCGGCGCCTGTTTCTTGAGCGTCGCCTCCAGCTCGTCGGGCGTGACGGCACGGTCCGCCCTGACGGCGAAGCCGGCGCTCTTGATCGAGCTGATGATCATTTCGGCATCGTTGAGGTTGTCCTCGACGATGATGAGGCGGAGTACGTTATCCATCCGTTGCGTGTCGTCGCTTGTCGCGTTTCTTTTGGTATCCGGCGCGGTCTGCAGCATCCGGTTGCCGGTGGGCGAGGCCCCGATTGTCAACGTTGCGCAGCGTCATGGCAAGCGGCCGGGCTCCCGGATCAGAGGTTTGCCCAAAGGGTATCGAAGCCGTTGTCCGTCTCGGGCCTGTGCGGGGTCTCGTCCTTGATGGGCTGATACTGGTATTGCGCGAAGCTGCTGGAGTGCTCGTCCAGGCGGGTGAGCTGGAGCTTGAGCTGCTGGTTGAACAGCTTCACCAGCAGCTGGTCGCCGACCTGGAACCTGCCGGCCGGCAGGATCACCGTGGGTTCCAGGTGAATGGTCTTGATGCCGGGCAGCAGGAAGGCGTCGATGGGGAAGCTGTCGGACACCAGGCGGTTCTTGATGCGCTGGATCTCCAGCAGCAGGGTGCGCGGGCCGAGCAGCTGCACGCCGATTTCCAGCCCCAGGTCTTCCTGGAACTGCATCCAGCGAATCACGCCCAGCCGCCACTGGTAGCTGCCGTCGCGGTTCTCGCGTACGCCCACGAGCTCCCCGACCTGGGCGCGGGAAGGCTGTTCCCCCTCCCACAGCAGGCCGAAGCCGCCGGCACTGGCGTTGGTGACGCGCCAGCTCTCCCAGCTCGGGGCCTTCGGGCGTTCCATGCGCTTGCGCTCCTGCTCGCGCTTGTGCTCGAGGTAGGCCTCGCTGATGACATTGCCCTGGGCCACGCTGTCCCAGACATTGAGTTCCTCGTTCCTGGCCGCTGCCCGCTCATCGTCGGGCAGACGCTGCAGCGAGAGTTCGTCCAGCAGGGGCTCGCGGCGCGGCGGGGCGTCGGCCCCCGGCGGCGTCTCCAGGTCCTCGCGGATGGCGGTGTGGATATTGGCGAGGCCCAGGGCGATCTGTGCCTGGTCGTCCTTTTCCGCGCGACTGAAACGGCGCTGGCTGGTCTCGCTCAGGGTGTTGAGCAGGCGCCGGGTGAGGTCGAAGCCGAGTTCGGAGCGCTGGATGATGGAGGCCGTGGGGTCGAAGTCGCCCTTCTGCAGGGTATGGCGCAGCGACTTCACCGCCTGCGTGACGTCGATGCCGCGGATGGTGCCACTCGCGGGGATCTCGGCGATGGCAGCGTACACCGGCGGCTCGTCGACCTCGAGGTTGACGACGTAGGCCCCGCCGTTGGCATCCGGCGAAGGGGTGCGAACGATCTCGCCATCACCGCAGTGGACCTCGAAATAGGCCTCGATGCGGTCCGCCTCGCCCTGGCGCAGGCTCTGCGGGCGCGCCAGGGCCAGCAGGCAGGCGTGCTTGTAGGCATCGGCGATGCTGGACTTGCTGCGCTGGCGCAGCAGGGGGTCCTTGATCTGCTTGCCGAGCAGACCCTGCTGTTCGGCGATGGCGTAGAGGCCGTGGATGTCGCGCCACACGCCGCCGGGTTCCGGGGCATAGACGCGGGCGGCGTTGAAGAGCACCTGCTCCAGGTAACGCAGCGAGCGGTGGATGGCCAGCGGCAGCTTGCCGCCCCACAGCCGGTGCCGGTAGACCGTGGCGTCGACCACGCAGGCCTTGTAGCCGTTGGCCAGCTCCATGAGGATGGTCTGGGTGAGGGTGACGATCTTGCGACTCTTGGCGGGCAGGGGCAGGGAGCGGGAGACCATGTGCTTGCCCAGATAGTCGAGCACCATGGCGGTGGTCGGGGCCATCAGCTCCATGATCTCCAGGCGCGTGCCGGCGGAGACCTTGAGCCGGTTGAGTTCGCTCAGGCCGGTATAGAAGAGGCGGGTGGTCTCCCCCATGTTGACCAGCGGGAGGTCCTTGAGCCACTGCCGCACCCGGCGCGGACGGGTCGGAAAGCTCTCCGGCGTGGGGGCTTCCTGTCTGGGAACCTGGATCTGCATGCCCGGTTGTTATGCTTCTTTTATGGTTTTCTGGTGGCGATCTCCCTGAAGCTTAAGGGGAAAACCGCCGTTTTGTATAGTCTGTGGCCAATTCCGGCCGTCAGGCGACGGGATGTTTGCCGGGCTCGCCGGCGATCTCGCGCACGAGACGCGGCACCAGGTAGCCCGGCAGGCGGGTACGCAGGCCGTCGATCAGGGCGCGTGCCTCGGCCTCGCTGACATCGAAGTGGGCGGCCCCCTGCACCCGGTCCAGCAGATGCAGGTAGTAGGGCTGGACCCCGTGTTCGAACAGGGCCTCGCTGAGCCCGGCCTGGGCTGCCACGCTGTCGTTCACGCCCCGCAGCAGCACCGCCTGGTTGAGCAGCAGCACGCCGCCGGCGCGCAGCCTGGCCAGCGCCCGGCCGACGGCGGCATCGAACTCGTTGGCGTGGTTGGCATGGATGACCATCACCGGCCGCAGGCGGCTCCCGCGCAGCAGATCGAGCAGCCCCGCATCGATACGCGCGGGCAGCACCACGGGCAGGCGGGTGTGGATGCGCAGCCGCCCGAGATGGGGGATGTCCGCCAGTGCCGCGAGCAGCCGGGCGAGGCGTGGGTTGGGGAGCACCAGCGGGTCGCCGCCGGAGAGGATGATCTCCGTCACCGAGGGATCGCGGCGCAGGTAGTCGATGGCGGGTTGCCAGTCCTCGCGTGCCGGATTGGCCTCGCCGTAGGGGAAGTGGCGACGGAAGCAGTAGCGGCAGTGCACCGCGCAGGCCCCGGTGGTCACCAGCAGGGCCCGGCCGTGGTACTTGTGCAGCAGACCCGGTGTGGTCATGGCGTCGAGGTCGCCCACCGGGTCGCTGAGATAGCCGGGCCGTGGCACGAGCTCGTCGGCCAGCGGCAGCACCTGACGCAGCAGGGGGTCGGCGGCATCCCCCCGCCGCATGCGGCCCACATAGCCCTGCGGCACGCGCAGGCGGAAGTCCCGCCCGGCCTCGCGCGCCGGTGCCAGCAGGGCCTCGGGCAGGTCGAGCAGGCGCAGCAGCTCGGCCGGGTCGGTAATGGCCTCGGCCAGTTCCTGTTGCCAGCTGAGGGGGTATCTCGCGGGAGCCGGTGGGTTTGTCATATAATTCGCGACTTTGTCGTACGACCCAAACCAAAGACGGCGCCACGCGCCGCAGTCGAGGGAACCATGGCCAGTTACAGCACCAACGAATTTCGCGGCGGACTCAAGATCATGCTCGACGGCGATCCCTACAACATCGTCGAGAACGAGTTCGTGAAGCCGGGCAAGGGCCAGGCCTTCAACCGCGTCAGGATCCGCAACCTCAAGACGGGTCGTGTGATCGAGCGCACCTTCAAGTCCGGCGAATCCGTGGAGGCCGCCGACGTCGTCGATACCGACATGCAGTACCTGTATTCCGACGGCGAGTTCTGGCATTTCATGGTACCAGATACCTTCGAGCAGTACGCCGCCGGCGAGGCCGCCGTGGCCGATGCCAAGCAGTGGCTCAAGGAGCAGGACACCTGCATCGTCACCCTGTGGAACAACGTCCCGCTGTCCGTGGCCCCGCCCAACTTCATCGAGGCACGTATCGTCGAGACCGATCCGGGCCTGCGTGGCGACACCGCCACCGGCGGCACCAAGCCGGCCACCCTGGAGACCGGCGCCGTGGTCAAGGTGCCGCTGTTCATCGAAGAGGGCGAGATCATCAAGGTCGACACCCGCAGCGGCGACTACGTCTCGCGCGTCAAGGAATGAGCGACTGGGCGCCCAGCGCCTCGCTGGACATGCTCCGGAACCGGGCCCGGATGCTTCACGGCATCCGGGCCTTTTTCGCTGTGCGCGACGTCATGGAGGTGAGCCCGCCGCTGCTGTCCGCGGCGGCGGTCACCGACCCGCAGATCGAGAGCGTCCCTGCCCGTGTCTGCGGCGAGGCGCGTTATCTGCACACCTCGCCCGAGTTCGCCATGAAGCGGCTGCTGGCCGCCGGCAGCGGCGACATCTATTACCTGGGTCCGGTGTTTCGCGACGGCGAGCGCGGCCGGCGGCATGCCACCGAGTTCACCATGCTGGAGTGGTACCGGCTGGATTTCGACCTGGAGGCGCTGATGACCGAGGTGGAGACGCTGCTCCTGGCGCTCGCGCATCCGCACCGTCCCCTGCTGCCGGCAATGCGGCTGAGCTACCGCGAGGCCTTCCTGCGCTATGCCGGCATCGATCCCTTTGCCGCCGACGACGAGGCACTGGCGTCCGTGGCGCGCGAGCGGGGGCTGGACGTTGCCGGCGAGATGGGGCGCGACGACTGGCTGGACCTGCTGATCAGCACCGTGGTCGCCCCGCAGTTTCCCGCCGACCGCCTGACCTTCGTCCATGACTATCCCGCCTCGCAGGCGGCCCTGGCCCGCGTGGTGGAGGGCCCTTACGGCGCCGTGGCCCGGCGCTTCGAGGCCTACCTGGGCGAGCTCGAGCTGGCGAACGGCTTTCACGAACTGGCCGTGGCCGACGAACAGCGCGCGCGTTTTCAGGCCGATCTGGCGCGCCGGCGGGCGCGCGGCCAGGCCGCCGTGCCGATGGACGAGCCGCTGCTCGCCGCGCTCGCGGCAGGCCTGCCGGACTGCGCCGGCGTTTCCGTGGGGATCGACCGGCTGCTGATGGCGGTGTGTGGCGTGGCGGATATTTCTGCGGTGCTGTGTCTTGCCGAGGGGCGTCGCTGAATACGGTGCCGTCGTCGTATGGCGGCGGTCTCGCCCCTGTCTGGCCTCACCCGAAGCGGCGGGAAGTCGTGCGCGAGGGCCGGTAATGCTTGTCCGGCGCGTCCATGCGCCTTGCCCCCGCGGGGCGGATGCGCGGCCGCTGCCGGCCTGGTGCTAGGCGCCCGCCGGCCCCCGCCCGATCCCGCATCCCATGCGTACCGTCGCCCCGGGTACCAGGTCGTCCGACCAGTTCACCCCGGAATCGGCGAACAGCAGGATCACCGTCGAGCCCATGTTGAAACGCCCCATCTCCTCGCCCTTGCGCAGGAAGGGGGCCGGGCGGTCCTCGCCGTAGCGGGTGGTGGCGATGCGCCGGCCGCGGGGCGGGGTGACAAGCCCGGCCCAGACGGTCTCGATGGCGGCGACGTTGATGGCGCCGACCAGGACCATGGCCATGGCGCCCAGCGGGGTGTCGAAGACCGTGACCACGCGCTCGTTGCGGGCGAACAGGCGCGGCACGGTGCGTACGGTATGCGGGGCGACGCTGAACAGCCGGCCCGGGACATGGGTCATGCGGCGCAGGGTGCCGTCCACCGGCATGTGGATGCGGTGATAGTCGCGCGGCGAGAGGTAGAGGGTGGTGAAGCGGCCGCCCGCGAATTCCTCGGCCAGGCCGTCGGAGCCGCCGAGCAGTTCCAGCACGCTGTAGTCGTGCCCCTTGGCCTGCACGAGGCGCCCGGCCGTGACGGGGCCGGCCTGGCTCACGGTGCCGTCCACCGGCGAGGCCACCTGCCGCGGGTCCCTGGCCAGCGGCCGCAGTTCGGGGCGGATGGCCCGGGTGAAGAACGCATTGAAGCTCGCGTAGGCACCGGGGTTCGGTTCCAGGGCCTCGCTCATGTCCACGCCGAAGTGGCGGATGAACCAGCGCAGGAAGGGGGCCTTCAGCGGCGTGCGCAGGCGGGTGAGGGCGAGGATCACGCGGGAGATGGCGTGATGCGGCAGGGCATACAGCGGCAGGGACTTGAGGTAGTCCCCGACGGACGGCTTGTGATCGGTCATGCCTGTGTTCAGCGGTAGTGCTTGCGCAGGGTGGCGAGGTCGCGGGCCATGGCCAGCGGGTCGTGGGGGGCGCCGAACACGGCGCTCAGCCGGCCCTTCGGGTCGATGAGCAGGATCGAGGCGCTGTGGTCCACGAGGTAGTTGTCCGGATCGTTCGGGTCCGGCGTCTTGACGGCGAGGATGCCGAGCGGGCCGGTCAGCCGGGTGATCTCGGCGTCGGGGCCGGTGATGCCGACGATGTCGTCATGGAAGTAGCTGACGTAGTCGGCCATGCGTTCCGGGTGGTCGCGTTCCGGGTCCACCGAGACGAAGACGCCCTGCACGGGGTACTCGCCGGGTTCGACCGCCTTGAGCGTCGAGCTGATGGTGGCGAGCGTGGTGGGGCAGATGTCGGGGCAGTAGGTATAGCCGAAGAAGACGAAGCTCCAGCGACCCTCGAAGCGGGACTGGTCGAAGTCGTCGCCGCGATGGTCCGAGAGCCGGAATTCAGGGACCTGGTAGGCCTCGCCGCCCAGCGCGGTGCCGACCTCGAGACTGGGGGCAGTGGCGCTGGCCGAGGGGCCCGTGTAGCGGGCGGCCAGCAGGCCGAGCACGACGGCGAGTACGGCGACACCGGCGTAGACGAGGGCGGTTTTGAGTTTGCGCGTATCCATAGGGGGCGTATTATTCCACAGCTTCCGACCTACTCACAGACAATCGCGATGCAGCAACGTTCCTCCACCACCGGCCTCGAGACCATCCGCGACTTCATCCGCTGGGGCATGAGCCGCTTCAACGAGGCGGGCATCCATTTCGGTCACGGCACCGACAACGCCCTGGACGAGGCCGCCTATCTCACGCTGCACGCCCTGCACCTGCCCGCGGATCTGCCGCCGACCCTGCTCGACGCCCGTCTCACGCCCGAGGAGAAGCAGGCGGTCGCCCATCTGCTGGAGCGCCGCGTGAGCGAGCGCCGGCCGGCCGCCTATTTCACCCACCAGGCCTACTTCGCCGGGCTGGAGTTCTTCGTCGACGAACGCGTGCTGGTACCGCGCTCGCCCATCGCGGAGCTGATCCACGACGGCTTCGCCCCCTGGGTGGTGGCGGAGGACGTGCACCGGGTGCTGGACCTGTGCACCGGCAGCGGCTGCATCGGTATCGCCTGCGCCCATGCCTTCCCCTGGGCCGAGGTGGACCTGGCCGACATCTCCCCCGATGCCCTCGCCGTGGCCGGGGAGAACATCCGCCGCCATCACCTCGGCGAGCGGGTGCGCGCCATCGAGTCGGACCTCTTCGCCGCGCTGGGCGATGCCCGCTACGACATCATCGTCTCCAATCCTCCCTACGTGGACGCCGAGGACATGGCGGCCCTGCCCGAGGAGTACCGTGCCGAGCCCGAGCTGGGGCTGGCCGCCGGTGACGACGGCCTGGACATCGCCCACCGCATCCTGCGCGAGGCGGGGCGTCACCTCAATCCGGGGGGCATCCTGGTGGTGGAGGTCGGCAACAGCGAGGCGGCGCTGGTCGAGGCCTATCCCGACGCGCCCTTCACCTGGCTGGAGTTCGAGCACGGCGGGCAGGGCGTGTTCCTGCTCACCGCCGAACAGCTCGCGGCGCTGGAACTGCCCGCGGCTTGACCGAGGTCATCGCCCGAATGCGTCAGCGCGGGTAAGTTGCCCGGCATGACGACTTCCCAGCAGATCGAATTCGATACCGACCTGATCCGCCGCTACGACACGGCCGGGCCGCGCTATACCTCCTATCCCACCGCCGTGCAGTTCCACGAGGGATTCACGGCGGCGCGTTACGCCGAGATCGCGCGCGCGAGCAATGCCGGGGGCGGTCCGTTGTCGCTGTATTTCCACCTGCCGTTCTGCGACACGGTCTGTTACTACTGCGCCTGCAACAAGGTGGTGACGAAGAACCGCGACCGGGCCCAGCCCTACCTGGACCGCCTGCATCGCGAGATCGCGCTGCAGGCGGCGTTGTTCGACGACCATCGGCCCGTCGACCAGCTGCACTGGGGCGGCGGCACGCCGACCTTCATCAGCCACGCGCAGATGCGCGAACTGATGCGCGTGACCGGCGAGCACTTCAACCTGCGCGACGACGACAGCGGCGAGTACTCCATCGAGATCGACCCGCGGGAGGTGCATCCGGAGACCATCGCCACCCTGCGCGAGATCGGCTTCAACCGCCTGAGCCTGGGCGTGCAGGACTTCGACCCGCAGGTGCAGCGGGCCGTGAACCGCATCCAGAGCGAGGAAGAGACCCTGGGCGTGATCCGCGAGGCGCGCGCGGCGGGCTTCCGGTCGATCAGCGTCGATCTGATCTACGGCCTGCCGCTGCAGTCGCCCGGGAGCTTTCACGACACGGTGGCGCGCATCATCGACGTCGATCCCGACCGCGTCTCGGTGTTCAACTACGCCCACATGCCCGAGCTCTTCAAGCCGCAGCGGCGCATCAACGAGGCCGAGCTGCCCAGTCCCGCCGACAAGCTCGAGATCCTGCATCAGACCATCGATCAGCTGTCGGCGGCGGGTTACGTCTACATCGGCATGGACCACTTCGCCAAGCCCGATGACGAGCTCGCCGTGGCCCAGCGCGAGGGCACGCTGTACCGCAACTTCCAGGGCTACTCCACGCACGCCGAGTGCGACCTGGTGGCCATGGGCGTGACCTCCATCGGCATGGTGGGCGATGCCTATGCGCAGAACCTGAAAGGACTCGAGGACTACTACGCCCGCATCGATGCCGGCGAACTCGCCGTGTTCCGCGGCGTGGAACTCGATGCCGACGATAAACTCCGACGCGCCGTCATCACCGACCTCATCTGTCACTTCGTGCTGGATTTCGCCGTGGTGGAGCGGGGCCACGGCATCGTCTTTGCCGATTACTTCGCCGAGGAACTCGAGGCGCTGAGGGTCATGGAGGCCGATGGCCTGTTGAGCCTGGATGCCGGGGGCATTCGCGTGAGTCCGCGCGGGCGCCTGCTGATCCGCAACATCTGCATGGTGTTTGACCGCTACCTGCGCGAGGCGCGCGAGCGGCGTTTCTCCAGGGTGATCTGACCCCGCAGCTGCCCGCCGGGAGGTCGGCGGGCCTACGTCGTCAGACCGATGGCCGCTTCCAGCCGCTGCTTGATGTGTTCGGCCAGATGGGAGCCGGGAATGCCGTCACCCAGCGGTATCTTGCGCCCGTTGCGGGAGAGCGCGTGCAGCTGGTAGTACACCGTGCGCCTGCCGCCCACGGTGCTCGAGCCCCCCTGTTTGATCCGGATCTCCTCCACATCGTCGACAAAGCCACGGCGTGCGCGGCTCAGCCCGAGCAGGGTGCGCCGGCTGGTGATCTCGCCGTTGTGCACGATCACTTCCAGCGAGTTGCCGGCGATGTAGACGCCTGCGAGGAACAGGCCGAGGCCGACCAGGCCGAAGACGAGACCGAACAGCCCCCCGGCCCAGGCGAACCAGTCAGAAGGGTCTTCCACGATGCCGCGCCCGAGGAACACCACCGGCACGAAGAACACCACCCCGAACACGAGCAGGGCGACGCCCATGCCGCGCAGTCGCGAACTAGGGTAGGCGAAGCGATGGCTGTCGCCGCGGGTCTCGATCCCGACCACCTTCGCCGGGATCTCGATGTCGGCGTGCACGGACTCCAGCTCGGGGGCGGCACGGATGTGGCTGGGGCGTGGATTCTCGTTTTGCTCCACCGGGATCGTCACGCGTCGGTCCAGGTCCACGCCGGGCACCTCGGCGGTGAGATGCAGTTCCCACTCGTGGTAGTCGCGATCCGGCTCATCGCTCGGCGGCAGGTCGGGCGGCGTGTCGAAGCGGAACTCGAGCTGGGTGCCGCGGCCCACCGCCATGGGCGTGAGCGTCTGGGTACGCTCCCACAGCACGGTCTCGCTGCGGCTGGTGCTCTTGCCGCTGCGGCGGATACGCACGTGCTTGCACAGCAGCTGCACGTCCACCTGTTCCCGGCTGGCCAGCCGGCCTTCGAGTTTGATGGTGCCGGCCACCGCGCCACCGACCTGGCCCGGGTGCGGATCCAGTCGTACCTCGACCACGCCAAAGCGCTTCCAGCCGAGATAGCCCTTGACCGTCATGTATCCGAGCCACAGGGCGGCGAGCGGGAACAACAACACAACGAGAATGGCCAGGTTGCCCTTGCCGATCTCCTCCGGGATCGCCAGGACGCCGGGCAGCGGGATGAGCGTGAACATCGCCGTCATGAAGCCGAACACGTAGACCTGGGCCAGCCCCTTTTCGCGGATCACGGGGCGGCCGTGCAGGTCCTGCCCGGCCTTGCGCTGGGCAAGGCGGCCGATGAAGGTGAAGAACAGGCCGGCCCCCGCGAAGACGATGGCGAAGATGGACATGAAGCCCATGAGCGGCCAGCGCAGTTCGCGGTCGAGCAGGGCCTCGGTCGGATCGGCGGGGTTCACCCAGGCGGTGAGGTGGTGGTTGTTGCGCTGGGCATGGGCCAGCTTGCTGTGCCAGCGCTGGTGGTAGTCGCCGATGTTGTCGCTGCCGCCGTGCACGCTCACGCGGGTGCCCGTGTAGTCCCGGCCATCGAAGCGGTAGCGGTAGGTGGCATCGACCCGGTAGGTGGTGCCGTCGTCGCTGCGCGAGACGTGCAGGTCGGTGGCAAGCACCGTGGCCTGCACCGGCACCCAGTCGCGGGCCTCGAGATAATTGAGTGCCGCGCCACCGATCATGAAGATCCCGAAGCCGAGCCCGACGGCGACGAAGATCAGGCCGAAGTAGTTGAGGCCCTTGCCGGCCTTCTTTTTCGTGGTGGTTTTCACGCGCCGCTCCCGCCCAAAGACCGATGCATTATGCGGTTTTTGGCCGTGGCTGATAAGGCGGAAGGCGGGCACGCGCGAACGGCGACACGGCGCGGAAACCTGCTACAATGCGCGCCATGTCAGGAAACAGCATCGGCAAACTGTTCACGGTCACCTCCTTCGGTGAGAGTCACGGCCCGGCCATCGGCTGCATCGTCGACGGCTGCCCGCCCGGTATGGAACTCTCCGAGGCCGACCTGCAGCAGGACCTGGAGCGCCGCCGCCCCGGCAAGACGCGCCACACCACCCAGCGCCGTGAACCCGACCAGGTGGAGATCCTCTCCGGCGTGTTCGAGGGCCGTACCACCGGCACGCCGATCGCGCTCATGATCCGCAACGTGGACCAGCGCTCCAAGGACTACGGCGACATCATGAACACCTTCCGTCCGGGGCACGCCGATTACACCTATTACAGGAAATACGGCCTGCGCGACTACCGCGGCGGCGGCCGTTCCTCGGCCCGCGAGACGGCCATGCGCGTGGCGGCCGGCGCCATCGCCAAGAAGTACCTGAAGGAACGCCATGGCGTGCTCATCCGCGGCTACCTCGCCCAGCTCGGCCCCATCCGGGCCGAGGCCTTCGACTGGGACGAGGTGGAGAACAACCCCTTCTTCTGCCCGGACGCCGGCAAGGTGGCCGAGATGGAGAAGTACATGGACGCCCTGCGCAAGGAGGGCAACTCCATCGGCGCGCGCATCAATGTCGTCGCGCAGGGCGTGCCGCCCGGCTGGGGCGAGCCCATCTTCGACCGACTGGACGCCGATATCGCGCACGCGATGATGGCCATCAACGCGGTCAAGGGCGTGGAGATCGGCGCGGGCTTTGCCTGCGTGGAGCAGAAGGGCACCGAGCACCGCGACGAGATCACGATGGATGGCTTCCTCTCCAACCACGCCGGCGGCGTGCTGGGCGGCATCTCCTCGGGGCAGGACATCGCGGTGTCCATCGCGCTCAAGCCGACCTCCAGCATGCGCCTGCCCGGTCGCAGCGTGGACCTCGACGGCAACCCCGCCGAGGTGATCACCACCGGCCGCCACGACCCCTGCGTGGGCATACGCGCCACCCCCATCGCCGAGGCCATGCTCGCCATCGTGCTGATGGACCACATGCTGCGCCACCGCGCCCAGAACGCCGACGTCACCACGGACCTCCCGGACATCCCGGCCTCTGCCTGACGGCATGCGTGCCACCACCCCAGGCCCGGCCCCGTATTACCGGCTGTCCGGGCTGTACTTCTTCTATTTCGCGAGCATCGGGGCCTTCGTCCCGTTCTGGTCCCTCTACCTGGCCGACCTGGGCTTCGCGCCCGCCGCCATCGGCGAACTGATGGCCATCCTGGTCGCCACCAAGATCATCGCCCCCAACCTCTGGGGCTGGATGGCCGACCATACCGGCCAGCGCATGCGCATCATCCGCATCGCCACCTTCCTCGCCTTCCTCATCTTCATGGGCGTGATCTTCGTCAGCGGCTACTGGCCGTTGGCCATCCTCATGGCCGCCTTCAGCTTCTTCTGGCACGCGACCCTGCCGCAGCTGGAGGCCACCACCATGGGGCACCTGCGCGAGGACGCACACCGCTATGCACACATCCGCCTGTGGGGGTCGATCGGCTTCATCGTCAGCGTGAGCCTGATGTCGCCGGTGTTCGACGTCATCGGCATCCAGTGGCTGCCCGTGATCGTGCTGCTGCTGCTGGGGGGCATCTGGCTCAACGCCCTGTTCGTGCCGGGAGAGGGGGAGGTGGTCGCACAGGACGACGGCGTCTCGATCTGGCGGGTGCTGCGCACGCCGGCGGTGATCTCGCTGTTCGCCGCCTGCTTCTTCATGCAGGCCAGCCACGGTCCCTATTACACCTTCTTCAGCATCTACCTCGAGGATCACGGTTACGCCCGCAGCGTGGTCGGTTCGCTGTGGGCGCTGGGCGTGGTCGCCGAGGTGCTGGTCTTCACCCAGATGCACCGGCTGCTGCCGCGATTCGGCGCCTCGCGCCTGCTGCTGTTCGCCATCGTCGTGACCACGCTGCGCTGGGTGCTCATCGCCCTGTTCGTGGACGTGGTGCCGGTGCTGCTGGTCGCCCAGCTCATGCACGCGGCGAGCTATGGGCTCTATCACGCCGCGGCCATCTCGCTGATCCACAGGCTGTTCCCGGGACGCCTGCAGGGGCGCGGCCAGGCCCTGTATTCGAGCCTGAGCTTCGGCGTGGGCGGGGCGCTGGGCAGCCTGGCCAGCGGCTATGTCTGGGAAGGCCAGGGCGGGGCGGCCACCTACCTGTTGGCGGCGACGCTCGCCGGGCTCGGCATCCTCGCCGCCATCGCCACCCGCGTCCTGGTGCCGCGTCTGCTGGCCGCGCAGGGGCGCTCGCTGAGGGACGTCTAGGCGGGCGGTCGCCGCGCGGCCCGCTACTCCGGGTGCGCGGCCAGTGTCTCGATGAAGGCCTGGGCGGCGTTGGACAGCGTGCGCTCGCGGTGGCGTACCGTGCCCAGCTGGCGAACCAGCCGTAATTCTTCTACATGAAGTTCCCGGAGCTCGGGGCCGAGCATGGTGCGGGGCAGTGCGCTCCAGCCCAGGCCGATGGAGACCATCATCTTGATGGTCTCCATGTAGTTGGTCTCGAGATTGACGTTGAGCGTGGTGCCCGTGGCCTCCACGGCGCGGGCGATGATCTCGCGGGTGTAGGTGCCCACGGCCGGCAGGATGGCGGGGTAGGCGGCCAGCTCGCGCAGTGCCACCCGGCCCCGCCCGGCGAGCGGGTGGTTGAGACCGGTGACGACTACCAGCGGATCGTCCCAGACGAGGCCTGTGTCAAGGACGGGCGCGGGGGCCGAGGGTAGCGTGACCACCGCCAGTTCCAGGTCGCCGTGCTCCACCGCGGCGCAGGCGGCCTCCGAATCCATGAAGCGCAGGTCCAGTTCCACCTGCGGATGGTCGCGGGTGTAGCGGCGCAGCACCGGCGGCAGGCGATGCAGGCCGATGTGGTGGGAGGTGGCCAGGCTCAGCGGTCCGCGCACCTCCCGCGAGAGATTGGCGATGAGCCGGCGGCTCTCCTCCAGCTCCTGCAGGATGCGCCGGGCATTGGGCAGCAGGGTGCGCCCCGCCTCGGTGAGCGCCAGGCGCCGGCCGATACGGTCGAACAGCGGCGTGCCGAGCTCGGTCTCCAGCCCCGCGAGCCGCTTGCTCACGGCCGGCTGGGTGAGGTGCAGGGCCTCGGCGGCGCGGGAGACCGAGGCCGCCTCGGCCACGGCGACGAAGGTCTGCAGGGCCTGGATCTCCATGGCGGTGCCTCCTGATGGATTCCTGCGAGGAATCAAATATATGAAAAATATGAATTGGCGTTATTCTAACGCGATGCGTAGACTGGTCGCCATCCTCAAGTGAGATCCGATACATGGCTGGAAAAACGCTCTACGACAAGCTCTGGGACGCGCACGTGGTGCGCGAGGAAAACGGCACGGCGCTGCTCTACATCGACCGCCACCTGGTGCACGAGGTGACCTCCCCGCAGGCCTTCGAGGGCCTGCGCCTGGCGGGTCGCCAGCCCTGGCGCGGCAGCTCGGTGCTGGCGGTGCCGGACCACAACGTCCCCACCACCGACCGCAGCCACGGTATCGCCGATCCGGTGTCGCGCACCCAGGTGGAGACGCTGGACGCCAACTGCCGTGAGTTCCGGATCACCGAGTTCAGCATGAACGACATCCGCCAGGGCATCGTGCACGTGATCGGCCCGGAGCAGGGCGCGACCCTGCCGGGCATGACCGTGGTCTGCGGCGATTCGCATACCTCCACCCACGGCGCCTTCGGCGCGCTGGCCTTCGGCATCGGCACCTCCGAGGTGGAGCACGTGCTCGCCACCCAGACGCTGCTGCAGAAGAAGTCGAAGTCCATGCTCATCAGCGTGGACGGGCAGGTCGGCCCGGGTGTGACCGCGAAGGACATCGTGCTCGCCATCATCGGCGAGATCGGCACCGCCGGCGGCACCGGCTACGCCATCGAGTTCGGTGGCGAGGCGATCCGCGCGCTGTCGATGGAAGGACGCATGACCGTGTGCAACATGGCCATCGAGGCCGGCGCACGCGCCGGCATGGTGGCGGTGGACGAGACCACCGTCGAGTACGTGCAGGGTCGCCCCTACGCCCCGCGCGACGACGAGTGGGATCGCGCCGTCGCGGCCTGGTTCGAGCTGCATTCGGACGAGGACGCCGAGTTCGACCGCGTGGTGCGCATCGACGCCGCCGGCATCAAGCCGCAGGTCACCTGGGGTACCTCGCCCGAGATGGTCGCGCCGGTCAACGGCCGCGTACCGGACCCGGAGCAGGAGATGGATGCGGTGCGCGCCGACGGCATGCGCCGCGCGCTGGAATACATGGGGCTTTCGCCGAACATGCCGATCAGCGATATTGCGGTCGACAAGGTGTTCATCGGCTCCTGCACCAACTCGCGCATCGAGGATCTGCGCGCGGCGGCTGCGGCGATCCGCGGCGGCAAGGTCGCAGCGAACATCAAGCAGGCGTTGGTGGTGCCGGGTTCCGGCCTGGTCAAGCAGCAGGCGGAAGCCGAGGGTCTGGACAAGGTCTTCAAGGCGGCCGGTTTCGAATGGCGCGAGCCCGGCTGCTCGATGTGCCTGGCGATGAACGCCGACCGTCTGGAGCCGGGCGAACGCTGCGCCTCGACCTCGAACCGCAACTTCGAGGGCCGGCAGGGACAAGGCGGCCGCACCCACCTGGTCAGTCCGGCGATGGCCGCGGCGGCGGCGGTCGCGGGTCACTTTGTCGATGTGCGGGATGTGTGAAGGAAACCGCCTTGGCGGTTCACAAACGAGGTTGTGATGGAAAAGTTCACTACATTGCAGGCACTGGTGGTGCCTCTGGATCGGCCCAACGTCGATACCGACGCGATCATCCCCAAGCAGTTCCTGAAATCGATCCGCCGTTCCGGCTTCGGGCCGAACCTGTTCGACGAGTGGCGCTACCTGGATCACGGTGAGCCGGACCGGGACAACAGCGGGCGCCCGCTGAATCCGGATTTCGCGCTCAACCAGCCGCGCTATCAGGGTGCGCGCATCCTGCTCGGGCGCGAGAATTTCGGCTGCGGCTCGTCGCGCGAGCATGCGGTGTGGGCGCTGGAGGATTACGGCTTCCGCGTGGTGCTCGCGCCGAGCTTCGCCGACATCTTCTTCAACAATTGTTTCAAGAACGGCGTACTGCCTATCGTGCTCGACGCGACCAGGATCGACGCCCTGTTCAAGGCCGTGGAGGCGACGCCGGGCTATCAACTCACGGTGGACCTGCAGGCGCAGACGGTGACGACGCCGGACGGCGAGCAGATGCAATTCGAGGTCGATCCGTTCCGCAAGCACTGCCTGCTGGAAGGCCTGGACGACATCGGCCTGACCTTGCAGCACGCCGATGCGATCCGCGCCTACGAGGAGCGTCGCCGCGCCGAGGCGCCGTGGCTGTTCAGTTGACCATCTCTCATTGATCCTGGAAACGTACGCATGACGAAAAAGATTCTGGTACTCCCCGGCGACGGCATCGGCCCCGAGATCGTCGCCGAGGCGATGAAGGTTCTCGAGCATCTGCGCAGTGCCGGCGGGCTCGCTCTCGACATCGAACACGGCCTGGTCGGCGGCGCGTCCTATGACGCCCACGGTGTGCCGCTGACCGACGCGACCCTGGCCAAGGCCAAGGCCGCGGACGCGGTGCTGCTCGGTGCGGTCGGCGGCCACAAATGGGAAGCGCTGCCGATCGCGGTACGTCCGGAGAAGGGCCTGCTCGGTCTGCGCGCCGGCATGGGTCTGTTCGCCAATCTGCGTCCGGCGATCCTGTACCCGCAGCTCGCCGACGCCTCCTCGCTGAAGCCGGAGGTCGTCGCCGGTCTGGACATCATGATCGTGCGCGAGCTGACCGGCGGCATGTACTTCGGCCAGCCGCGCGGCGTGCGCCAGCTCGATGGCGGCGAGCGTCAGGGATTCAACACCCTGGTCTACACCGAGTCGGAGATCCGGCGCATCGGCCGGGTCGCCTTCGAGATCGCCGCCAAGCGCGGCGGCCGGGTGTGTTCCATCGACAAGGCCAACGTGCTCGAGTGCACCGAGCTGTGGCGCGAGGTGATGATCGATCTGGCCAAGGAGTATCCGGCCATCCAGCTCTCGCACATGTACGTCGACAATGCCGCCATGCAGCTGGTGCGCGCACCCAAGCAGTTCGACGTGCTGGTGACGGAGAATATGTTCGGGGATATCCTCTCCGACGAAGCGGCGATGCTCACCGGCTCCATCGGCATGCTGCCCTCGGCCTCGCTGAACGAGAAGGGGCAGGGCATGTACGAGCCCATCCACGGCTCCGCGCCGGACATCGCCGGCCAGGGCGTGGCCAATCCCCTGGCGACCATCCTGTCGGTGGCGATGCTGCTGCGCTACAGTCTGGAGCGCGCGGATCTCGCCGAACGCATCGAGGCGGCGGTCGGCAAGGTGCTGGATCAGGGTCTGCGCACGGCGGACATCATGTCGCCTGGCATGCGCCAGGTCGGTACGGCGGCAATGGGCGACGCGGTGGTCGCGGCGTTGCGCTGACGGTTTATTCACATTCTAGATAGAGAACGGAAACGGCCATGAGCAAGAAGTACGATGTAGCGGTGGTGGGTGCGACGGGCGCGGTCGGCGAGACCATGCTGGAGATCCTTGCGGAGCGCAAATTCCCGGTCGGCGAGGTCTATGCCGTGGCCAGCAGCCGCTTGGCCGGCAGCCGGGTCAAGTTCGGCGACCGTTCGCTGGTGGTGCAGGACCTGGCCGAGTTCGACTTCTCCAAAGTACAGATCGGCCTGTTCTCGCCGGGCGCCTCGGTGTCGGCGGTGTACGCGCCCAAGGCGGCGGCGGCCGGCTGCGTGGTCATCGACAACACTTCGCAGTTCCGCTACGACGACGACATACCGCTGGTCGTGCCAGAGGTCAACCCGCAGGCCATCGCCCAGTACAGGAACCGCGGCATCATCGCCAATCCGAACTGCTCGACCATCCAGATGCTGGTCGCGCTCAAGCCCATCTACGACGCCGTCGGCATCACCCGCATCAACGTCTGCACCTACCAGGCGGTGTCCGGCACCGGCAAGGAGGCGATCGAGGAACTGGCGACCCAGACCGCGGCCCTGCTCAACGCCAAGCCCATCGAGGCCAAGGTCTATCCACGCCAGATCGCGTTCAACGTGTTGCCGCAGATCGACGTGTTCATGGACAACGGCTACACCAAGGAAGAGATGAAGATGGTCTGGGAGACCCGCAAGATCATGGGCGACGACAGCATCCAGGTGAACCCGACCACGGTGCGCGTGCCGGTGTTCTATGGCCATTCCGAGGCGGTGCACATCGAAACCCGCGACAAGATCACGGCGGAGCAGGCACGCGAATTGCTACAAAAGACCCAGGGTGTCGTGGTGCTCGACGAGCGCAAGGACGGCGGCTATCCCACGGCAGTGACCGAGGGGGCCAATCACGACCCGGTGTACGTCGGGCGCATCCGCGAGGACATTTCCCATCCGCGCGGTTTAGATTTGTGGGTGGTCGCCGATAATGTGCGCAAGGGTGCCGCCTTGAACAGCATCCAGATCGCGGAAGTCTTGGTCAGGGACTATTTGTAGACTATAGTTCTTGCGGTCGCTCAAGAAATTCATAGAAAGAACGATTAGTTGCAAGATAAACCTCACTCACCTTAGGCAGATGGGCGCACGACCCCGCCAGGCGTCGGGCGCGACCATGAGAGGATGCATTATGGTTAGGAAAACGGCCCTGGTGACGGCTATGTTGGGAGCGTTCGCGAGTCAGGCGTTTGCCATGGGACTCGGCGACATCCGCCTCAACACCGTTCTCAATCAGCCCCTCAATGCGGATATCGAGCTGCTGTCGCCGACGGCGGGCGAACTCGCCGAACTCCGGGTCGCCCTGGCCTCGTCGGAGGCCTACAACCGGGCCGGCGTGGAACGGGCCTTTTTCCACACCAAGCTGCGCTTCGAGGTCGTGAAACGGCCGGACGGTACCGCGGTGATCCGCGTGACCAGCCGCGAGCCGGTGCGCGAGCCGTACCTGAACTTCCTGCTCGAGGCGACCTGGGGCTCCGGCCAGGTGCTGCGCGAATACACCGTGCTGATCGATCCGCCGGCATTGATGCCGGCGCCGCGACAAATGACCCGGGCCCCGGCCGTCGCGGCCCCGGCACCGGCTCCGCGCGCCGTCACAGCGGCGCCCGCCGCCGCAGCTCCTACGGGTGGGCGGGTTGGCGACGAATACCGCACCAGCCGCAGCGACACGCTGTGGAAAATCGCCTCCGAGGTACGTCCGGACAGCGGCGTGAGCATGGAGCAGACCATGCTCGGCCTGCTCGAGGCGAACCCCAACGCCTTCTACGATCAGAACATCAACAACCTCAAGGCCGGCTACGTCCTGCGCGTGCCGACCCGCGAGGAGATGGCGGCGGTCAGTCAGGGCGAGGCCCTGGCCGAAGTGCGCCGGCAGAACCGCCTGTGGCGTGAAGGCCGCACCGCGGAGACTACGGCCACCGAGGCGCAGGCGGCACCGGCGCCGGCGACCGATGGCGCCGCCGCGGCGGCGTCGGCCGAACCCGATGCCCAGCTCAAGCTGGTGGTGCCCGAGACCGGCGCAACCGGCACCGGCGCCGGCACGGGTGCCAACGTCGACGAACTGCGCAAGGAGCTGACCCTGGCCGTCGAGGCCGTCGAGGCCCAGCGCCAGCAGAACCAGGAACTGAATACCCGTCTGCAGGACCTCGAGGAGCAGATCGCCCAGCTGCACCGGCTGATCGAACTCAAAGACAGCGAGATGGCCCAGCTCAGCGGTACCGCGGTGCCGGGCGCCGCGCCCGCTGCGGCGGATGCCGAGGCCGCGCCGGCCGGCGAAGCCCCGTCTGAAGCCCCGGCCGAAGCAGCGCTCCCGGAGGCTGGCGAACCGGGCACCGAACCGACTGCGGAATCCGCGGACGTAGCGGCAGACGACACCGCTGCGGCGATGCCGTCGGAGGAGCCCGCAGTGGAGACCGCCGAGGCCGCCGCCGAAGCGGTCATTGAGCCCGCATCCGAACCCACCGTCACGCCGGAGCCGATGCCTGCGCCGGAAACCGCCGGCGTGGAACCGGCCGTCGAACCGGCCGCCCCGGAACAGCCACCCGCCGATCTCGTCTCGACGCTGCTGGCCAATCCCATGTTCAAGTGGGCCGCCGGTGGCGCCGCGCTGTTGATTGCCCTGCTGGCCTGGATGGGCCTGCGGCGCCGGAACGCGGATGCCGGTGGATTCCAGGAGAGCATCCTCGCCGAGCGTCAACCGACGGCGCCGGCCGCCCCGGCGGCGGTCGCGGTTGCCGCGGGCGCCGTGGCCGCGGAGCCTGCCGCCAGCGAGACACCGGCTGCGGCACCGGCCAAGGACAGCACGCAGAGCGACTCCTCGCTGTTCACCGATTTTGCCGTCAGCGACATGGGCGCGATCCAGAACGACGCCGAGGCCGATCCGGTTGCCGAAGCGGACGTGTATCTGGCTTACGGGCGCTATCAGCAGGCCGAGGAGCTGATCCGCGGTGCGCTGGAGCGCACGCCGCAGCGCAGCGAGCTGCGGGTCAAGCTGCTGGAGGTGCTGTTCGCCGCGCGCAACGCCAACGGTTTCGATGCCGAGGCCGAGGCCTTGATGGCCAGCCTGGACGGCCAGGACGATGCGACCTGGCAGCGGGTCCGGGAGATGGGCCGCGAACTGAGTCCCGCCAATCCGTTGTACAGCGCCGACGCTGCCGCGTCCGCGGCCCCGGCCACCGCGCCTGCCGGTGACAACACCATGGACTTCGCGGCCGATCTGGCCGAGGAATCCACCGGCGCTCTGGAGATGCCTGAGAGCGGGCCGTCGGCCGAAGACAACAGCCTCGACTTCGACATGGGCGAACTGGCCTCGTTCAGCGCGCCGTCGGAGACGGCCGCACCGGACCTGCCGATGGACGAGGACCTGGGCTTCGATCTGAGCGGCGCCGCGGAGGCCGAGGAGGATGCCGGCGAAGGCGTGCTCGCCAGCGCCGACGAGGTCGCCACCAAGCTCGACCTGGCGCGTGCCTATATCGAGATGGGCGATCCGGACGGTGCCCGCAGCATCCTCGACGAGGTCATGCAGGAAGGCAACGCCGACCAGAAATCCGAGGCGCAGTCGCTGTTGAAGCAGATCGCCTGAGGTCTGTCGGGTACGACCGCGAAACCCCGCTCCGGCGGGGTTTCGCGTT
>JAJLKJ010000038.1:0-16740 GCA_033839185.1 Gammaproteobacteria bacterium
CCGATGATCGCGACCACGATCATGAGTTCGATAAGGGTAAAGCCCTGTTGCTTTTTCATGGTTGTGACTCCTGAGTGTTTCACGTAAGTAAACCGTTGGCGGTGTGACTCTAGCACGGCAGATACGTCGATAATGTGAACCCGTGCCTGCCGCGCCGAAGTTGTCGCAGGTTGCGAGTGGCCTTCCTGCGCAGCTGTCAGTCTGTATTCAGGTTCCGTGCCAAGTTGGTTAATCCCGGTCTGCGGGGATTCAGCGGTCGCTCAACAGGGGTGGGCGGTTGTTTGGCGCGCAATGACGGTGTTCGGCGGGGTGAGATTGACACGGATAATCGGACGGTTTGTGTCAACCTGTGACACAAACCGTCCGGTTGTGTTTGTCCGATCACTCCACGCCCAGCTTCTTCAGCCGGTAGCGCAGCTGGCGCAGGGTGAGCCCGAGCAGCTTGGCGGCCTGGGTGCGGTTCCAGCGGGTCTTTTCCAGGGCCTCGATGATGGCCTCTTTCTCGGTGTGGCCGAGGAGCTGGTTGAGGTCGGTGCGCTCGCGCTTCGGTGCGATGTCGGTGGCGGCGTCCTGGCCTGTCTCGCTGAACAGGCCGGTCTCGCCCAGCTGCAGGTCGTCGACGCCGATGGCCGCGCCCTCGCAGAGTGTGGCGGCCCGTTCCAGGATATTCTCCAGTTCGCGCACGTTGCCCGGGAAGGGGTAGTGCCTGAGGGCGTCGCGGGCGGCGCTGCTGAGCGCCGGGGTGTCGGTGCCCCAGCGCACGGCCAGGCGGGCGAGGAAGTGGTCGGCCAGGCGCGGGAGGTCGTCGATGCGCTCGCGCAGGGGCGGGACGTCGAGCTGGATGACGTTGAGGCGGTAATAGAGGTCCTGCCGGAAGTGGCCCTCGCGCACCTCTTCGGCCAGGTCCTTATGGGTGGCGCTCAGGATGCGCACGTCCACCGGCACCTCGCGGGCGGCCCCCACCGGCTTGATGGCGCGCTCCTGGATGGCACGCAGCAGCTTGACCTGCATGTGCATGGGCAGCTCGGCGACCTCGTCGAGGAACAGGGTGCCGCCGTCGGCCGCCTGGAACAGGCCGCTCTTGTCGGCGGTGGCGCCGGTGAAGCTGCCCTTGAGATGGCCGAAGAATTCGCTCTCCATCAGCTCGGCGGGTATCGCGCCGCAGTTGACCGGGACGAAGGGGGCCTGGGCACGGGGGCCGTGCTGATGGATCTGGCGGGCGACCAGTTCCTTGCCGCTGCCGGACTCGCCGCGGATGTAGACCGGGGCCTGGCTGCGGGCGAGCTTGCCGATGGTGCTCTTTAGCTGGCGCATGCAGGGCGAGTCGCCCAGCAGTTCGCACGCGCCGTCTGCCGGGCTGCTGCCCGGCGCCGTCGGGCGGTCGGTGGTCGGTTCGTCCGTGCGTGACATCCGCAGTGCACTGCTGACCAGGTCGCGCAGCATCTTGAGGTCCACGGGCTTGGAGACGAAGTCGAAGGCGCCGGCCTTGAGGGCCTCGATGGCCGTGTCCATGCTGCCGAAGGCCGTGATCACGGCCACGGGCAGCTCGGGACGGGTGGTCTGGATGTGGCCGACGAGCTCGATGCCGTTGCCGTCGGGCAGGCGCATGTCGGTCAGGCAGAGATCGAAATCCCGGGTGTCCAGCAGCTCGCGTGCCTCGCGCAGGCTGGCGGCCGAGCGCGTGTCGTGGCCCATGCGGCCCAGCGTGATCTCGAGCAGTTCACGAATGTCCGGCTCGTCGTCGACGATGAGGATGTGCTGAATGGTCATGTCTGGTCGCGGGCTCCATCGAACAGGATGCGAAAGCAGCTGCCCCCGCTGGGCACCGGCAGGTATTCGATCCGTGACTGGTTATTTTCGCAGAGTTCGCGCGCGATGTAGAGGCCGAGCCCGGTGCCCTGGGCGCTGGTGGTGAAGAAGGGCTCGAAGAGCTGGGGGCGGAGCTCGGCGGGGATGCCGGGGCCGTGGTCGATGACGTCGAGATAGGCGCGCCCGAGGTGTTCGGACTGGCCGGCGTTGATCTCGACCAGGGGGGCCTCGCCCTCGGCCGTGCCGTACTTGACGGCATTGCTGCAGAGGTTCCACAGGAGCTGGTGCAGCTGGCCGCGATCGAACATCACCTCGGCGTGGGGCGGGCTGACGGTGATGCGCAGCCGTCCCGCCGCCAGACCCTTGCTGGTGGCGAATTCCTCGGCGAAGGCCTCCAGCCAGGGCTGCAGCGCGATGGGCACGGGGCGGGCCGGCTCGCGCCGCGACAGGCGCAGCACGTCCTGGATGATCTCGTTCACCCGGTGCGACTGGTCGTGGATGATGCGCGCCAGGCGGGCATCGGCCGGGTCCAGGGCCTCGGACTCGTCCAGCAGCTGGGCGGCATGGCTGATGGCCCCCAGGGGGTTGCGGATCTCGTGGGCGATGTTGGCCGTGAGCCGGCCCAGCGAGAGCAGCTTCTCGTCCTGCAGCTGGCGGTTGATATCGGCGGCGTTCTCCAGGGCGATGAGCGTGGCCGGCTGGGCCGTGAGTTCGAGGCGGGTGAAACGGGCCTGGAGCTCCCGCCCGCTGGCCAGGTCGGGCTGCAGGCGCACGGGGCCGGCGCGACGGGTCCTGAGCCAGTCGTTCAGGGCGTCGCAGAGCGCAGGGGAGAGGCGTCGCAGCAGGTAGGGGTTGCCGTGGGCGGGGTTGCCGAGCAGCTGCCAGGCGGCCTCGTTGATGGAGCGGATGTTGCCGTCGTCGTCCACCACCAGCATGCCGGACTGCATGCGTTCGAGGATGTGCTCGTTGAGCGCGGTGAGGTCGGCCAGGTCGACGCCGCGCCGGGTGGCCAGGGCGGCGCTCTCCTCGGCGCGGCGCGCCAGGATCAGGGCGATGATGGCGGTGAAGAACAGGATCAGCCCGAGCAGCCCGGTCTGGGTGTAGCTGCCGGCGTATTTCGGGTCGAACCAGTGCGAGAGCCCCTGGTCGGCGAGCAGGGCGATGGAGGCCAGTGCGGCGAACAGGGCCGCCAGCCGGCCCGGTACCAGCAGGCTGGCGGCGGCGATCACCGGGATGAGCAGCATGCCGAGCCCGCTGGTGATGCCGCCGCTGGCATGCATCAGGAGCACGATGCAGACGATGTCGATGACGACTAGCGCCAGGATCTGGATCAAAAAGGGCGGCGAGCGCAGGCTGCCGGCGACGAAGGCCAGCAGGGCCAGGGCGATGTAGAGGATGTCGGTGGTGAGGTAGAGCCCGGCATCGAAGCGCGCGGGGCCGCGCGGGTTCATCTCCAGCAGCCACAGCCCGAGCAGCAGCACCGCCACCAGCAGGCGATAGAGGTTGAACAGGCGCAGGGAGCGCCATCCCTGGCGGTCGGTGTCGAGATCGATCCAGGCGGGCATGATGCGGTGCGGGTCAGTCCGGCTGATCGAGCCGGCGGTGCTCTTCGCTGCAATACGTCCTGTCGCCGGCGCGCACGGCCGTGTTTGCCGGGATGTGCAGGCCGCAGTGGGCACAGCGCACCATGTCGCGTTCCTCGCGCACACGCGGCGGCTGATCCTCGCCCGAGGGGCGGGCGGCGAGCAGGCGGCGGATCAGCAGGACCGCCACGGCGATGGCGGCGATGATGAGCAGGGTGCGGAACATGGGGTCTTTCCGGGTTGCCTTTAGAGTAAAGGCCGCGGGTTTCACTTTGCGTGCGGCCGTGGTTTCATCCAAAATTACCAGCCAACCAAGAATAAAGCACGCGACCATGCATCTCCACGAATATCAGGCCAAGGCGCTGTTTCGCGACCGTGGCATCCCCGTTCCCTCCGGCGTGTCCGCACAGGACGTCGATGCGGCCGTGAGTGCCGCCGCCACGCTGGGCGGCGAGGGCTGGGTGGTGAAGGCCCAGGTCCATGCCGGCGGCCGCGGCAAGGCGGGAGGCGTGAAGCTCGTGCGCTCGACCGACGAGCTGCGCGCTGCGGCCGGGCAGCTGCTCGGCACCCGGCTCGCCACCCACCAGACCGGCCCGGAGGGGCTGCCCGTCGACACCCTGCTCATCGAGCCGCTCACCGACATCGCACGTGAGCTGTACCTGAGCCTGCTGGTCGACCGCGCGCGCCGCCAGGTGGCGATTATGGCCTCGGCGGCCGGGGGCATGGACATCGAGGAGGTGGCGGCGAAGACGCCGGAGCGGATCGTCACCGCCCACGTGCATCCGGCGGCGGGCTTCCAGCCCTATATCGGCCGACGCCTGGCCTTTGCGCTCGGGCTCGAGGGCGAGCAGATCAAGGCCTTCGGCCGTCTGCTGGCGAAGCTGTATGCGCTGTTCGTCGAGAGCGATGCCAGCCTGGTCGAGATCAACCCGCTGATCGTCACCGGCGCGGGCGAGCTCGTCGCGCTGGACGCCAAGCTCAACCTCGACGACAACGCCCTCTACCGTCACCCGGCACTCGCCGAACTGCGCGACATCCGCCAGGAGGATGCGGCCGAGGCCAGCGCGGCCGAGCATGCGCTCAACTACATCCGCCTGGACGGCAACATCGGCTGCATGGTCAACGGTGCCGGGCTGGCCATGGCGACCATGGACCTCATCAAGCTGCATGGCGGCGCGCCCGCCAACTTCCTGGACGTGGGCGGCGGCACCACGGCCGAAAGGGTGGCCGAGGCCTTCAAGCTGATCCTCTCGGATGACAAGGTGCAGGGCGTGCTGGTGAACATCTTCGGCGGGATCGTGCGCTGCGACCTCATCGCGGAGGGCATCATCCGCGCCGTGGAGGAGGTGCACGTGGCCGTGCCGGTGGTGGTGCGCCTGGAAGGCACCAACGTCGAGCGCGGGCGGCAGCTGCTGGCCGACAGCGGCCTCAACATCATCAGTGCCGAGGGGCTCACCGATGCCGCGCAGAAGGTCGTCGCGGCCGTGGGGGGTGCGCAATGAGTATCCTCGTCGACCGCAACACGCGCGTGATCTGCCAGGGCTTCACCGGCAAGCAGGGCACCTTCCATTCCGAGCAGGCGATTGCCTACGGCACGCAGATGGTCGGCGGGGTGACGCCGGGCAAGGGCGGGCAGACGCATCTGGGTTTGCCCGTGTTCGACACCGTGCACGACGCGGTGGCCGCGACCGGCGCCGAGGCCAGCATGATCTATGTGCCCGCGCCGTTCGCCGCCGACGCGATCCTCGAGGCGGCGGATGCCGGCATCCGCGTGATCGTCTGCATCACCGAGGGCATCCCGGTGCTGGACATGCTGCGCGTGAAGGCCGCACTCGCCGATTACCCGGATGCCGTGCTCATCGGCCCCAACTGTCCGGGCGTGATCACGCCGGGGGCCTGCAAGATCGGCATCATGCCGGGCGCCATCCACCAGCCGGGCCGCATCGGCATCGTCTCCCGTTCCGGCACCCTCACCTACGAGGCCGTGCACCAGACCACGCTCGCCGGGCTCGGGCAGTCCACCTGCGTGGGCATCGGCGGCGATCCCATCCACGGCATGACCTTCATCGACTGCCTGGGCCGTTTCCAGGACGATCCGCAGACCGAGGGCATCATCATGGTCGGCGAGATCGGCGGCAGTGCCGAGGAGGAGGCCGCGGCCTACATCCAGGCCCGGGTCACCAAGCCGGTAGTGGCCTACATCGCGGGCGTCACCGCCCCGGCCGGCAAGCGCATGGGGCATGCCGGCGCCATCATCTCCGGCGGCCAGGGCACGGCCGAACAGAAGTTCGCCGCGCTGGAGGCCGCCGGCGTGGCCATTGTGCGCTCGCCCGCGCAGATGGGCGAACGCATGCGCGAACTGCTCGGCAGCTAGATGAGCCGCAGCCTGCGAATCGCACTCGCCCAGCTCGACTTCCTGGTGGGCGATGTCGAGGGCAATGCGCGGAAGGTCATCGACGCGGCCTTGCGTGCGCGCGATGACGCTGGCGCCCGTCTGATCCTGTTTCCCGAGCTCGCCCTCACGGGCTATCCCCCGGAAGACCTGCTCTACCGCCCCAGCCTGCTCGAACGGGTGGAGAAGGCGGTCCATCACATCACCGAAACGGTGCGCGGCATCGACGTGATGCTCGGCGCGCCGGTGGCCGAGGGCCTGATGCTCTACAACGCCGCGCTCTATCTGCGCGACGGGCACGTGCTGGCCGAGTACCACAAGCAGGTGCTGCCCAACTACGGCGTGTTCGACGAGCGGCGCTACTTCGCGCCGGGCACGCGGCCGGCCGTGGTCGAGCTCGACGGCATCCGCCTGGGGCTCACCGTCTGCGAGGACGTCTGGCACCCCGATCCGGCGAAGCTGGCCGCCGAGGCCGGGGCAGAGCTCATCCTCAACATCAATGCCTCGCCCTTCCACTGCGGCAAGCGTGACGAGCGCCTGCAGGCGCTGGGCGACCGCATTCGCGACACCGGCCTGCCCATCGTCTACGTGAACCTGGTGGGCGGACAGGACGAGCTGGTGTTCGACGGCGAGTCCATGGTGCTGGGCGCCGACGGCGAACCGCGGTTCCGTGCACCGGCCTTCGAGGCGGGCGTGTACACCGTCGACGTGCCCCTCGATCCCCGCGAACACGACGCCGAACTGGCCGCGGTGCTCGCCCCCGAGGCGGCGATCTACCGCGCCCTGGTGCTGGGCGTGCGCGACTACGTGGCCAAGAACGGCTTCAACGGCGTGGTGCTGGGGCTCTCGGGCGGCATCGACTCGGCGCTCACCCTGGCCATCGCCGTCGACGCCCTGGGCGCCGGGGCGGTGGAGGCGGTGATGATGCCCTCGCGCTATACCGCCGACATGAGCGTCAGCGATGCCCAGGCCCAGGCCCGGACGCTGGGCGTGAAATACCGCAACATCCCGATCGAGCCGGCCTTCACCGCCTTTCTCGGCATGCTGGAAGACGAGTTTCGCGGCCTGCCGCGCGATACCACCGAGGAGAACATCCAGGCACGCTGCCGCGGCATCGTGCTCATGGCCATCTCCAACAAGACCGGCCGCATGCTGCTGACCACCGGCAACAAGAGCGAGATGGCGGTGGGCTATGCCACGCTCTATGGCGACATGGCCGGCGGCTTCGCCCCGCTCAAGGACGTGGCCAAGACCCAGGTCTACCGCCTGGCACGCTACCGCAACGGCCTGCCGGGCGGGCCGGTGATCCCGGAGCGGGTGATCGAGCGCCCGCCCTCCGCCGAACTCGCACCGGACCAGGTGGACCAGGACTCGCTGCCGCCCTACGACATCCTCGACGGCATCCTCGAGCGCTTCGTCGAGCGCGACTGGTCGCTGCCGCAGATCGTCGCCGACGGCTACGACGAGGCCACGGTGCGGCGCGTGATGGCGATGGTGCTCAACAACGAATACAAGCGCCGCCAGGCGCCGCCCGGCGTGCGCATCACACAGCGCGCCTTCGGCAAGGACCGGCGCTACCCGATCACCAGCGGTTACGGCCGCGGCATTTGACGCTAAGCTAATCCCTAAGCTCTCAGATCCATCTTTTCGGAGGACGTGGAATGAAAAAGGTCGAGGCCATCATCAAGCCCTTCAAGCTCGAGGACGTGCGCGAGGCGCTCACCGACGCCGGCATCACCGGCCTGACCGCCACCGAGGTCAAGGGCTTCGGCCGGCAGAAGGGGCACACCGAACTCTATCGCGGCGCGGAATACGTGGTCGACTTCCTGCCCAAGGTGAAGATCGAGCTGGTGGTGGACGACAGCGTGGTCGACACCTGTGTCGAGGCCATCTCCACTGCGGCCCGCACCGGCAAGATCGGCGACGGCAAGATCTTCGTCACGCCCGTCGAGCGCGTGATCCGTATCCGCACGGGCGAGGAAGGGCCGGAGGCGATCTGAGGACTGTTTGCCACAGAGGTCACAGAGGACATTAGAGCGCACACATCCTCTGTGACCTCTGTGTTCTCTGTGGCGCCTGGATTCCCGGACCCCTGAAGCAGAACGCCCCGCAGATGCGGGGCGTTGTTGTTTCTAGCTAGTCGCGTCTTTCCACGATCTCGTCCATGTGTCGCCGTGGCGTCGGTTCCGGAAGCTCGTCCGGGTAGCCGATGCAGAGCAGGGCGATGGGCTCGAGGTCGTCGTCGATGGCGAGCGTCTCGCGCAGGGCCGCGGGGTCGAAGTGCCCGACCCAGGTGGAGGCCATGCCGGCGGCGACCACCGCCAGCTGGGCATAGGCCGCGGCGATGGTGGCGTCCTGGATGGCGAAGAGGTCGTGCCCGCGCTGGCCGAACTGCTGCTCGGAACGGGCGGGGTCGGTGCAGAAGACCAGCACCACCGGGGCGGTGGCGATGAAGTCCTGTTTGGCCGCCGCGGCGAGCTGCTGCCGCAGGCCGGCGTTGGTCACGGCGATGATGCGATAGGCCTGCAGGTCACCGGCCGAGGGGGCGGCGATGGCCGTCTCCAGGATGGCGTGCAGCTTGCCTTCCTCCACCGGCATGTCCGGCTGGTAACGGCGTACCGAGTGGCGGTGTCTGACGGTCCGGAAGAAATCCCACATCGCTCTTCCCCTCTTGTCGTCTGTTCAATCCTGATTCTGCCGGGTCCGATCCTGCTGCCGGGCGTAGTCCGGGTAGTTCAGTTCCAGCACCCGGCGCGTGTCGCGCTCGAGGTCGGTCTTGCCGAGCTCGGCGTAGGCACGCGCGAGCAGCGAGAGCGCCTTTGGCGTCGCCTCGGCGCCGGGGTAGGTCTCCAGCACGTACTGGCAGCGCTTGGCCACGGCGAGCCAGGCGCCGCGGCGCACGTAGTAGTCGGCGACCTTGATCTCGTATTCGGCCAGCTCGTTGCGCAGGAAGACGCTGCGCTGGCGGGCATCCGGAGCGTAGCGGCTGTCGGGGAAGCGCTGCACCAGGGTGGAGAAGTCGTTGAAGGCCTGGGTGAGCGGCTGCGGGTCCATGTCCGAGGGGTCGCGCTTGATGAAGCGGTCCATGAAGCTGCGGCCGCGATTGAAGTTGACCAGGCCCTTGAGATAGTAGGCGTAGTCCACGTGCGGGTGGCGCGGGTTGAGCTTGATGAAGCGGTCGGCCGCGGCAATGGCCGAATCCGGTTCGTCGTACTTGTAGTAGGCGTAGGCGATCTCGAGCTGGGCCTGCTGGGCGTAGCGGCCGAAGGGATAGCGGGCCTCCAGCGTCTCGAAGTAGTTGATCGACTGCTCGTAGTTGCCGTTCTCGAGCTGATCCTTGGCCTCGCTGTAGAGGCGCGCGGCGGACCAGTCGGCGGTGGGGTCGCTCTGCAGGGAGGCGCAGGCACTGAGCAGGGAGACGGCAATCAGGACAAAAACGGCGCGCATGGCTGTGGTCGGGCTCGCGTATCGGCTAAAGTAACGAGCGCGCAGTATAGCGCAGTTGCCGCAAGCCTCGTAACGTCAACCGGAATCCCGTCACGTGTCGCAAACCGAAACCCTCAATGCCGTCATTCCCGACGAACTCGCCGGCGCACGCCTGGATCAGGCGCTGGCGCAGGTCTTTCCGCAGTATTCGCGCAGCCGTCTCACGCAGTGGATACG
This sequence comes from Gammaproteobacteria bacterium, assembly GCA_033839185.1. Taxonomy (GTDB): domain Bacteria; phylum Pseudomonadota; class Gammaproteobacteria; order SpSt-1174; family SpSt-1174; genus SpSt-1174. The sequence continues at coordinate 9,448 of JAJLKJ010000038.1, forward strand.
CGAGGGCAAGGTGATGGTGGACGGGCAGGCCATGAAGCCGAAGGAGGCGGTGGCCGGCGGCGAGCGGGTGCGGGTGGTGGCCGACAGCATGCCGGCAGCGGAGACCGTGGCGGCCGAGCCGATCCCGCTCGACATCGTGTACGAGGACGAGGCCCTGTTGGTGATCAACAAGCCGGCGGGCCTGGTGACCCATCCGGCGGCCGGCAACTGGGCCGGCACCCTGCAGAACGCCCTGCTGCACCACGCGCCGGAGCTCGCCGGTGTGCCGCGGGCCGGCATCGTGCACCGACTGGACAAGGAGACCAGCGGCCTGCTGGTGGTGGCGCGCACGCTCACCGCGCACAAGTCGCTGGTGGAGCAGCTGCAGGCGCGCAGCGTGAGCCGCCAGTACCTGGCGCTGGTGCATGGCCCCGTGGTCGCCGGCGGCACCGTGGAGGGCAACATCGGCCGTCACCCGGTGGATCGCAAGCGCATGGCGGTGGTGGAGGGCGGCAAGCCGGCCGTCACGCACTACCGCGTCGAGGCGCGCTTCGCCCACCACACCCTGTTGCGCGTGAGCCTGGAGACCGGCCGCACGCACCAGATTCGCGTACACATGGCCCACATCCAGCACCCCATCGTCGGCGATCCGGTCTACGGTGGCCGGGCGCGCGTGCCGGCCGGCGCCTCCGAGACGCTGCAGGCGGCGCTGCGCGGCTTTCGCCGCCAGGCCCTGCATGCCACGCGCCTGGAGCTCGAGCATCCCGTCACCGGCGAGCCGATCGCCTGGGAGGCGCCCCTGCCGGACGACATGCAGGCCCTGCTCGACCTGCTGGCCGCGGAGACCCCGGCATGACGGCGATACCGGACGACCCGCGCTGGCTGCAGCCGACCTGGCCGGCGCCGGCCGGCGTGTGTGCCGTCTCCACCACCCGCCTGGGGGGCGTGAGCCGGGCCCCCTTCGACAGCTTCAATCTCGCCACCCACGTGGGCGACGACCCGCAGGCCGTGGCGGCCAACCGCCGTGCGCTGCGGGATGCCCTGGGCCTGCCGGCCGAGCCCGCCTGGCTCGAACAGGTGCACGGGACGACCGTCGTGGACGCCGGCCATATCGCCGGCACGCCGGCCGCCGATGCCTCGGTGGCCTTCGGCCCCGGGGCGGTGTGCGTGGTGCAGACCGCCGACTGCCTGCCGGTGCTGTTCTGCAGCCGGCGCGGGGATCGCGTCGGTGCGGCGCACGCCGGCTGGCGTGGCCTGGCCGGTGGTGTGCTGGAGGCCACGGTGGCGGCGCTGGACGAGGACCCCGCCGAGCTCCTGGCCTGGCTGGGGCCGGCCATCGGCCCGGCGGTGTTCGAGGTGGGAGAAGAGGTGCGCGCGGCCTTTCTCGCGCAGGATGCGGGGGCCGGGGACTGCTTCATGTCCAATGCGCGCGGCCGCTGGCAGGCCGACATCTTCGCGCTGGCGCGCCGGCGTCTCGCGGGGATCGGCATCGGGGCCGTGCACGGCGGCGGTCTTTGCACCGTCAGCGATGCCGCGCGCTTCTATTCCTACCGCCGCGATCGCGACACCGGGCGCATGGCCAGCCTGATCTGGATCAGCACGGCAGACTGAGGTCGCCGGTATCCTGCCCAATGTGTATTGCCGCCTGACAACAACAAGAAGGAGAGGACAGGTCCCATGAGCGAGTGGAACATGGTCACGGTGGTCGGCGAGGACCGGCCGGGTATCGTCGCCGCCCTTACCGCGCGGCTGTTCGAGGCCGGCGCCCACCTGGGCGAGGCCTCGATGATGCGCCTGGGGAGCAGCTTCACCATCATGCTCATGGTACAGGGCGGGGCGGGGCCGCAGGGACTCACCGATCTGCTGGCCCCGCTGGCGGGCGAGATGGGCCTGCGCATCCACGTCGATCCCATCGAGGGCGGCCTGCATCGCCACCTGGTGCCGGACGTGCGCATCACCGTGCACGGGGCGGACCGTGCCGGTATCGTCGCCCGCGTCACCGGTGCCCTGGCCGAGGCCGGTCTCAATATCCTGGATCTCGAATCCGACGTCGGCGGCAGCATCGCCCATCCCATCTACATCATGGTGATCGAGGGCCTGGCCAGGGAGGGTATCGGCGCCATCGAGAAGGCCGTCGCGCCCCTGCATCGGGAGGGGATCGAGGTGGCCGTGCAGCCCGTCGATACCCTGGTCGGCTGACGCATGGCGGTACGCGAGATCCTGGAATACCCGGACGAGCGCCTCAAGCAGGTCTCGTCGCCGGTGGAGGACTTCGGCGCCGACTTCCAGCGCTTCGTCGACGAGCTGGAAGAGACACGCCTGGCCGGTCCCGGCGCGGTGGGTATCGCCGCCCCGCAGGTCGGCTGTTTCCAGCGCGTGGTCATCGTCGATGTCTCGGCGATGCGCAAGCCCGTGCCCAACCACGGCCATCTCGTCCTCGTGAATCCCGAGATCACGGAGTGGGAGGGCCATGCGATGGGCCGCGAGGGCTGTCTCTCCGTGCCGGACTACACCGGCAACGTCGTCCGCGCCGAACGCATCCGCCTGAGCGCGCAGGACCGGCACGGCGAACCCGTGGAGTTCGACATGGAAGGCTTCGAGGCCCGCGCCGTGCAGCACGAGATCGATCACCTGGACGGACGCCTGTTCCTGGATCGCGTGGTGAGCCGGCGCAGCGACGTGTTCCGGCGCAAGGTTTATAAAAAACCGTAGGAGCGCTGCAAGGCGCGATGAAGCTTCTCCACGCATGGGCATCGCGCCTTGCGACGCTCCTACGGGTGTTTCTCTCCCTTGAATTCCCCCCATGCCACCCCTATCTGTGGGGTATCCGAAGAATCGACCCAAGGGGTTTTGTCTCATGCGAATGGATCGTCTGACCAGCAAGTTCCAGCTGGCGCTGCAGGATGCGCAGTCGCTGGCCGTCGGCAAGGACCACCAGTTCATCGAGCCGGTACATCTGATGATCGCCCTGCTCGACCAGGACGGCGGTTCGCTGCGTCCGCTGCTCGCTCAGTCGGACGTGAACATCAACCTGCTGCGCTCGCAGCTGGGCGAGGCGCTGGAAAAGCTGCCGCAGGTGCAGGGGGCGGGTGGCGAACTGCACATCTCCAACGACCTCGGCCGCCTGCTGAACCTCACGGACAAGCTGGCCCAGGAGCGCAAGGACGCCTACATCTCCTCCGAGCTGTTCGCGCTCGCCGCGCTGGAGGACAAGGGCCCGGTCGGCAAGCTGCTGCGTGAGGCTGGCGCCACCAAGGGCGCGCTGGAACAGGCCATCGACCGGATGCGCGGCGGTCAGAGCGTGGACGACCCCAATGCCGAGGAACAGCGCCAGGCGCTGGAGAAGTACACCATCGACCTCACCGAGCGCGCCGAGCAGGGCAAGCTCGACCCGGTGATCGGCCGCGACGAGGAGATCCGCCGCGCCATCCAGGTGCTGCAGCGCCGCACCAAGAACAACCCGGTGCTGATCGGCGAACCCGGCGTGGGCAAGACCGCCATCGTCGAGGGCCTGGCCCAGCGCATCGTCAACGGCGAGGTGCCCGAGGGCCTCAAGCACAAGCGTGTGCTCTCGCTGGACATGGGTGCGCTGCTGGCCGGCGCCAAGTTCCGCGGCGACTTCGAGGAACGCCTCAAGGCCGTGCTCAACGACATCGCCAAGCAGGAAGGCAACATCATCCTGTTCATCGACGAGATCCACACCATGGTGGGCGCCGGCAAAGCCGAGGGCGCGATGGATGCCGGCAACATGCTCAAGCCCGCGCTCGCGCGCGGCGAGCTGCACTGCCTGGGCGCGACCACGCTGGACGAGTACCGCAAGTACATCGAGAAGGACGCCGCGCTGGAGCGCCGCTTCCAGAAGGTGCTGGTGGACGAGCCGAGCGTGGAGGACACCATCGCCATCCTGCGCGGCCTGAAGGAGCGCTACGAGGTGCATCACGGCATCGAGATCACCGACCCGGCCATCGTCGCCGCGGCCATGCTCTCGCATCGCTACATCACCGACCGCCAGCTGCCGGACAAGGCCATCGACCTCATCGACGAGGCGGGCTCGCGCATCCGCATGGAGATCGATTCCAAACCCGAGGAGATGGACCGCATGGACCGTCGCCTCATCCAGCTCAAGATCGAGCGCGAGGCGCTGAAGAAGGAGACCGACGAGGCCTCGAAGAAGCGCCTGCAGCACCTGCAGGAGGAGATCGACCAGCTGGAGCGCGAGTACGCCGACCTGGAAGAGGTCTGGAACTCGGAGAAGGCCGCCCTGCAGGGCACCACGCACATCAAGGAGGAGCTGGAGCGCGCCCGCATCGAACTCGACACCGCCCGGCGCGCGGGCGATCTCGCGCGCATGTCCGAGCTGCAGTACGGGCGCATTCCCGAGCTCGAGCGCCAGCTCGATATGGCCTCGCAGGCCGAGATGCAGGAGATGCGCCTGCTGCGCAACAAGGTCACCGACGAGGAGGTGGCCGAGGTGGTCTCGCGCTGGACCGGCATCCCGGTGGCCAAGATGCTCGAGGGCGAGAAGGAAAAGCTGCTGCGCATGGAAGAGGCGCTGGGTCATCGCGTGGTCGGCCAGGACGAGGCGGTGAAGGCCGTCTCCAACGCCATCCGCCGCTCGCGCGCGGGGCTGGCCGATCCCAACCGGCCGAACGGTTCGTTCCTGTTCCTCGGCCCCACCGGTGTGGGCAAGACCGAGCTGACCAAGGCGCTGGCCGCCTTCCTCTTCGACACGGAAGAGGCCATGGTGCGCATCGACATGTCCGAGTTCATGGAGAAGCACTCCGTGGCGCGGCTCATCGGCGCGCCCCCGGGTTATGTCGGCTACGAAGAGGGCGGTTATCTCACCGAGGCCGTGCGTCGCAAGCCGTACTCGGTGATCCTGCTCGACGAGGTGGAGAAGGCGCACCCGGACGTGTTCAACGTGCTGCTGCAGGTGCTCGACGACGGACGCCTCACCGATGGCCAGGGCCGCACGGTGGACTTCCGCAACACCGTCATCGTCATGACCTCCAACCTCGGCTCCCAGGTGATCCAGGAGATGTCAGGCGAGGAGAAGTACGAGGCGATGAAGCGGGCGGTGATGGAGATCGTGGGTACCCACTTCCGTCCCGAGTTCATCAACCGCGTGGACGAGACGGTGGTGTTCCACCCGCTGGGCCGCGAGCAGATCCGGGCCATTACCGGCATCCAGCTCGACTACCTGCGTGCGCGGCTGGCCGATCGCGACATGGGGCTCGACGTCTCGGCCGAGGCGCTGGATCTGCTGGGCGAGGCCGGTTTCGATCCGGTGTACGGTGCGCGTCCGCTCAAGCGGGCCATCCAGCACCAGCTCGAGAACCCGCTGGCCCAGCAGATCCTCTCCGGTGCCTTCGTGCCGGGCGACACCATCGTGGTGACGCGAGAGGGCGAGGGCCTGGCCTTCGGCAAGCGTTGAGCGTCAACCGGCCGGGCGCGGCCGTGACAGGCGCGCCCGGTTGTTGTGCAGCAGCCGGTTGGCGTAGTCGCGCAGGGGGATGCGCATGACTTTCCCCAGCGAGGCCGCATCGGCCAGCAAGGACCTGGGATCGAGGCGCGGCAGGTCGTCGCGAAAGCAGAGCGCCACCTGGTTGCCACCCGGCACCGACAGCGTCAGCACGTTCCCGTCGAACTGCCGCTCCAGCTCGCGCTGGTGGTCGCGCGTCTCTTCATAGGTCGTGTCCCAGCGATTGATCACCAGCACGCCGCCCGGGGCCAGTGTGTCATGGCACCGCTGCAGGAAGACGGCGTCGGACTGCTGCGTGTCCATGCCGCCCTCGTGAAAGAGATCGGTGAAGATCAGGTCCACCGGCTGCCCGCGCCGGGCGAGATGATCCAGTGCGTCGGCCACGTGCAGCGTCAGGCGGTCGTCCTCGGGCAGGGCGAACCACTCCCGCGCCACCGTGATGACCGCCGCGCGCCGCTCCACCGCCTCCACCTGCAATGCCTCCCGATGGGCGAGCAGGGCATGCACCATGCTGCCGGCCCCGAGCCCGAGCAGCAGCGCCCGGGCATTTGCCGGCACGAACAACAGCCCCAGCATCATCGCCTGTGTATAGGGAAACAGCAGCCGCGCCGGATCGTCCACCCACTGGCTGCTCTGTTCCGTCGCCTCGCCGAAGGCCAGCACCCGGCGGTTGCCGTCTGCCAGCACACGGATCGGGCCTTCGTCGTCATGGGTCTCGAAGATGGGGGTGCCGAATACGGGCATGGGCGGGCGGTCCGGGAGCGTGATTTGTGGCGTGGAAAGGGTGCTTTATGCCACAGCGGGCACCGAGATCACAGGGGAAAATCCGGGCAGGCGGTTGAATCGCGTCCTGGCGATGGAATCTTTTGCTCTGTGCGTGCACCAACAGTCCATGACACCACCCGCAGTGGGGTTACACTGGCCTCGGATGCCGCCGGCGTTTTACACTGGCCCGACTTCAAGCAATGCCAAGGTCCGACAGACACATGAGTGAAATGAAGCTTTCCCCGAAGATGCTGGAAGACGTGCAGGCCGCCATCAGCGCCCACGACCCGGCTGCCAGCGACGATGTGATCACGGTGCAGTACCTGGCCGCCTTGCAGGGCATGATGCTGGCACAGATGGCGATGCCGCAGGCGCAGCGCGAGGACATCGCCAGCCAGCTCGCCGACTTCACCCGTCACGTACTCCAGGAGATGTCCCGCCCGCCGGCCCCGCCGCCGCAGCAGGAGGCCTTCGGCATCTGGAAGCCCGGAAAGTCCTGACACCAGCATGATGCACCGTCTCCGCAAACCGCTGTGCTGGGCGCTGATCGTGGCGCTGGTGTGGCTGCTGCCCCCCGTGGCGGGGCTTGCGGGGGCGGGCATGCCTGATGCGGGGGACGAGGTCTCACCGCATGCCGCCCATCATGCGCAGCACGCGGCTGATCCGGCTGACGCCGCGCCCGGACATGCCTGCTGCGACGATGCCATGCAGGCCGACGCCCCCTGCCCCTGTGGCGGGGAGTCCTGTGCCGGTTGTGCGCTGGGCTGTCACCTCAGCGTCTCCCTGCCCGGCGTGTTTCCGGGCATCGATGCCCGTCCCGCGGGCGAACGCGTCACATCCCGTCCCGTCTCCTCCTCCGATTTCCGACCCGCTATCCTCCTGGAACCGCCCAGGTCCTGAAGCCGGCGGCCTGGCCGCCCGTGTTTCCATGACCCGAGGTCCATAGTCCATCCAGGGGGAGGCTCCCGTGAAAATGCCGTTGAACCGTTCGATCGCACGCAGCATGGCGCCGGTGTCGCTGCTGTTGTTTGCCCTGTTCCTGCCGTTTCTGGCCGCTTGCGACCAGG
>JAJLKJ010000039.1:0-28616 GCA_033839185.1 Gammaproteobacteria bacterium
TCGATGTAGTCCAGGCGCAGGGGATTGATGTCGTGCAGCGGCTTGAATTCGCTGTCCGGGTCCCACCAGCGGTGGGCCAGTTCCTCGAACTTGCTGATTTCGTTGTGATCGACGTTGAGGGCGCTGTCGTTCATGCGCGGGCGATCCTTAAAGGTCAGTGTCAGGACGACAGTGTACCAGCTGCCCCGGTGGCGCTCACGCGCCGTGTATGCGCTTGCGCCAGGCGCCGGCCTTGCGGCGCAGGGTCTCCTCGTCGAGGGTGGTGAGTGCGCGGTCCTTGAGCAGGTGCCGCCCGGCCACCCAGACGTCACTGACCTTGTCTCGTCCGCCGGCGTAGACGATCTGTGAAACCGGGTGGTAGAGGGGCTGGGTCTCGAGGTCGCCGAGGTGGATGGCGGTGATGTCGGCCTCCTTGCCGACCTCGAGGCTGCCGGTGCGCTCGCCCAGGCCCAGGGCGCGCGCGCCACCCAGGGTGGCCATGTAGAGGGCCTCGGCGGCCGGCAGCACGGCCGGGTCGCGCTTGACGCCCTTGGCCAGGTAGGCAGCGGTGCGCATCTCGCCGAGCATGTCGAGGTCGTTGTTGCTGGCCGTGCCGTCCGTGCCGATGGCGACGTTCACGCCCGCCGCCCGCAGATCGGCCACCGGGCAGAAGCCGCTGCCGAGCTTGAGGTTGGACTCCGGGCAGTGGATGACGTGGGCGCCGGTCTGTGCCAGCAGCTCGATCTCGTCGTCGGTGAGCTGGGTCATGTGCACGGCGGTGAGATTGGGCGTGACCAGGCCCAGGTCCTGCAGGCGTTCCAGCGGACGCTTTCCGCTGGCCGCCACGGCCTGTTCCACCTCGCCGGCGGTCTCGTGCAGGTGGATGTGGATGGGCAGCTCGAGTTCGTTGGCGAAGGTGGCGATGCGCCTGAGCGGCTCGTCGGAGACGGTGTAGGGCGCGTGCGGCGCGAGCGTGGTGCTGAGCAGCGACTCGCCCTTGTGCGCATCGCGCAGGGCCAGCCCCTTGGCGAGGTAGTCGTCGGCATCCGCCGCCCAGGCGCTGGGAAAGTCGATGACGATGAGGCCGATGGCGCTGCGCATGCCGGCGTGGATCGCGGCGCGCGCCGTCACGTCCGGGAAGAAGTACATGTCGTTGAAGCAGGTGATGCCGCCACGCAGCATCTCGGCGATGGCGAGCTGGGTGCCGTCGTGCACGAACTCCTCGCTCACCCAGCGCGACTCGGCCGGCCAGATGTGGCCCTTGAGCCATTCCATCAGCGGCAGGTCGTCGGCCAGTCCGCGCAGCAGGGTCATGGCGGCGTGGGTGTGGGCGTTGACGAAGCCGGGGAGGAGGGCGTGGTCCGGCAGCTCCTTCACCACGGTGCCGCTGTAGCGCGTGCGCGCCTCGGCCGAGGGGAGGATGTCCAGGATGCGCCCCTGGTGGACGGCGACGGCGTGGTTTTCCAGCACGAGCCCCTGGGGCTCGACCGGGATCACCCAGCGGGCGTGGATCAGCGTGTCGATGGTCTGCATGCGCGAAAGATAGCCGCGAGGCGCCGGCCACCGCAAGCGGCGGCCGGCGGGAGAGGGTGGCGATCAGCCGGTCTGGCGCACCGTGATCTCGCTCTGCGGGAAGGGGATGGTGATGCCGGCGGCGTCGAATTCGGTCTTGATGCGCTCGAGCAGATCGCCGCGGGTCACCCAGAAGTCGGCACTGTTCACCCAGGGGCGGACATAGAGGTTGATGCTGCTGTCGGCCAGATCCATCACGCCGACGGTGGGTTCCGGGTCCTGCAGCACGCGCTCGTCGTTGCGTAGGATGGTCTCGACGATCTCGCGGGCCTTGCGGATGTCGTCGTCGTAGCTGATGCCGACGACGAGGTCGATGCGCCGCTGCGGACGGGCGGTGACGTTGACGATCACGCCGTTGTAGATCTGGCCGTTGGGGATGATGATCTCGCGGTTGTCGGGCGAGCGCACCATCGAGTTGAAGATGCGGATCTCCTCGACGATGCCGGCCGTGCCGGCCGCCTCGATGAAGTCGCCCACCTTGAAGGGCTTGAAGACGATGAGCATGATGCCGGCGGCGAAGTTCGACAGCGAGCCCTGCAGGGCGAGGCCGACGGCCAGGCCGGCGGCACCGAGCACGGCGATCAGCGAGGTGGTCTGCACGCCGACCTGGTCCAGCGCGGCGATGATCACGGCGATGAGCAGCAGGCCCTTGAGTATGGAGCCGAGGAAGCTGCTCAGCATGGGGTCGGCTCCGGCCCGGTTCATCACCCGTCGCGCCACCTTGACCACGACGCGCACCACCCACAGGCCGATGAGCAGGATGGCCAGGGCGAGGGCGAGCTTGATGCCCCAGGGGATGATGTACTGGTCGAGCAGGGCGTTGAAATCGATATTCAGATCGGTGCCGAACATGGCCGTTCCTCTGTGAGCTGTTGTTGTGTGAGGGAACCGTCTGCGCGTGCAAGCAGCTCGCAGCTTTGCGATACTGGGCGACTGACATTCCCTGCCCGTAAAGACCGCCATGACTGCCGAAACCCGCCTCGATACCGTACGCGCCGTGCGCTGGCATGACAACCACCTGGAGCTGCTGGACCAGCGCCTGCTGCCGGCGCGCTCCCAGTTCAATGCCTACGAGGACGTGGACGAGATCGCCCGGGCCATTCGCGACATGGTGGTGCGCGGTGCGCCGGCCATCGGCATCGCGGCGGCCTACGGCGTGGTGATCGCGGCCCGCCGCCGCTTTGCCGAGGCCGGCACCGGCTGGCGCGAGGCCATCGCCGCCGACCTAAAGACCCTGGCGGCCTCGCGGCCCACGGCGGTGAACCTCTTCTGGGCGCTGGACCGCATGAAGGCCGTCATCGACGGGCTGGAGCAGGGCGCTGACCCGGAGCCGGCCCTGCTGGCCGAGGCACAGCGCATCCACGAGGACGACATCGCGGCCAACTACCGCATGGGCGAGCTCGGCGCGGCGCTGATCGCGGGCGGGGATCTCCTGACCCACTGCAACACCGGCTCGCTCGCCACCGGCGGTTACGGCACGGCGCTGGGCGTGATCCGCAGCGCCGTGGCCCGCGGCGGCATCGGCCAGGTCTATGCCGACGAGACCCGCCCGTGGCTGCAGGGCTCGCGTCTCACCGCCTGGGAGCTGGTGGAGGATGGCATCCCGGTCAAGCTCATCTGCGAGGGGGCGGCGGCCAGCCTGCTGCGCGAGGGCCGGGTCTCCTGGGTGATCGTGGGCTCGGACCGTATCGCCGCGAATGGCGATGTGGCCAACAAGATCGGTACCTACAGCCTGGCGGTGAACGCCCGCCACCATGGTGTGAAGTTCATGGTGGTGGCGCCCACCAGCACCGTGGACATGGGCAGCCCCACGGGGGCCGACATCCCCATCGAGCAGCGCGCCGCGGACGAGGTGCTGTCGCTGGCCGGTCAGCGGGTGGCGGCCGAGGGGGCGGGAGCCTGGAACCCGGCCTTCGACGTCACCCCCGCCGAACTGGTGGACGCCATCGTCACCGAGCGCGGGGTGGTGGAGCACCCGGACGCGGAGAAGATGGCCCGGCTGATGGGTCTGCGCTGATCCGGCCGGCGCCCGGTCGCTGCTTATTTTGCGCCCGGTTCGTGCTCAGACGCCCTGAGCGTCGATCTGAGGCGTTTTTCATCCAATGACGTGGTAGGCGGCGTATGGTAGGATTTGCGCTTCATAATCAAATAAGCCAATCGAGCTGATCCCCAACGATGGCCGAATTCGCCAAAGAAGTCCTCTCCGTAAACCTCGAAGACGAAATGCGCCAGTCCTACCTGGATTACGCCATGAGCGTAATCATCGGGCGGGCGCTCCCCGACGTGCGCGACGGGCTCAAGCCGGTGCACCGGCGCGTGCTCTACGCCATGAGCCAGCTCGGCAACGACTGGAACAAGCCGTACAAGAAGTCCGCGCGCGTGGTCGGTGACGTCATCGGTAAGTACCACCCGCACGGCGACACCGCCGTCTACGACACCATCGTGCGCATGGCCCAGCCGTTCTCCATGCGCTACATGCTGGTCGACGGGCAGGGCAACTTCGGCTCGGTGGACGGCGACTCCCCGGCGGCCATGCGTTACACCGAAGTGCGCATGGCCAAGATCGCGCACGAGCTGCTGGCCGATATCGACAAGGAGACGGTCGACTTCGTCGCCAACTATGACGGTTCCGAGCACGAACCGGCCGTGCTGCCGGCGCGTGTGCCTCATCTGCTGGTCAACGGTTCGGCCGGGATCGCGGTGGGCATGGCCACCAACATCCCGCCGCACAACCTCACCGAGGTGGTCAATGCCTGCGTGGCGCTGATCGACGACCCCGCAATCGACATCGCCGGCCTGATGGAACACCTGCCGGGCCCCGATATGCCCACCGCCGGGATCATCAACGGCGCACGTGGCATCCACGAGGCCTACCGCACCGGACGCGGCCGCATCTACCTGCGCGCCCGCGCCCACGTCGAGACCGACGAGAAGACCGGCCGCGAGAGCATCGTCGTCACCGAGCTGCCCTACCAGGTCAACAAGGCCCGCCTGCTGGAGAAGATCGCCGAGCTGGTGAAGGAGAAGAAGCTCGAGGGCATCTCCGAGCTGCGCGACGAGTCCGACAAGGACGGCATGCGCATGGTCATCGAGCTCAAGCGCGGCGAGGTCTCCGAGGTCATCCTGAACAACCTCTACCAGCACACCCAGATGCAGAACGTGTTCGGCATCAATATGGTGGCGCTGGTCGACGGGCAGCCGAAGCTGCTCGACCTGAAGCAGATCCTCGAGGCCTTCATCCGCCACCGCCGCGAGGTGGTCACCCGTCGTACCATCTACGACCTGCGCAAGGCGCGCGAACGCGCCCACGTGCTGGAAGGCCTGGCCGTGGCGCTGGCCAACATCGACGAGGTCATCGAGCTCATCCGCAAGTCGCCGAACCCGGCCGAGGCCAAGGCCGCCCTGGTGGCGCGCGCCTGGGCGCCGGGCATGGTCACCGCCATGCTGGAGCGTGCCGAGGACTCGCGCCCCGAGGACCTGGCCCCCGGTTTCGGCCTGCTGGACGACGGCTACCACCTGTCCGAGGCCCAGGCCCAGGCCATCCTGGACATGCGCCTGCACCGTCTCACCGGGCTGGAGCAGGACAAGATCGTCAGCGAATACGCCGAGCTGCTGGAGAAGATCAAGGGCCTGCTCGCCATCCTCGCCGACCCGAACCGCCTCATGGAAGTGATCCGCGACGAGCTCATCGAGATCCGCGACCAGTACGGCGATGAGCGCCGTACCGAGATCGTGCAGAGCTACGAGGACCTCTCGCTGGAAGACCTCATCTCCGAAGAGGACGTGGTCGTGACCCTGTCGCATGCGGGTTACGCCAAGGCCCAGCCGCTCACCGACTACCGTTCGCAGAAGCGCGGCGGGCGTGGCAAGGCGGCCACGGCGATGAAGGAAGAGGACTTCATCGACAAGCTGTTCGTGGCCAACACCCACGACACCATTCTCTGCTTCTCCAGCCGTGGCCGGGTCTACTGGCTCAAGGTCTACCAGCTGCCGCAGGCCAGCCGCACCGCGCGCGGCAAGCCGATCAACAACCTGCTGCCGCTGGAGCCGGACGAGCGCATCAACGCCGTGCTGCCCATCCGCGAGTTCACCGAGGGCGAGTACGTCTTCATGGCCACTGCCAGCGGCGTGGTGAAGAAGACCCCGCTGGTCGACTTCTCGCGCCCGCGCTCCAGCGGCATCATCGCCGTGGACCTGCGCGACGGCGACCAGCTCATCGGCGTGGCGATCACGGAGGGCGAGCGCGACGTGATGCTGTTCTCCAGCGGCGGCAAGGCCATCCGTTTCAACGAGCAGGACGTGCGCCCGATGGGCCGCACCGCCTGCGGCGTGCGCGGCATCCGCATCGGCAAGGACGAGCGCGTGCGTTCGCTCATCATCGTCTCCGGCGACTGGGACGTGCTGGTCGGCACCGAGAACGGTTACGGCAAGCGCACCCCGGTCAGCGAATTCCCGCAGCAGGGCCGTGGCGGGCAGGGCGTGAAGGCCATCGCCACCACCGAGCGCAACGGTCAGCTGGTGGGCGCCACCCTGGTCGGCGAGGAAGACGAGATCATGCTCATCACCAACGGCGGCGTGCTGGTGCGCACCGCCGTGGCCGGTGTCTCCCGCATGGGGCGCAACACCCAGGGCGTGATGCTCATCCGCCTGGGCGAAGACGAGCAGCTGGTCGAGGTCGAACGCATCGAGCGCCTGCAGGGCGAGGACGACGAGGACGAGGACGAGTCGGGCGAGGACGTCGATGTGCCGGAAAACGGCAACGATGGCGACGGCGACGCGTCTACCGATGCCGGGACCGGCGACGACGACTGATTTCCCAACTGGACGGATTGACGAGACACACGATGTCACGAGCCTATAACTTCAGTGCCGGGCCGGCCATGCTGCCGGAAGCCGTGCTCCAGCGCGCACGCGACGAGATGCTGGACTGGCAGGGCAGCGGCATGTCCGTGATGGAGATGAGCCATCGCGGCAAGGAATACATGTCCATCGCCGAGCAGGCCGAGGCCACCCTGCGCGAGATCATGGGCATTCCCGCCGGTTACAAGGTGCTGTTCCTGCAGGGCGGCGCCAGTGCGCAGTTCGCCATGGTGCCGATGAACCTGCTGCGCGGGAAGAAGGCTGCGGACTACGTGAACACCGGGGCCTGGTCGAAGAAGGCCATCGCCGAGGCAAATCGCTACGGCGAGGTGAACGTGGTGGCGAGCAGTGAGGCGGACGGTTTCAACAGCGTGCCGGCCTTCGCCACCTGGCAGATGAACCCCGCGGCGGCCTACCTGCACTACACGCCCAACGAGACCATCGGCGGCGTGGAGTTTTCGTGGATCCCCGAGACCGGCGACGTACCGCTGGTGGCCGACATGTCCTCGACCATCCTCTCCCGGCCCATCGACGTGTCCAGGTTCGGGCTGATCTACGCCGGTGCGCAGAAGAACGTCGGTCCGGCCGGGCTCACGCTGGTGATCGTGCGCGAGGACCTGATCGGCGAGACCCTGCCGGGCACGCCGACCATGTTCGATTATGCCGTGCATGCCGAGAACGATTCCATGTACAACACGCCGCCGACCTACGCCTGGTATCTGGCGGGGCTGGTGTTCGAGTGGATCCGCGAGCAGGGCGGTCTGCCGGCCATGGCCGAGATCAACCGCCGCAAGGCGGACAAGCTCTATGCGGCCATCGACGATTCGCCGTTCTACGCCAACCCGGTCGAGCCGGCCTCGCGCTCCTGGATGAACGTGCCCTTCACGCTGGCCGACCCGGCGCTGGATGCACGGTTCCTGAGCGAGGCCCGGGAGATCGGTCTGCTCACCCTCAAGGGCCATCGCTCGGTGGGCGGCATGCGCGCAAGCATCTACAACGCCATGCCGGAGGCGGGCGTCGACCGGCTGGTCGAGTTCATGGCCGATTTCGAGCAGCGCTGCGGCTGACGGCAGCCGGTCGGGCGGGGGCAGGCCATGTTCAAGGTACGCACGCTCAACAACATCTCGGTGAAGGGGCTCGAGCGCCTGCCGCGCGAGCGCTATGAGGTGGCCTCGGACTTCACCAGCCCCGATGCCATCCTGCTGCGCTCCTTCGACATGCACGCCATGGAGATCCCGGCCAGCCTCAAGGCCGTGGGCCGTGCCGGTGCCGGCGTGAACAACATCCCGGTGGAGCGCCTGAGCGCCCTGGGCATCCCGGTGTTCAATGCGCCGGGGGCGAATGCCAACGCGGTGAAGGAACTGGTGATCGCCGGCATGCTGATCGCCGCGCGCAACCTCTGCCCGGCCTGGGACTATGCGCGGAAGCTGGCCGGCAGCGACGAGACGATCCACCGCGAGGTGGAGGCGGGCAAGAAGCAGTTCGCCGGCTTTGAGCTGCCGGGGCGCGTGCTGGGCGTCATCGGCCTGGGGGCCATCGGCGTGCAGGTGGCCAATGCCGCGCGCGCGCTGGGCATGCGTGTGATCGGCTATGATCCGCGCATCACGGTGGAGCGCGCCTGGCAGCTGTCCTCCGACGTGGAGCAGGCCACCACGGTCGCCGAGGTGCTCACGCGCGCCGATTTCGTCACCTTTCACGTGCCGCTGGTGGAGGCCACCCGGCACATGATCAGCCGCGAGCGCCTGCGCGACATGCGCGAGGGCGTGGTGATCCTCAACTTCGCGCGGCCCGGCATCGTGGACGAGGCGGCCGTGCTGGAGGCGATCGACGCAGGCCGGGTGCATGCCTATGTCTGCGATTTTCCCGCCAGCCACCTGCAGGGACGCCCGGGCGTGATCGCCCTGCCGCATCTGGGCGCCTCCACCCTGGAGGCGGAGGACAACTGCGCGGTGATGGTGGCCGAGCAGCTGCGCGACTACCTGGAGAACGGCAACATCGTCAACGCGGTGAATTTCCCGCAGGTGGTGCTGCCGCGCCAGGGGGCGGCGCGCCTGGCGGTGGTGAACGCCAACCGTCCCGACATGGTGGGGCAGATCTCACACGATCTCGGACGCGGCGGGCTCAACATCGTCCACATGCTCAACGAGTCGAAGGGCGAGCTGGCCTATACCCTGGTCGACGTGGAAAGCGGGATAGATGACGATGTGGTGGAGACCATCCGTCGCATCGATGGTGTACTGAACGTCCGAGTAATCTAAGAAGAACGCATGACCGACCAGGATCCGCTCAAGCCGATACGCGAACGCATCGACGCCATCGATGCCGAGCTGCTCACGCTCATCAGCGAGCGCGCACGCTGTGCCCAGGACGTGGCGCGCGTGAAGCGCGAGGCCGAGCCCGATGCAGACGTCGAGTTCTATCGTCCCGAGCGCGAGGCGCAGATCCTGCGCAAGGTGCGCGATGACAATCCGGGACCGCTGTCGGGCGAGGAGATGGCGCGGCTGTTCCGCGAGGTCATGTCCGCCTGCCTGGCCCTGGAGCAGCCGCTCAACATCGCCTATCTCGGCCCCGAGGGGACCTTCACCCAGGCGGCGGCCTACAAGCACTTCGGCCATTCCGTGAGCACCGCGCCGCTGGGCGCGATCGACGAGGTCTTCCGCGAGGTCGAGTCCGGCGGCTGCCAGTACGGCGTGGTCCCGATCGAGAACTCCACCGAGGGGGTGGTCAACCACACCCTGGACATGTTCATGGAGTCGCCGCTCAAGATCTGCGGTGAGGTCGAGCTGCGCATCCACCAGCACCTGCTCGGACAGGATGTCCGGATCGACCAGGTCGAGCGCGTATACTCGCATGCGCAGTCGCTGGCGCAGTGCCGCGAGTGGCTGGATGCGCACCTGCCGCAGGCCGAGCGGATCGCGGTGAACAGCAATGCCGAGGCCGCGCGCCGGGCGGGCGCGGAGACCGGTGCCGCGGCCATTGCCGGTGAGACCGCGGCCGAGCCCTATGGCCTGGCGATCCTGCAGCGCAACATCGAGGATCACCCCGACAACACCACGCGCTTTCTCGTCATCGGCCGCCAGTCGGTGGCGCCCAGCGGTCGCGACAAGACCTCGCTGCTGGTCTCCATGCGCAACCGTCCGGGCTCGCTGTACCGCCTGCTGGAGCCCCTGGCCCGCGCCGGCGTGAGCATGACGCGCATCGAGTCGCGTCCCTCGCACTGCGTGAACTGGGAGTACGTCTTCTTCCTGGACGTGGAGGGCCATGCCAGCGAGCCGAAGCTCAGGGAGGCGCTGGCTGCCCTGCGTGAGGAGGCCGACCTGGTGAAGGTGCTGGGTTCCTACCCGCACGCGGTGCTCTAGGCGGCGAGCATGATTTTCCTCCGACCGCCGCCTCCGGGCGGCGGTCGGGCTTTCGAGGTATCGATAACGTGACCTGTGACTACATCGAACTGGCCCTGCCGGGCGTGAGACAGCTGACCCCGTACCAGCCGGGCAAGCCCATCGAGGAGCTGGAACGCGAGCTGGGCATCACCGGCTCGGTGAAGCTCGCCTCCAACGAGAACCCGCTGGGTCCGAGCCTGCGGGCGATGGACGCCGCCCGCGGCGTCATCGAGGGCATCTCCTTCTACCCGGACGGCAACGGCTTCGCGCTCAAGACGGCCCTGGCGGCGCACACCGGGTCGAGTCCGGGGCAGATCACCCTGGGCAATGGTTCCAACGAGATCCTGGAACTGGTGGCGCGGGCCTGGCTGGCACCGGGTCGCGAGGCCATCTTCTCCGAACACGCCTTTGCCGTGTACCCCATCGTCACCCAGGCGGTGGGCGCCACCGCCCGCGTGGCCCGCGCCAATCCGGCCGACCACGCCATGCCGCACGGTCACGACCTCGATGCCATCGCGGCCCTGATCAACGCGGACACGCGCGTGATCTTCATCGCCAATCCGAACAACCCCACGGGTACCTGGCTGACCCGCGACGCGCTGGCGGCGTTTCTCGACCGCGTTCCGGAAGACGTCATCGTGGTGCTGGATGAGGCCTACTTCGAATACGTGGAGGAGGCCGCCTACCCGGACGGCATGGCCTGGATCGGGCGCTACCCGAACCTGATCGTCACGCGCACCTTCTCCAAGATCTATGGCCTGGCCGGCCTGCGCATCGGCTACGCGGTCTCCAGTCCGCCGGTGGCCGACGTGCTCAACCGCGTACGCCAGCCCTTCAACACCAGCCTCATCGCCCAGGCCGCGGCCGTGGCTGCGCTCGGCGACCGCGAACACGTGGCCGAGAGCGTGCGCGTCAACCGCGAGGGCCTAGCCCAGCTGGTGGCCGGCTGCGAGGCGCGCGGCTGGGGCCATATCCCGTCTGTCGGCAACTTCCTCTGCATCGACGTCGGGGCGGACGCCGGTGGCGTCTACCAGGCCCTGCTGCGCGAGGGCGTGATCGTGCGCCCGGTGGGCAACTACGGCCTGCCGAACCACCTGCGCGTCACCGTGGGCACGAGCAAGCAGAACGACCGCGTGCTGGCGGCCCTGGCGAAGGTGCGCGGCGCATGATCCAGCGCCTGGCCATCATCGGTGTCGGCCTCATCGGCGGGTCGCTGGCACTGGCCCTGCGCCAGGCCGGCGCCTGCCGCGAGGTGGTGGGCTGCGGGCGCAACCAGGCCAACCTCGACCGCGCGGTGGCGCTGGGTGTGATCGACCGCTATACGCACGACCCGGCACAGGCCGTGGCGGGGGCGGACATGGTGCTGGTGGCCGTGCCGCTGGGGGCCATGCGCGGCGTGTTCGAGGCGATGCGTCCCGGGCTGTCGCCGGAGACGGTCGTCACCGACGTGGGCAGCGCCAAGGCCAGCGTGGTGCTGGACGCCCAGGCCGCCTGGGGCGAGCTGCCGGCCGGCTTCGTGCCGGGACACCCCATCGCCGGTACCGAGCAGAGCGGGGTGGAGGCGGCCTTCGCCACGCTGTACCAGGGGCGGCGGGTGATCCTCACCCCGCTGGCCACGAGCAGCGAGGACGCGGTGGCCCGTGTGCGCAGCCTGTGGGAGACGGCCGGTGCCGAGGTCGAGTCCATGTCGGTGGCCCATCACGACGAGGTGCTGGCCGCCACCAGCCACCTGCCGCACATGCTGGCCTTCGGCCTGGTGGACAGCCTCGCGCGCATGCGCGACAACGACGAGATCTTCCGCTATGCCGCCGGCGGTTTTCGCGACTTCACCCGCATCGCCTCCAGCGATCCGGTGATGTGGCGCGACATCTGCCTCGCCAACCGTTCGGCCCTGCTGGACATGATGGCCCGTTACAAGGAGGACCTGCGCCTGATCGAGGACGCCATCGAGGCGGCCGACGGCGAGGCCCTGCTCGAGATCTTCACCCGCGCCAAGGCAGCGCGGGACCGATTCTGCGGATAACCGTCTGCCGCGACAGACGCTGCTACAGGAAACCCGATTCAATCATGAGCAACGAGATCCGTTTCAAGCTGCAGGGCGGCGGTCGCCTCCAGGGGCGCATCCGCGTGCCGGGCGACAAGTCCATCTCCCACCGGTCCATCATGCTGGGCTCGCTGGCCGAGGGCGTCACCGAGGTGAGCGGCTTCCTGCAGGGCGAGGACTGCCTCGCCACCCTCAACGCCTTCCGCAGCATGGGCGTGCAGATCGAGGGCCCGGTGGACGGCAACGTGACCATCCACGGCGTCGGCCTGCGCGGTCTCAAGCCGCCCGTCGGCGAGCTCTACATGGGCAACTCCGGCACCTCCATGCGCCTGATGGCCGGACTCATGGCCGGCCAGGCCTTCGACGTGACCATGACCGGCGATGTCTCCCTGTCGCGCCGGCCCATGCGCCGCGTCACCGACCCGCTCACCGGGATGGGTGCCAGCGTGGCCACGGAGGAGGGGGGCACGCCGCCGCTGCGCGTGAGCGGCGGCCGGCAGCTCAAGGGCATCGACTACCGCATGCCGGTGGCCAGCGCCCAGGTCAAATCCTGCGTGCTGCTGGCCGGGCTCTACGCCCGGGGCGAGACCTGCGTCACCGAGCCCGCGCCCACCCGCGATCACACCGAGCGCATGCTCACCGGTTTTGGCTACGCCGTGCACCGCGAGGGCAACCGCGTGTGCCTGAGCGGCGGCGGGCGGCTGCGGGCGGCGCGCATCGATGTGCCGGCCGACATCTCCTCGGCGGCCTTCTTCCTGGTCGGCGCCTCGATCGCCGAGGGCTCCGAGCTGACCCTGGAGCACGTGGGCATGAATCCCACGCGCACCGGCGTGATCGACATCCTGCGGCTGATGGGGGCGGACATCCGCGTCAGCAACGAGCGCGAGGTGGGTGGCGAGCCGGTGGCCGACCTCACGGTGCGCAGCGCGCCGCTGCGCGGTATCCGCATCCCCGAGGAGCTGGTGCCGCTGGCCATCGACGAGTTCCCCGCCCTGTTCGTGGCCGCGGCCTGCGCGGAAGGGGAGACCGTGCTCACCGGGGCCGAGGAGCTGCGCGTGAAGGAGAGCGACCGCATCCAGGTGATGGCCGACGGCCTCACCGCCTGCGGCATCGACGCCCGGCCCACGGCCGACGGCATCGTCATCCAGGGCGGCCGCCTCACCGGCGGCGAGATCCAGTGCCACCACGACCACCGCATCGCCATGTCCTTCGCCATGGCGGCCCTGCGGGCCTCGGGTGGCATCACCGTCCACGACTGCGCCACCGTGAACACCTCCTTCCCGGGCTTCGCCGAGCTGGCGGCGCGGGTGGGGCTGGGCATCCAGGTGGAGGCGGCATGAGCGTGCCGGTCATCACGCTGGACGGGCCGGGCGGTTCCGGCAAGGGCACCATCAGCCGGCTGATCGCCGAGCGCCTGGGCTGGCACTTCCTCGACTCCGGGGCGCTCTACCGCCTGGTGGCCTTCGGCGCCCTCGAGAACGGCATCGCCGCCGGCGACGAGCCGGCCCTGGCCGCCCTGGCGCGCGAGCTGCCCGCCGAATTCACCCTCAACGGCAGCGGCGAGCCCGAGATCCGTTACGCGGGCGAGCCGGTGGGCAGCCGCCTGCGCACCGAGGCGGTGGGCAACATGGCCTCGCAGGTGGCCGCGCTGCCGGCCGTGCGCGAGGCCCTGCTGGCACGCCAGCGGGCCTACGCGCAGGCCCCGGGCCTGGTGGCCGACGGGCGGGACATGGGCACCGTGGTCTTCCCCGATGCCCCCCTCAAGATCTTCCTCACCGCGAGCCTGGAAGAACGGGCCGAGAGGCGCTATAACCAGTTGAAAGAACAAGGGGTTAGTGCTAATCTTCACGCCCTTTTTCGCGAAATCGCCGAGCGCGACGAGCGCGATGCGAATCGGTCGGTGGCGCCTCTGCGTCCCGCCGACGATGCAATCGAGGTCGACACCACGGGCCTGACCATCGAAGCGGTCATGGACCGTGTGCTCACGTTGGCGCGGGAGAGGCAAATCATTCGTTGATCCGGACAGGACGTCAGGGATCGTGTGTTGAAAACCCGGTCTGCGCGGGATAGCGCCGGCTGTCGAGTCTTCTTTAATTGCAGGTTTAACCTAATCATGAGTGAAAGTTTCGCGCAGCTTTTCGAAGAAAGCCTGGCCCACACCGAGATGCGCCCGGGCGCAATCGTCACCGGTACCGTGATCGATGTCACCTCGGAATTCGTCATCGTCAGCGCCGGCCTGAAATCGGAAGGCGTCATTCCCGCCGAGCAGTTCCGCAACGAACAGGGCGAAGTTGACGTCAAGCCCGGCGACGTGGTCGAGGTGGCCCTCGATACCGTCGAGGACGGTTTCGGCGAGACCCGCCTGTCCCGCGAGAAGGCCAAGCGTGCCAAGGCCTGGGCTGAACTCGAGCGCGCCTTCGAGGCCGACGAGACTGTCAGCGGCATGATCAGCGGCAAGGTCAAGGGTGGTTTCACCGTCGACCTGCAGGACATCCGTGCATTCCTGCCGGGTTCGCTGGTCGACGTGCGTCCGGTACGCGATACCGCCTACCTGGAAGGCAAGGAACTCGAATTCAAGCTCATCAAGCTGGATCCGCGCCGCAACAACGTGGTGGTCTCCCGCCGCGCCGTGGTGGAGAAGGAATACAGCGCCGAGCGCGAAGAACTGCTCAAGAACCTGCAGGAAGGCATGGTCGTCACGGGTATCGTCAAGAACCTCACCGATTACGGTGCGTTCCTCGACCTGGGCGGCATCGACGGTCTGCTGCACATCACCGACATGGCCTGGAAGCGCGTCAAGCATCCGTCCGAAGTGGTCAACATCGGTGACGAGATCGAGGTCAAGGTCCTCAAGTTCGACCGCGAGCGCAACCGCGTCTCCCTGGGCCTGAAGCAGCTGGGCGAAGACCCGTGGGTCGATATCACCCGCCGCTACCCGGAAGGCACCCGCCTGTTCGGCAAGGTCACCAACATCACCGACTACGGCTGCTTCGTGGAAATCGAAGAAGGCGTGGAAGGTCTGGTGCACGTGTCCGAGATGGATTGGACCAACAAGAACGTCAGCCCGGGCAAGATCGTCCAGGTCGGCGACGAAGTGGAAGTCATGATCCTGGATATCGACGAGGAACGTCGTCGTATCTCCCTGGGCATGAAGCAGGTCCGTACCAACCCGTGGGAAGAGTTCGCCGCCACCCACAACAAGAACGACAAGGTCTCCGGTGTCATCAAGTCGATCACCGATTTCGGTATCTTCGTCGGTCTGGACGGCGGCATCGACGGCCTGATTCACCTCTCCGACATCTCCTGGAGCGTGGCTGGCGAAGACGCCATCCGCAACTTCAAGAAGGGCGAGGAAATCGAGGCGGTGGTGCTGTCGGTCGATCCCGAGCGTGAGCGCATCTCGCTGGGTATCAAGCAGCTGGAAAAGGATCCCTTCTCCAACTGGGTGGCCGAACATGCCAAGGGCAGCATCGTCACCGGCAAGGTCAGCGAAGTCGACGCCAAGGGTGCCATCATCGACCTGGGCGACGGCATCGAGGGCGTGCTGCGTGCCTCCGAGCTGTCCCGTGATCGCGTGGAAGACGCTCGCTCCGTCCTGAACGTCGGTGACGAAGTGGAAGCCAAGTTCATCGGTGTCGATCGCAAGACCCGCGCCATCAGCCTGTCCATCAAGGCGAAGGACATGGCCGAGGAAGCCGAGGTCATGCAGGATTACAGCGCCAGTGGTTCCTCCGCGACCACCTCGCTGGGCGACATCCTGAAGCAGCAGATGGGCGACGGCGAAGACAAGTAAGTCTTTGCTCGAAGGGGCCGGGCCATCCCGGCCCCTTTCTGTCTGGTAACACCGATAAGCATTCGATTCTTCGAACTCGCGAGCCCGAGGCAGTTGCATCATGACCAAGTCGGATCTGATTGACATCATTGCACGCAAGCAGAGTCATCTTGCCTACAAGGATGTGGAATTGTCCGTCAAGACGCTGCTGGAACAGATGAGCCACGCGTTGGCTGGCGGCGAGCGTATCGAGATTCGGGGCTTTGGCAGTTTTTCGCTTCACTTTCGGCCGCCCCGCATGGGCCGGAATCCAAAGACCGGCGATTCGGTCGCGCTGCCGGGGAAATATGTCCCGCATTTCAAACCCGGCAAGGAATTGCGCGAGCGCGTGAACGATTCGATCGGCACGGAAATTCGAGAGGCGTGATCATTCACGCCTTTTCTTTGTTCATCTCCTGATATCAAAACATGGGTAGATCTGTTGCATGAAGCGACTGGCGACCTTTCTCCTGCTTGTCCTGGTGGTGCTGGTGGTCATGGCCTTTACGGTACTCAATACCGAGACCGTCGCCATTGATGTGTATTTCTACCAGGCCGCGATCCCGGTGTCGGTGCTGATCTTCCTGAGCCTGATCGTCGGGGCGCTGCTGGGGGTGTTTGGCAGTCTCGGTATGACGCTGCAGCAGCGTGTCGAGCTGCGCAGGTTGCGCAAGCAGCTCGCCAGCAGCGAGCAGGAAATCGTCGAGCTGCGCAAGATCCCGGGCAAGGATACGGAATAGATTGCCGCCGGCGATCACCGGGGCGGCGTGACCATGCCTTTCCCGGCTCCTTCTCATCAATAATCCCCTCTTTATTCGAAAGGCCCTAACGCATGTCATCCAAGGTAATCGTTGCGCTCGACTTTGCCAGCGCCGGGGAGGCCATGGCCTTTGTCGACAAGGTCGATCCCGCTTCCTGCCGTCTCAAGGTCGGTTTCGAGCTCTATGTGGCGGCGGGTCCCGCCCTGGTGGAAGCCCTCGTGCAGCGTGGCTTCGATGTCTTCCTCGATCTGAAGTTTCATGACATACCCAATACGGTGGCCTCGGTCTGCCGGGTGGCCGCGGGTCTGGGCGTGTGGATGATGAACGTTCATGCCACCGGCGGTCTGGCGATGATGCAGGCCGCGCGTGAGGCGATCGAGGGGGCCGAGCGGCGGCCTTACCTGATCGCCGTGACCGTGCTCACGTCCATGGATCGTGAGGACCTCGCCGGCCTGGGTATCGACCGCAGCCCGGCGGAGCAGGCCCTGTTTCTGGCAGGGCTGACGCAGTCGGCGGGGCTGGACGGTGTGGTCTGTTCCGCCCAGGAGGCGGCGGCCATGCGCGACCGCTACGGCGATGCCTTCCTCCGGGTCACCCCGGGCATACGCCCGGCCAGCGCGGAGGCGGGGGACCAGAAGCGCGTCATGACCCCGACGGAGGCCGTGCGTGCCGGGGCCAGCCACCTGGTGATCGGCCGCCCCATCACCCGTGCCGAGGCGCCCCAGGCGGTACTCGATGGCATCAACCGGGAGCTGGATGGCTTGACCTGAAGGGGCAGGGTGCTAGGATCAACAGGCCCGCCATGCGGGTGATGTCACGGACGAGTGACATGGAAGACGGCGCCGGATGGCGCCAATCGACAAGCCAAGGACCATAGGATATGGAGGCTATAACCATGAAACACCTGATCAGGTCGTTCGTACTGTCCCTGTTGCTGCTGCCGGTCTTCGCCCTTGCGGGCCCGGTGAACATCAACACGGCCGATGCCGATACCCTCACCGCTGAGCTGAAGGGTATCGGGCCGCAAAAGGCCGCCGCCATCGTGGCGCATCGGGAGCAGCACGGTCCCTTCACCTCGCCCTACGAGCTCACCGCCGTCAAGGGCATCGGTGAAAAGACCGTGCAACAAAACCTCGATAACATCCTCATCGAGGATGCCCGCTGAGGCGACAGACGCTACGACTGTAGACTTGAGGGGCGGCCCGTGGCCGCCCCTTTTTGGTTGGACTGGAGAGAGCATGACACAGCGGATACGCAAGGCCGTGTTCCCGGTGGCCGGCATGGGGACGCGCTTCCTGCCGGCGACCAAGGCCAACCCCAAGGAAATGTTGCCGGTGGTGGACAAGCCGCTGATCCAGTATGCGGCAGAGGAGGCCGTGGCCGCGGGGATCGAGCATCTGATCTTCATCACCGGGCGCAACAAGCGCTCCATTCCGGATCACTTCGACAAGGCCTACGAGCTGGAGGCGGAGCTCGAGGCGCGGGGCAAGACCGAGATGCTCCGTGTCGTGCGCAACATCGTCCCCGAGCACGTCACCTGCGTGTACATCCGCCAGACCGAGGCGCTGGGGCTGGGGCATGCGGTGGGCTGCGCCGAGCCGGTGGTGGGTGACGAGCCCTTTGCGGTCATTCTCGCCGACGACCTGATCAGGACCGACGATGGCAGCCCCAACGCGCTGCAGCAGATGATGGCGGTCTATGAACAGACCGGCTCCTCGGTGCTCGGTGTCGAGGAGGTGCCACGCGAGGAGACTCATAAATACGGTGTCATCAAGCCAAAGGCGGTCGCCGAACGTCTCTGGGAAGTCGTGGGCATGGTGGAAAAGCCCCGTCCCGAGGAGGCGCCGTCCAATATCTCCGCGGTGGGTCGCTATATCCTCACCCCGGGCATCTTCCGCGAGATCGCGCAGGTGGGGCGTGGCGCCGGCAACGAGATCCAGCTGACCGATGCCATCGTCGGCCTGCTGGAACACGAGAAGGTGATGGCCTGCCAGTTCGAAGGTCAGCGCTACGACTGTGGCAGCAAGCTCGGCTATCTCGAGGCCAATGTCGAGTACGCCCTCTCGCATCCCGAACTGGCGGACGACTTCCGCGCCTATCTGAAGTCCCTGCACATCGGTTGATGGCGCAGGTTTTCTGGATATCCGGCGGTGCAGCGTGCTGTGCCGCCTTTTCATTTGCAGACGAGTGACATGAGCGAACATACCTATATCAAGGGCAAGGACCGGGACCTCGAGAGCAGCATCGCGTCCATGACGCAGAAGCTCCTGGCCCTGGACATCCACGTGGAGGAGGCCTCCTGGCTCAACCCGGTGGCCAACGTCTATTCGGTGCATATCCGTGACCGCGACTGCGGGCTCATGTTCACCAACGGCAAGGGGGCCTCGGCCAAGGCCTGCCTGGCCAGTGCGCTGGGCGAATACTTCGAGCGTCTGAGCTGTAATTACTTCTTTGCCGACTTCTACCTGGGCGAGGATTTTGCGCAGCATGCCTTCGTGCACTACCCGAGCGAGCGCTGGTTTCCGGTGAGCGGCGATGAGGTGCCGGAGGGCCTGCTGGATGCGGGG
The DNA here is from genome assembly GCA_033839185.1 of Gammaproteobacteria bacterium. Lineage (GTDB taxonomy): Bacteria > Pseudomonadota > Gammaproteobacteria > SpSt-1174 > SpSt-1174 > SpSt-1174. The sequence goes on from JAJLKJ010000039.1 coordinate 18,975, forward strand.
CTCTGGGATCACTACGATCCGGACGGGGAGCTGCGTGCCTTCCATCTCTATGACACCAACTCGGGCCACTTCGAGCGTGGCATCTGTGCCTTGCCCTACACGCGCCAGCGCGATGGCGAGACGCTGTGGTTTCCCGTGAGCCTGATCGGCAACCTCTACGTGAGCAACGGTATGTCGGCCGGCAACACGCAGCACGAGGCGCGCGTACAGGGGCTCTCCGAGGTCTTCGAGCGTTACGTGAAGAACCGCATCCTCGCCGAGGGCATCTGCCTGCCCGAGGTGCCGGATGCCGTGATCGACCGTTACCCGCGTATCCGTGCCGCCATCGACGAGCTCACGGGTCACGGTTTCCGTCTGCGCGTCTGTGATGCCTCGCTGGGCGGTCGTTTCCCGGTGATGAGCGTGACCCTGGTGAACCCGGCCGATGGGGGCGTGTTCGCCTCCTTCGGCGCGCATCCGGCCTTCGAGGTGGCGCTGGAGCGTTCGCTCACCGAGCTGCTGCAGGGCAGGGGGCTGGACCAGCTGGACGTGTTCCAGCCGCCGACCTTCGACAACGCCGCGGTGGCCGACCATCACAACCTGGAGACCCACTTCATCGACTCCAGCGGCCTGGTGTCCTACGACTTCTTCGGCGATGTGCCGGATCACGCCTTCGTCGACTGGGATCACGACGATTCCACCGGGCATGAGTTCGAGTACCTGTGCAACATCGTGCATGAGCTGGGCCGCGACGTGTACATCATGGATTACGAACACCTGGGCGTGTATGCCTGCCGCATCCTGGTGCCGGGCATGTCCGAGATCTACCCGGTGGACGAACTGGTGTGGAACAACAACAACGAGGGCGCACGTCTGCGCCAGGCCATCCTCTCGCTGCAGGATCTCGACGCCGATACCTGGCGTGACCTGCTGGAGACGCTGGAGTCCGGTGGCTACAGCGACTTCCAGGGGGTGGCCGAGTTCATCGGCGTGGCGCCGGACCAGGGCACGGCCTGGGCCAGCCTGCGCATCGGTGAGCTCAAGGCCATGCTGGCCCTGGCCCTGGGTGAGCAGGAAGAGGCCCTGGAATGGGTGGAGTGGTGCATCCAGCTCGGCCAGCTGCCCCCGGAGCGTGCGGCCCTCTATCGCGCCATCGAGGCACTGCTCAACCTCGAGCTCGATCCGGAGCGCGAGGCCGACCGCTATGTTCGCGGCCTGAACCTGATCCATGGCGAGCCCATGATGGCGCGGGCACGGGCGCTCATCGCAGGAGACGCCCGCTTCGACGGCCTGCACAGCCCCGGGCTGGGCCTCGCGGGCTTCGAGCGACATCGCCGCCTGCTCGAGGGTTATGCCAAGCTGCACAAGGCGAAGACGGCCTACTGGACGTAGACGCACAGCACGGGAAGGCAACGACGCCGGCCTTGCCGGGTGCCATGTGCGGCCCCCATGGGCGGTCCCCGACAGTCGAAACCGGCTATGCTTGACTGCACATATTGTTAAACGGGATGCGAACACAGCACAGGCAGCCCGGCCATACAGACAACCCGAGGAGTAAACCATCATGAAAGCACGTGCCGCCGTGGCGTGGGAGCCGAAAAAGCCGCTGGTCATCGAAGAGGTCGACGTCGAGGGGCCGAAGGAGGGCGAGGTGCTCCTGAAGGTGCACGCCTCGGGCGTCTGCCACACCGATGCCTTTACCCTGTCCGGCGAGGATCCGGAAGGTGCCTTTCCCTGCATCCTCGGCCACGAGGGTGGCTGCGAGGTGGTCGAGTGCGGCAAGGGCGTGATGGGGCTGAAGCCGGGCGATCACGTGATTCCGCTCTACATCCCGGAATGCGGCGTCTGCGAGTATTGCCATTCCGACAAGACGAACCTCTGTCAGTCCATCGCGGAAACGGTGTGGACCGGCTACATGCCGGATCGCACCCGCCGCTTCTCGGTGGGCGGCAAGCCGATCTACCACTACATGGGCTGCTCGACCTTTTCCGAATACACGGTGGTGCCCGAGATCGCGCTGGCAAAGATCGACTCGAAGGCCCCGCTGGACAAGGTCTGTCTGCTCGGCTGCGGCGTCACCACCGGCATCGGTGCGGTGTTGAATACGGCGAAGGTCACGCCGGGCTCCACCGTGGCGGTGTTTGGCCTGGGTGGTATCGGCCTGTCGGTGATCCAGGGCGCCGTCATGGCAAAGGCCGGGCGCATCATCGGGGTGGACATCAACCCCGACAAGTTCGAGTTCGCCCGCTCGCTGGGGGCCACCGACTGCATCAACCCGCGTGACATCGATGGCAATGTGGTCGAGGCGATCAAGGAGATGACCAACGGCGGGGTGGACTACTCCTTCGAGTGCATCGGCAACACCCAGGTGATGCGCGATGCGCTGGAATGCGCCCACATGGGCTGGGGGGTCTCCACCATCATCGGCGTCGCCGGCGCCGGGCAGGAGATCTGCACCCGTCCGTTCCAGCTGGTGACCGGCCGCACCTGGAAGGGCAGCGCCTTCGGTGGGGTGAAGGGGCGTACCGAGCTGCCGGGCTACGTGGAGAGCTACATGAACGGCCGCATCGAGCTGGACCGCTTCGTCACCCACACCATGCCGCTGGAAGAGATCAACACGGCCTTCGACCTGATGCACGAAGGCAAGAGCATTCGTTCCGTGATTCTGTTCTGAGGGGGCCGGCATGGAACTGATCGAATCGATACGCGAGTCCGGCGGCTGGCTCAACCGCTACCGTCACGACTCCAGCGCCTGTGCCTGCCCGATGACCTTCTCGGTCTACCTGCCGCCGGCGGCGGAGGCGGGGCCGGTGCCCGCCGTGTACTGGCTGTCGGGCCTCACCTGCACCGACGACAATGCGCGTACCAAGGCCGGGGCGCAGCGCTATGCCGCCGAGCTCGGCATCGCGCTGGTGTTTCCGGATACCAGTCCGCGTGGGACCGGTGTGCCCGATGTGCCTGAACGCTACGACCTGGGCCAGGGTGCGGGCTTCTACGTCAACGCTACCCAGGCCCCCTGGGCGGGCCATTACCGGATGTATGACTACGTGGTCGAGGAGCTGCCGGCGCTGATCGAACGGGAGCTGCCCCTGATGGCGGATCGGCGTTCCGTCTGCGGCCACTCCATGGGTGGGCACGGGGCGCTGGTGGTCGCACTGCGCAATCCGGCGCGCTACCGCTCCGTGTCGGCCTTCGCGCCGATCGCGCATCCGGTGGTCAGCCCCTGGGGCGAGGGCTGTTTCGGCGCCTACCTGGGCGACGACCGCCGCCCGTGGGAGGCCTACGACGCCACCTGCCTGGTGGCGGCCGGCGCGCGGCTGGCCCCCGGGGCCCCGCCCATCCGCATCGATCAGGGGACGGCCGACGAGTTCCTGGCCGAACAGCTGTACCCGCAGGACCTCGAGGCCGCCTGCGCCCGGGCCGGTGTCGCACTCGACCTGCGCATGCAGCCCGACTATGACCACAGCTATCACTTCATCGCCAGCTTCATCGGCGAACACCTCGCCCTGCACGCCGCTGCCCTGGCGGACTGAGAAAGGGACCCGCAGCCGCGAGGCTGGCGAGCTTTCAAAGAATCTGAGTAAGGCGAATGCTGCCACGGAGGGCACAGAGGACACAGAGAAAACATGCGCGGGGAGGGGCGGATTGAGAGGCCAGCTTCACGAGCAAGTCGCTGATGAGTCCCTCCACCTCTGTGTCCTCTGTGGCAAAAACGCCAGTCGGAACGAAAAAGGCCCCGACATCGCTGTCGGGGCCTTCAACGTATAGATGGCTCCCCGGGACGGGCTCGACAAATCCGTCGGGAACGGATTTGGACGCGCAGCGCCCGCAGGGTGCGCGCCAGGGAAGGCGCGCATCAACCCCGAAGGCGGTGAGAGCCCTCGGCGCTGCGAAACGAAAAAGGCCCCGACATCGCTGTCGAGGCCTTCAACGTATATGGCTCCCCGGGACGGGCTCGAACCGCCGACCTAGTGATTAACAGTCACCCGCTCTACCGACTGAGCTACCGGGGAAGAAAGGCCGCTATCCTAATGATTTTGGGGGGGGCGGTCAACTCCGATTCCGGTTCAGCCGGACACGGCCTGGGCGATGCGCGCCAGGGCCTTTTCCAGGTTTTCCATGCTGGTGGCGAACGACAGGCGCAGATGGCCCTCGGTGCCGAAGGCGGAGCCCGGTACCAGCGCGACGCCGACCTTTTCCAGCAGCAGCTGGGCGAGTTCGGTGTCGTTGTTGATGCCGTCCATGCGTGCGATCACGCCTTCCACGTTGGGGAAGGAGTAGAAGGTGCCGTCCGAGGGCAGGCACTCGATGCCGTCGATAGCGTTGAGGCTGTCCACCACGAAGCGGTGGCGCTGCTCGAAGGCAGCGAGCATCTCGCCCACACAGGCCTGGTCACCGTCGAGTGCGGCCACCGAGGCGGCCTGCGAGATCGAGGTCGGGTTGGAGGTGCTCTGCGACTGGATCTTCTTCATCGCGCCGATGAGTGCCTTCGGGCCGCCGGCATAGCCGATGCGCCAGCCGGTCATCGAGTAGGCCTTGGAGACGCCGTTGAGCACGATGGTGCGCTCGTACAGGTCCGGGCAGGCCATGACGATGTTCACGAAGGCCTCGCCGCCGAACAGGATGTGCTCGTACATGTCGTCGGTGGCGATGAGGATGTCCGGATGGCGGCGCAGCACCTCGCCCAGCGCGACGAATTCCTCGCGGCTGTAGGCCACCCCGGTGGGGTTGGAGGGGCTGTTAAGCACCAGCAGCCGGGTCTTCGGCGTGATGGCCGCCTCCAGCTGCTCCGGGGTGAGCTTGAAGCCCTGGTCCTGGCCGGCCTGCAGGATCACCGGCTTGCCGTCGGCCAGCAGCACCATGTCCGGGTAGGAGACCCAGTAGGGCGCAGGGATGATGACCTCGTCACCCGGGTCGAGCAGGGCCATGGCCAGGTTGAAGAAGCTCTGCTTGCCGCCGCAGGACACCAGGATCTGGTCCGGCGTGTACGCCAGCCCGTTGTCGCGCTGGAACTTGCGTATAATCGCGTCCTTCAGCGCGGGCGTGCCGTCCACGGCCGTGTACTTGGTCTGGCCGGCGCTGATCGCCTCGATGGCGGCCTGCTTGATGTGCTCCGGGGTGTCGAAGTCGGGTTCCCCGGCGCCCAGGCCGATGATGTCGCGGCCCTCGGCGCGCAGCTGTGCGGCCAGCGCGGTGACGGCGAGGGTGGGGGAGGGCTTGACGCGTTGAACGCGCGACGAAAGTTTGATGTCCAAAGGAGCGGTTCCGTCAGTGAAGATGTGTGCGGTCATGAACGTTCAATGATACTGTAACTTCTCGCCGCAGATAAGACCGCGCCACCGCCGATTTGCCCGCCGAAAGCCCGAAATGTCAGACCAGCTGTTCCATCTCGAGACCCAGTACACCCCCGCCGGCGACCAGCCGGAGGCCATCCGCAAGCTCAGCGAGGGGCTCGAGGACGGGCTCATGTACCAGACCCTGCTCGGGGTGACGGGCTCGGGCAAGACCTTCACCATCGCCAACGTCATCCAGCGGGTGCAGCGCCCGACCATCATCATGGCGCCGAACAAGACCCTGGCGGCCCAGCTCTACGGCGAGATGAAGGAGTTCTTCCCGCACAATGCGGTGGAGTACTTCGTCTCCTACTACGACTACTACCAGCCCGAGGCCTATGTGCCGGCCTCCGACACCTTCATCGAGAAGGACGCCTCGATCAACGAGCACATCGAGCAGATGCGGCTCTCGGCGACCAAGGCACTGCTCGAGCGGCGCGATGCGCTGATCGTGGTCTCGGTATCGGCGATCTACGGCCTGGGCGATCCTGACCAGTACCTGAAGATGCGCCTGCACTTCACCCGCGGCGAGCTGATCGATCAGCGCAGCTTCCTGCGCCGCCTGGCCGAGCTGCAGTACACCCGCAACGACATGGACTTCAAACGCGCTACCTACCGGGTGCGAGGCGACGTGATCGACATCTATCCGGCCGATTCCGACGAGGAGGCGGTACGGGTGGAGCTGTTCGGCGACGAGATCGACTCGATCCGCCTGTTCGATCCGCTCACCGGCGAAACCCGCGGCGAGGTGCCGCGCATGACGATCTATCCCAAGAGCCACTACGTGACGCCGCGGGAGACGATCATCTCGGCCGCCGAGGCGATCAAGGTCGAGCTGGTCGAGCGCCTCGAATGGCTGCGCAAGAACGACCGTCTGGTGGAGGCGCAGCGGCTCGAGCAGCGCACCCTCTACGACCTGGAGATGATGAACGAGCTGGGCTACTGCAACGGCATCGAGAACTACTCGCGCTATCTTTCGGGCCGCAATCCCGGAGAGCCGCCGCCCACTTTCTTCGACTACCTGCCGGACGACGCGCTGCTGTTCATCGACGAATCCCACGTCAGCGTTCCTCAGGTCGGCGGCATGTACAAGGGTGACCGCTCGCGCAAGGAGACCCTGGTCGAGTACGGCTTCCGCCTGCCCTCGGCGCTGGACAACCGCCCGATGACCTTCGAGGAGTGGGAACGCATCTGCCCGCAGACGATCTTCGTCTCGGCCACCCCGGGGCCCTACGAGGCCGAGCACGCCGGCCAGGTGGTGGAACAGGTGGTGCGCCCCACCGGGCTTGTCGATCCCGAGATCGAGGTGCGTCCGGCCTCGACCCAGGTCGACGACCTGCTCTCCGAGATTCGCCTGCGCGCCGAGGTGGGCGAGCGGGTACTCGTCACCACCCTGACCAAGCGCATGGCGGAGGACCTCACCGAGTACCTCGACGAACACGACGTGCGGGTGCGCTACCTACACTCGGACATCGATACGGTGGAGCGGGTGGAGATCATCCGCGACCTGCGCCTGGGCAAGTTCGATGTGCTGGTGGGCATCAACCTGCTGCGCGAGGGCCTCGACATCCCCGAGGTCTCGCTGGTGGCGATCCTCGATGCCGACAAGGAGGGCTTCCTGCGCAACGAGCGCTCGCTGATCCAGACCATCGGCCGGGCGGCACGCAACGCCCACGGCAAGGCGATCCTCTACGCCGACCGCGTGACCGACTCCATGCGCCGCGCCATCGACGAGACCGAGCGGCGCCGCGCCAAGCAGATCGCCCACAACGAGAAACACGGCATCACGCCGACCACCGTGACCCGCTCGGTGGCCGACATCATGGAAGCCGCCCAGGCGCCGGGGCGCAAGGGCAAGGGGCGCCGCAGCGAGCGCAAGGTAGCCGAGGGCGCGGCAATCTACGATATCTCCGAGCTCTCGCCGACCGACCTGGTCAAGGAGGTCTCGCGAGTTGAGGATGCCATGTTCGAGGCGGCCCAGAACCTGGAGTTTGAGGAGGCGGCCAGGCTGCGCGACCGGCTGCATGAGCTCAAGGAGCGGCAGTTGGCGCTTGGATAGTCTGTTTGCTCGAGGCTTTTCGTCGACAGGGCTGCGAGGGGGCGCTGTAAACCCATCCCTGGGCGCTACTTTTGCCCTGCTTCGCTCTCGCATCCTGCTCCGCTTGCAGGACCGGGGCTGGCCATCCATGGCCAGCCCGTTCGGAGCGATGCTCCTCACCCCTGGCAAAAGTCCCCCTCTACGTCCTGTTCCCGGCGCCTCTCGCTGCGTACCCGCATTCTTAACTTGGAGTCACGATGCCCGAAGGCCCTGAGATTCGCCGTGCCGCCGACCGCCTGCACGAGCAGCTTGCCGGCAGGCGGCTGGAGTCGGTGTGGTTCGCCTTTCCTGAGCTTGCCGCCGAGGCGGATTCGCTGGTGGGTCGTGAGGTCACGGCGGTAGACAGCTGGGGCAAGGCACTGCTCACGCGCTTCGACGACGGTCGCGTGCTCTATTCCCACAACCAGCTCTACGGCGTGTGGAAGCTGCACGACGCCGAGCGCGAGCCCGATACCGAACGCTCGCTGCGCGTGCGGCTGACGGCGGAAGGGCGTTCGGCCAGCCTCTACAGTGCTTCGGATGTCTCGCTGTGGCCGGCCGGGAAGCTCAACGAGCATCCGTTTCTCTCCCGGCTCGGCCCCGATCTGCTGACTCACGGTGTCACGCCGGAGCAGGCCCTGGCGCGCCTGGCCGAGCCGCGCTTCGCGCGTCGTCGGCTGGGTGGCCTGCTACTCGACCAGGCGCCTTTCGCCGGCATCGGCAACTACTTGCGCTCCGAGATCCTGTTCTTCGCCGGGCTGCCACCTGCGGCCCGCATGGTGGACTTGAGCGCCGAGCGGCAGGCACGGCTGGCGCAGGCCATTCTCGATGTGACCCGACAGGCTTATGAGCAGGCCGGCGTGACCAACCGCGCCGAGTGGGCGGCCGCCGCCAAGCGGCAGGGCGAGAGCCGGCGGCTGTGTCGATTCGCCGTGTTCGAGCGTGACGGACGTCCTTGCCATGCCTGCGGCACGCCGATCGAACGGTTGATGGTCGGCTCGCGCCGGCTGTATCGCTGCCCAAGCTGCCAAGCCGGGTAGTCTGTATTTATACCGTTATCTTTCTTTATCACTAACAACGTGCGTTCGACCTTGGCGGCATGAACCTGTCGAGCAGGCCGCGATACGGTATAATTCGCCCCCGATCGAACCCGCCGCTTCGCGCCGCGAACCCAGAGAGCGGGCATGCCGACACTGCCGAGGAGTTCCTTGCACATGACCGTGATTCGCCAGGACGATCTGATCCAGAGCGTCGCCGACGCCCTGCAGTACATCTCCTACTACCATCCCAAGGATTTCATCGATGCCATGGCGGCGGCGTACGAGCGGGAGGAGAACCCGGCGGCCAAGGATGCCATTGCCCAGATCCTGATCAACTCGCGCATGTGCGCCATGGGGCATCGCCCGATCTGCCAGGACACCGGTATCGTCACCGTGTTCGTCCACGTTGGCATGAACGTACGCTTCGAGGCCGACATGAGCCTCGACGACATGATCAACGAAGGTGTGCGCCGTGCCTACAACTACCCAGACAACGTGCTGCGCGCGTCGGTGCTGGCCGACCCTGACGGAGCGCGCAAGAATACTGGCGACAATACGCCTGCGGTGATCCATCACAAGCTGGTGCCGGGTGACACCGTCGAAGTACACGTCGCGGCCAAGGGCGGCGGCAGCGAGGCAAAGAGCAAGTTCGCCATGCTCAACCCCTCCGACAACGTGGTCGATTGGGTGCTCGAGCAGCTGCCCAAGATGGGCGCCGGCTGGTGTCCGCCCGGCATGCTTGGCATCGGCATCGGCGGTACCGCCGAGAAGGCCATGGAGATCGCCAAGGAAGCGCTGCTCGACCCCATCGACATCCAGGAACTGCAGGCCCGCGGCCCGTCCAACCGCGCCGAGGAGCTGCGCCTGGAGCTGTTCGACAAGGTCAACAAGAGCGGTATCGGCGCCCAGGGCCTGGGCGGCTTGACCACGGTGCTCGACATCAAGGTCAAGGACTACCCGACCCACGCCGCCAACAAGCCGGTGGCGATCATTCCCAACTGTGCCGCCACGCGCCATGCCCATTTCACGCTGGACGGCAGCGGCCCGGCGGCTCTGCCGGCGCCGAAGCTCGAGGATTGGCCCGAGATCACTCGCGAGGCGGGGGACAACGTCAAGCGCGTCAACCTGGATACCGTGACCCCGGAAGAAGTGCAGACCTGGCAGCCGGGCGACACCCTGCTGCTCAACGGCAAGCTGCTCACCGGTCGCGATG